>PLIU01000052.1 GCA_003140095.1 Verrucomicrobiales bacterium | reverse complement strand
CTCAGTGGCCAACCGTGGCTGAAGACGATGGGCTGGCCAGTACCCCAGTCTTTGAAATAAATTTGCGTTCCATCTTTAGTCGTTATCGTGTTCATGATTTGTTTTCCTTGTTTTTTGTTTTGATTGTCGCCGGGCCGCGCCGGCTCGGATTCTGCGGCTAAAGCCAGCTTGGTTGCCACGAACCCAACGGGGCCAATGGATACTTGTATTCACCCGGCGTCTTCGACATTTTTGAGTTGTCGGTCGAGAAGGAGGTGACAGCAGGAGAGGCAACTCGCTGAAAGCTCCGTCTTCGAACAAGACTTTGGTTCTGCCATCGCCAGTGTGGTGCGAGTTAATTGCACTAGATAACTCCGACGGCCATATACTGCCGGGCGCAAGCAAAACATTAGGCCTCTCCGTGCGGAGCCATAATGCACTGTATTTGTCACGCACCACACTAGCTAAACCTGCAATCCGAACGAGAAACCAAAACCAGCAACCAAGACGGCTATCGATCTTCAATTCGGGAGATTCCGTATTCTTTTTAACTCCATTCATTCGCGTCTGGTAATACGCATTGATTGTGCCAACTTTACATCCCATTGGGGCTCACCGTGGCAAATCGTTGTGGCAGAACACAGAATGGATGAAATGCGGCTACGGCGAATCGTCGGTCAGCCCTCTTATTACAATGGATTGTGTCAGGCGTTCGACACTGTCTCAGGCTAGACGCTGGTTATCGCGGAAGGATGACTGCCAAACCATCGACTATAACCGTATTTCGTCCGTTTTTCATTGAGCCTTAGAGGTTTTTGAAAAGGGCATCCAAGCCGGTGCGAACTTGGCACGATCAATGCGTGGAGGCGTGAGAAGATGATTGCAAATGAAAAACGAAGAAACCAACAAGAGACAACGAAATTTATGAGCAACAAAAGAGTAGCAGATGTGCTGGTTGACACTCTCGTGGCGGCGGGCGTCAAGCATATCTACGGACTGGCGGGAGACTCCCTCAACGGAATCACAGACTCGATCCGTACGCGGGACAACATCAATTGGATTCCCGTCAGACACGAAGAAACCGCCGCCTTTGCGGCGGGAGCGGAAGCGCATCTGACGAAGCATCTGGCGGTTTGCGCCGGGAGCTGCGGTCCGGGTAACTTACATTTGATCAACGGACTTTACGATTGTCAACGCAGCCGCGTCCCGGTTCTTGCGATTGCCGCCCACATACCGAGCCAGGAGATCGGCAGCGGGTATTTTCAGGAGACGCACCCGGAGAACCTTTTTCGCGAGTGCAGCCACTATTGTGAACTGATTTCCCAGCCGGAGCAGATGCCGCGCATTTTGGAAATAGCCATGCAAACGGCCATCGCGCGGCGCGGGGTTGCTGTCGTTGTGCTGCCTGGAAACGTGGCCCTGCGAGCAGCGCCCTACCAGGAACCGCGCCTTCATTTTCCTGAACCAAAGCCGACGGTTGTTCCTTCGGAAGACGAAATCCTCGATCTGGCCGAGGTATTGAATCAAGCGAAGAGAGTGACCATCCTCGGCGGCGCGGGTTGTGCGGGTGCGCACAGCGAATTGATCCAAGTGGCGGAGAGGTTGAAAGCGCCAATTGTTCATGCGCTACGGGGAAAGGAATTCATCGAATACAACAACCCGTATGACGTGGGGATGACCGGGTTGCTTGGATTCTCCTCCGGTTATCGCGCCATGATGAAATGCGAGATCCTCCTGATGCTAGGTACAGATTTTCCCTACCAGCAATTCTATCCGGAGCAGGCCACGATCATTCAAGTGGACATACGGGGAGAACAAATTGGCCGCAGGACCAAGGTGGATTTGGGTTTGGTGGGAGACGTGAAGGCAACCCTCCAAGCGCTTTGTCCCCACCTCGAAGAAAAGACCGACAGCGCCCATTTGGACGCATCCATCCAACATTATCAAACGGCGCGCCAGGGGTTGGACGTTCTCGCCACTAGTGAACCCGGCATCAAACCCATCCATCCTCAATACCTTGCCAAAGTACTCGACGAAGTGGCGGCGAAGGACGCCATTTTTTCATGCGATGTTGGCACACCCACTATATGGGCCGCCCGCTATTTGAGGATGAACGGCAAACGGCGCTTGCTCGGCTCTTTCAACCACGGCTCCATGGCGAATGCCCTCCCGCAGGCCATCGGCGCGCAAGTCAGCCATCCCGGTCGCCAAGTCATCACGTTATCAGGCGACGGTGGTCTGTCCATGCTCATGGGCGACCTGCTCACGCTGCGTCAACTCCGTTTGCCGGTTAAAATCGTCGTTTTCAGCAATGGTTCCCTCGGCTTCGTCGAACTGGAAATGAAAGCGGCCGGGATTTTGGACTTCGCCACGGATCTGCGGAATCCTGATTTCGCGAAGATGGCGGAAGCCGCCGGCGTGCTGGGTTTGAGGGCGGAAACACCGGAGCAAGTGTGTCCAATGCTGGTCGAGGCGCTCCAACATGACGGCCCCGCGTTGGTGGAGGTTGTGGTCCATCGCCAGGAACTCTCGATGCCGCCCACGATTCAGTTGGACCAGGTTGTGGGCTTCAGCCTCTACATGATCAAGGCCGTGCTTGACGGGCGCGGCACGGAAATCCTCGATCTGGCAGAAACCAATCTGCTCCGATGAGTCATTATTACGCATGTCCAAAAGCTCTCGCAATTCCATGACTGCAAAACCGAACTCGCAACCTTCAAAAAGAGAAAAGCCCGTTTCCATTAGTGGCGCTAAACTCGTCGTACGACACCTGGAGGCCCAAGGCGTCCGCCATGTCTTTGGAGTACCGGGCGCAAAGATCGACCGTGTCTATGATGCGCTGATCGACTCCCGCATCCAGACCGTCGTATGCCGCCACGAGCAGAATGCAGCCTTTATTGCGCAGGGCATCGGCCGACTGACAGGCAAGGCTGGCGTCTGCCTTGTTACCTCTGGACCGGGAACAACGAATCTCGTTACAGGCTTCGCGACCGCCACGTCAGAGGGTTCGCCGGTGGTGGGGCTTGGCGGCGTTGTGCCAAGGGCAGTGCGTTTGAAACAAACGCATCAGAGCCTGGACACTGCAACGATCTTCCGTTCAGTCGCCAAATACAGCGCCGAGGTGGAGTCTGAAGAGGCGATCGGCGAAACATTGGCCAATGCTTTTCGCGCCGCAGAAAGCTTCCGCCCTGGCGCCGCTTTCGTCGGCTTGCCGAGCGACGTTATGCAGGCCGCGGTGCCGGCGGCAGTGCTCACCCCTGTAGCCCCCGTCCGGCTCGGGCCGGGGCCGAGCGAGGCCATCGTCGAGGCGGCGCGGCTGCTAGCGAAAGCAAAGCGTCCGGTCCTGCTGCTCGGCATGCTGGCGAGCGAGCCACGAGCGGCGCTGGCCATTAGGGCACTTCTACAGGCGGCGCCGCTGCCGGTCGTAACCACCTTCCAGGCCACAGGCATCCTGACGCACGAACTGCTGCCGCTCTTCGGTGGCCGCGTCGGCCTGTTCCACAATCAACCTGCCGACCAGCTGCTGGATGCCGCAGACCTGGTCCTCACAATTGGCTATGACCCGATCGAATACGACCAGGACGCGTGGAATAAAGGCCACAACAGGAACATCGTACACATCGACGCAGTCCCTTGCGAAATAGCCGCCACATATAAGCCCGCGATTGAGATCATCGGTGATATCGCGGATTCAATTAGTTTGATGGCAGCGGGGTTACATTCTCTTTCACGGACCAATCCCGCAATTGGCTCGGTGATCGACGAGATGGCGATGATCCGGAAACAAGGCGCGAAAGCGATCGGCATGCCGGTTCATCCGTTGCGGCTTGTCGCCGATCTGCAAGCCGTCGTCGCGGACGACGTAACCCTGTGTCTCGACATGGGGTCCTTCCACATCTGGATTGCCCGCTATTTGCAAGTGTTCCGGCCACGTCAGATGCTTATCAGCAATGGGCAGCAGACGCTTGGCGTGGCCCTGCCGTGGGCGATCGCCGCCTGTCTGGTCCGACCTGGCGACAAGGTGATCTCCATTTCCGGAGACGGAGGGTTCCACTTCTCCTCGGCCGAATTGGAGACTGCAGTGCGGCTGAAGTGCAATTTCGTTCATATTGTTTGGCGAGACGGGTTCTATGACATGGTCCGATTCCAAGAGGAATTAAAGTACGGGCGCAGCTCAGGCGTGGCTTTTGGCCCGATTGATACCGTCCGATTCGCGGAATCTATGGGAGCGCGCGGCTTTGCAATAGAGAGGGCCGAGGATTTCGCACCGACCTTGCGAAAAGCAATGGAGCTGTCTGGTCCGGTGTTAATTGATGTGCCAGTAGACTATAGCCACAACAAAGCCCTCGGCCAGCAGTTGCTGCCGCAGGCACTCATTTGAGGGCCATCATGCCAACGTTGACCTGTAATATATCTGAATCGCTCATGAAAGCCCTGGCGGCTCGAAGCGCCCGCACTGGCGAACCGCAAGCGCACATTGTCATGTCGGTCCTGGCCGACGCGCTTGAAATCGACCATTCGACGCTTTTCCAGGTCTCCACTTCCACCGCGCTGGTGAAAGGCGTTTACAACGGCGTGGTCACCGTCGGCGAGTTGAAGCAACACGGCGACCTCGGTCTCGGTACGTTTGATGGTCTGGATGGCGAGATGCTGGCGCTAGATGGCCACTTCTACCAGGTGCAGGGAAACGGTAAGATAAACGAGCCCGGGAACGATGCCAAGGTGCCCTTCGCAGTGGTCACCGCCTTCCGGGCGGAGCGTGGCTTTACAATTGGAAAAGTAGATACTTTCATCGATCTCGTTGCCC
>PLIU01000304.1 GCA_003140095.1 Verrucomicrobiales bacterium | reverse complement strand
CGAATCCGTCAAGTCGGGCTAGGCAATCCTTCTGCAAAATGTTAAAGCAGTTGTGCCATTCGATCTGCCTGGGGCTTTGCTCCATGAGTATTTTAGCGGAAACGAACACGAATCAGCTTTCGCTCAAAGTGGGCGACAGCCAGCCATTCGAATTCATTCGGATTAAGCCTGGACAATTTCTAATGGGTGCGCCCGATTCGGATAAGCTGGCCGAACCGGAAGAAAAACCGCAGCGACTGGCCCGGATCGAGTACGGCTTCTATTTGGGTCGGACGACGGTGACGGTCGGTCAGTTCCGGCAATTCGTTCTGGAGACGAGCTACAAAACCGACGCCGAAACCGATCAACGACCTCATTACCAAGGAGGCCACGGCTTCAACGCGACGCGGCACCGTTTCGAAGGTTATTATCCGCGATATACTTGGCGCAATCCGGGTTGGCCAATGACGGACAATTTTCCGGTGTGCGATGTGAGCTGGAACGATGCGGTGGCGTTTTGCAAATGGCTTGGCACAAAAACAACCATGAAAGTGCGCCTGCCGAGCGAAGCGGAATGGGAGTATGCGTGTCGCGCCGGCACGACAAACACCTTTTTCACCGGGGATGATCCCGCCAGCCTGAAAGGTTATGCCAACGTGCCCGACTTATCGTTGCGCAGAGAAACACGCGAAACGCCCGATGCGTCCACGTTTTCCTTCGATGACGGGTATCCATTCACTGCGCCGGTCGCCAGTTTCAAGCCCAACCCTTGGGGCCTGTATGACATGATCGGCAATGTCTTTCAATGGTGCTCCGATGAGATTCCTGGTTCGCCTCCCAAGCGGGTTCTTCGCGGTGGTTGTTACAATCAGAATATTGAACTCTGTCGTTGCGCTGCACGCGGATTTGCATCCACGTGGAGCCGCTACAGTTATACGGGGTTTCGTGTCGTGCTTGGGCCGTAGCTGCAAATCGAGACGTAAATTGGCTGCCAGACTTGGACTCGCACCAAGGTCTTTGCAGACGGCCACCAGCGGCTTAACAGGCCGCCGTGCTACTTTGACACCACCTGGCAATGGCACTGCCGGCAGGATTCTCGCCTGCGTGAATCCGCTTAGAAGACGGATGCCTGATTTGTTCGGCCACGGCAGCGAAATGGTCGGAATGGCAGGATTTTCACCTGCGGCCTCCCGGTCCCAAGCCGGGTGCTCTAAAGACTGAGCTACATTCCGTGAAATTGGCGGACTCGAAGGGACTTGCACCCTCAATCCTCCCGCAGACAACGGGGCGCTCTGTTGATTGAGCTACGAGTCCAGAAATGGTGGGAAGTGCTGGTAATGCTCCAGTCGTCGCTTCCGGCAAGTTTTGGGACGTCCGGGTTACGGCCGGATAGCCGGTTCACTTCCCTGAATTTGGTAGCGGGGGTGGGAATCACACCCATCTAAAGAAGTTTATGAGGCTTCTCTCTGTGCTTTAGTCGAGTTCCCCGCAGTGAAATGGTGGAGTCGATGGGTAACGCTCCCATATCAACTTGCTTGCAGGGCAAGTGCATTACTTGTCTGCCACGACCCCGGAAAATGGCAGGCTGCCTCGGTGCTGCCCCGAATTAGCTGAGTTTTGGAAACTCGGCCGCGTGCTGACGCTCAGCCTGTGAACGAATGAATGGTGCGGTTGCCGGGAGTTGCACCCGGACTTCCTCCTTGGCGGGGAGATATTCTCCTTTTAAATCACAACCGCGGAAAATAAAAGGGCCGGGAGCGTTCATGCTCCCGGCCCATGCCATTTCAACAAAGAACAAACACCTCTTGCTATCTTCTCAGATACCAACCCGCGGTTTCACGGCGGCTGTTTCGGTGTTTAGGGGCACACCTCCTGCGAAGCCCTTAATATGTAAATCTAAAATTCGTCTAGTTCGTCTTCGTGACACTGTCTTCCGGTCGTGGGCAGACCCCACCGGTGAGGCTTTTCTGCTCGTCCTCGCCAATTTCAACTTGTCGCCAGAAGACATCACCTGGATGTCGCTTTGTTCCTATTCACAGATTGTCTATCTTTCGTCGCTATTCGTTTATCTTCATGCTCTTGCAGGAAAAACAAAAAACCCTGCTTACACGCGGTAAGCAGGGTGAAGAAATTTTATTTCGATTCGTTACCTGCCTGCACCATGTCTATCCAAATTACCTTCGGGCTGTTTCCCGATAGAGGCCAAGGATAGTCCAAGGCTAAACATACAGCCTTGGGTGCTCCGGCTATGACGTGTCGCTTTCGCGACCGGCATCGTCGGCCAACTCGTGACTGATATGTTTAAGCAAGTTTTCATCGAAAGTAGAGACGTATAACACATGCTATTGGTTACGTGCAAGTAATATTTTCAAAAATTTTACGGATAGGCGGTCAATTTCTTGCATTCAAGTTCGCGTCTCAGGGTTCTCCTTTAAAAGTCGAGAATGGCGGGGAGCATGTGATGTAATTCACTTGGGGCGATTTCGCGTTTTGATTTTGGGTTTTCGACGCGGCGCCGGTTGTGACGTAGACGCTCATTGGCCAAGCGTTTAATAATTCGGTTGGTTTCGGCCAGATAGTATGCTGCTTGCGCCTGATAATAGGCCTCGCGCTCGGCATTTTGCAAAGTTGCAGCCTTGCTCATAACGCCAAACTAGTGGAGGCATTGGCGCTTTGCAAACGGAAACAATCGATTCAAGGCGGTCAGCCAAGAAGCGGGGCGCGAGACGCGCCCGGCGGCGACCGGGACGGCCGCGCTCCCCACACATTGCGATCCTGTGCGCGAATCCAATGAAAACGTAGAGGGTCGCAAATAAGACTCAGGTTGCGAAAGTTCATGAGCCCGCTCACGCAATGGCCTCAATCTGCACGTCCACTTCCAATTTGCGTTCCATGGTGCCCCTGTAGTAGCCGGCGACGGGGGGCACATCGGCATAATCGCGGCCGGCGCCGATTTTAATGTATGTTTCGTCGATCTGCCGGTTGTGAGTGGGGTCCAGGGCCAGCCATCCGGCGGTGGGAATCCACACTTCCACCCAGGCGTGCGTGGAGCGGGCTTTCTCGACGGCCAGGTAGCCGCTGACATAGCGGGCGGGCATTTTGAGCGCGCGGCACATGCCGAGCATGACATGGGCGAAGTCCTGGCAGACGCCGCGCCGTTGCGCCAGCGCCTCGCGCAAGGGCGTGTGAACATGGGTCGAAGCCGGCGCATAGTCCAGATGGCCATGCACGAAACGCATCAGGGCCTGGGCGGCCTGCCAGGCGTCGGCGATGCCGACGGTGGCGTCGAGAGCCAAACGCCAGGTTTGAGGTTCGACATCGACGAAGCGGCTGGGGCCGAGGTAATCGGCGTAATCGCCGGACTTGGCGAAATCGCGCAGCGCGGCCAGCGGGGCCAGGATGGCGGCGGCGGAAAGAGGCAGCGGCGGATGGGCCAACACCACCGCCCGGCTTTCAATCAGGAGGCTGGCATGAGGGTTGGGAATCTCAAAGTGGTGGACGCAATTGGCATAAAAATCGCGGTACTGCTGCACCGGCGCGGCCGGGGTTGTTGTCAAGATGAATGATTCGACGCTCTGGCGCTCGTTGCTCGGAGGCTTCAGGCGCACGTCGTTGAAGCTCTCGCGCACCGGGGCCCGATAGGTGTAGGAGGTGCGATGGTGAATCTGCCAGCGGGCGCGGCTCATAGGACGCTCACGGTGACGGCGGCTTTGACATCGTGTTTGCCGCCGCCGGTCAGGATGCCGCTGATGGGGCTGACGTCGCCGAAATCGCGTCCGAAACCCAGCGTGAGGTGGTCGGATTCGGGCAGGAGGTTGTTGGTCGGATCGAAATCCACCCATCCCAGTTCGGGGCAAAAGACGGAAAACCAGGCATGGGAGGCGTCGGCGCCGACCAGCCGGGGTTTGCCTTCGGGGGGACGGGTGCGCAGATAGCCGCTGACGTAACGCGCGGCCAGCCCCAAAGAGCGCAAGCAGGCGATGGCCAAATGCGCGAAGTCTTGGCAGACGCCGCGCCGCTTTTCCATGACTTCTTCCAAGGGCGTCGCCACCGTCGTAGCAACGCGGTCGTATTTGAAATCGGCGTGGATGCGGCGGTTGAGATCCAGCACCGCGGAGAGCAAGGGGGTGCCGGCAGGGAAGCTGGGCTGGGCGTAGGCGGCCAAGGTCTCGGAGGCGCGGAGCAGCGGCGAGTCAAACACAAACTCATACGGTTCCACCACTTCCGGTGAAACAGGATCGGAAAACAATTCCACGACTTTCTCCCATGGCGGGGAAAGGGAGAGCACGGGCGGGGTGACGGCGGCGATGGTGAGGCGGCTGCGGGCGACGATTTCCAGCCGGGAATGGACTTCGTGGATGCTGAAAAAGCAAACCCGGTTGCCGAAGTAATCGTCGCGCGTCTTGCGCAGAGTCGGGGCGGGTTCGATGCGCAAGGAGAAGTCCGCGACAATCTGGCCGGCCAGCGCCCGCGGTTCCACGCGCGCGGCGTGCTGCGAAACGGTCACCGGCTGGCTGTAGCGGTAAAGGGTGCGATGGACGACGTCGAAAGTCATATCAAAGGTCGGCGCTGCCCCCGGCGCGAGAGATGGTGGAATGGGCGAAGTAGCTGGCGGCGATGGCGTCGGAGAGGCGGGGCATCTGGAGGCGGATTTGTTGGATGACCTTGCCCACGTCGCTCTCCTGCCAGCCGCTCTGGAGGCGGTTCAAGTCACGCGGGTCCAGCAGGCGCAGGGCAGTCAAGCACTCCAGCAGGACGCGTTGTCCTGGGCTGGGGAGGGCGTTTTCGCGTTCGCCCGGCAGGCGTTCGAAGTGTTTGACCAACTGGTTGAGTTGAAAGAGGAGCGAGCGCGGATTGGTGTCGTCCAGCAGCACCAAATCATAGACGGTGCCCAGATTGGGCAAGAGATTGTAACGGCCGCGATAGGTGATGGAGCTGTCGGCGACCTCCAGCACGGCTTCCAGAACGCTGGGATTATCGGCGTCCGGCGAACCGAGGGCGTGGTCCAGGAAGGCGCAGAGATGGATCGAGCGCTCGATGCGCTGGCCCATGTCAAGAAAACGCCAGCCGTGGGCGCGGGTCATGTTTTCCCGCGCCAAACCGCGGAAGGCGGCCAGGCTGAGCAAGGTTTGGTTGAGGAGGCCGACGGCGTCGCCGGCCAGCAGGCCCAAGGTGCCGGCGGGCATGGCCAGCCTTTCGGCCAGAGTGCTCAACACGTGCCAAAGGTCGTTGGAGGTGCGTTCGCGCAGGAACATGGCCAGGCGCTGGAGTTCGTCCGCCGTGGCGCGCAGGCTGCCGGGCCGGTCTGGATCGAAGACCACTGCCCAGAGGTCGCTTTCGGAAACCGACGCGGCTGCTACGGAATCTTCTTCGCCGGCAGGCAATTTGAGCGTTTGCAAAATGGGCGAAAGGGGAGGCAGCGCGCCGGCGGTGTTTTCCGGCGTGAAACGGGAGAAGGCGCCGCGAAGCAGGCGCGCGGTGGCGTCGGCCCGCTCGGCGTAACGGCCGAGCCAGAAAAAATTGTCGGCTAGACGGCTGGGAAGATTGTTGCCCACGCGGCGCAACTCGATGCCGCCGCCCGGCGCGGTGAGCAGGGTGAGGGCCTCGACAGGTTCCTGGCTCAGAACCCAGGTGTCCTTGCTGGCGCCGCCATGCTGCATGGAGAGGGTGTGCAAGCCGCTGGCGGCGGCCACGCGCGTCAATCCGCCGGCCATCGCCTTGTAAGCGCCGTCCATGGCCACCAGATAAACGCGCAAGGCAACCGGGCGCGGCCTCAAACCGTCCGGTCCCCAGGAAGGAGCGGTGGAAAGTTCGACCTGTTCCTGCGCGGCGAAGAGATGCGGTTGAAATTCAATGCGCCGGGCGAGGGCCTCGCGCTGGGCGGCGCTAAGTTCGGGCAGCGGTTCGGGTTCCGGCGCATCCCAGCGGAAGGCCGGACGGACGGGCAGCCGGTCCAAATTCTCCAGGACGTGCTGGCGGGCGGAGCGTTGTCCGCACCACCAAGTGGCGACGGAGGGAATTTTCAATTCTTCGCCGAGCAGATGCTGGCAAAGTCCCGGCAAAAACGCCATGACCGCAGGGCTTTGCAGCAAGCCCGTGCCCAGCGCGTTGGCGACCGCGACGTTGCCGGCGCGCAAGGCCTCGAGCAATCCGGGCACGCCGAGGATGGAATCGTTGCGCAATTCCAGTGGATCGCAAAAATCGTCGTCCACGCGGCGGAAAATGACGTGGACTGGCTCCAAGCCGCTCAAAGTTTTCAGATAGACGCGGTCGTCGCGGACGGTCAGGTCCTGGCCTTCGACGAGCATGTAACCGAGGTAGCGGGCGAGGTAACTTTGCTCACAATAAGTTTCGCTGTACGGGCCTGGGGTCAGAAAGACGACGCGGGGATTGTCGGCCTGGCGGAGGGCTAAGCGCGCGAGCGAGGTCTGCATGTCGCGGAAAAATCCCGCCAGCCGATGCACCTGGCAACTGCGAAAAGCTTCGGGCAGCGCGCGCGAAGTGACCAGGCGGTTGGCCAGCGCGTAACCGGCCCCGGTGGGGACTTGCGTGCGGTCGGAGATAACCCACCACTGTCCGTCGGGCGAGCGCGCCAGGTCGGCGGCATAGAAATGCAGATAGGTGTCGTGGGGCGGCCGGATGCCGTGGCAGGGGCGGAGAAAATCGGGCTGGGCGAAAACCAGGGCGGGCGGCAGCCGGCGGGAGCGGATCAATTCGCGCGGCCCGTAGCAATCGGCCAGGATGGCGTTGATGAGGGTGGCGCGTTGGATCAGCGCCGCCTCCAGGGAGCGCCATTCTTCGGGCGCGATGACCAGGGGGATGGGGTCCACCTGCCACGGTTGTTCGACGCCGCGAGCGTTGGTTTCGCCATGAATATTATAAGTGATGCCTTGTTCATGGAGGAGGCGGCGGCAGGACTCGCGGCGGCGCTTGAGTTCGGCCGCGCCCAACTTTTGGATGGCCTCGACAAAGCGGGCGTAATGCGGCAGCAATTCGGCGCCGGTGGAAAAGGCTTCGTCAAAGAAATCACGCTCTCGCGGGTAGCCCGCGAGCAAGTCGATCAGCGGCGGCCGCTGTGGCTCGACGGTTGTTTGGCTCATGTCGGCATGTCTTTGTAAACAGTTTCGCGTCTTTTGCCAATGTGATTATTCGGCGACGGCGTTCGGGGGCCCATTTCCGGGTTTTGAGTCAGCGGCGACCAGCGGTTGGGTCGCTTTCGAAGGCTCCCTGGCCAAAGTCCGCAAAACCCGCATTCGGAAGAACTGTGCCGCCTGCGCCAGCGGCGACAAACACCCGGCCTTGGATCACAGACTAATTGCGCGTTGATGGATTTTTTACGCCGTCAGGGCGTGTTTTTATATGCTAATTAGCCTCACTCGATTGATAGTAGTGATAGCGAACACAACATTCGCTTGCTAGAGAAAGGATATGTATGAAAACAAAGAGTCTTATGATGACCTTGGCAGTTGGGATGCTGGTTTCGATGCCGGCTTACGCCTTCCCTTGGTTTAACAGCGCTACCTACGCCTCTCGCTTCCGGCCCGCTCAACCCGCATGCTCGACCGTGACAACAACACAGCCAACGCCGGGTCAGCCCAATCCCGAAGTCCAAGTCGCCGTCATGGCAAAATCGCCATCACCGCCCGCCCCAATCGCGCCGGGAGCTGACATTTGGTATGGTTCCAGCCCGAACTCGCGCGCGACCCATTCGCGCTGACACATGGCGGGGGATGGCCGAGCTGGAAACTGATGCCGGTCTTTAGGGGTTCCACAACACCGACGGCCTGATTGATTTTTAAATCGTTCAGGCCGTCGTCGTTTTATAACGCGGACGCAGAAACCGGAATTGCCCTGACAAACAGATCAGCATTTGGCCGTTTTTCGCTTCTTGCCGATGGCGCCGCGCTTTTGCACCTTGCGGATGTACTCGGGAGCGAACGGAATCTGGCAATCGTTGTTTCCCAGATCCGCTGTCACCGGGCCGATCTTCTCGGCGGCCTGGAGGGCAAATTCCGTCAGTGGCTGCACGTAACTGCCGACGGCGATCACGAACGCGTTCATCGGACGGCGCACCGCGTCTGGTGCTGAATGGATCGTCTGCCGCACGCGCTGCACCAGGCCCTTGAGCTCCGGCACCTCCAGTTCAGCGTCGTCCTTGATCGACACCAGACTGCTCAAGGTCCCCCAACCTGCCACGGCCACCAGGGGTTTCGGCGAATCAATCCATTTTAGAGCCATCTCTTTGCCATGCGGACTGCCGGCCGCAACCCACGACACCGTGGAGCCGGCCAGCGCTCTGACATAGGCCTTTTCCGCCCACCGCTGCAGGTCCTTCCTGGTCATGCGCGCGTCGTCGGCGATCAAACCGGCCAGATACATCGCGTCATAGTTGCCGCTGTCGTAAAGATCGAGCGCCAATTGGTAATTCTTCTTGATGCGCTGCTGGAACTTCTTCAGCTCGCTGACGGGCACGCCAAAACAAGGCTCCTTGATGCCGTGGTTGTTGGAGAGCAGCCGCTTGTAGCTCTCGCGCCCCAGCGGTTTCAACTCTGCGAGGATTTCTTTTGCTGTCATATATGTTTTACGGCGAACTTTTTATGGTCCCACGGCTGGTTCGCATATTGAAACCAGCCTCCGACTGAAATTGTAGGGTGGCCTGGAACGGAATCCAACACCAAGTTTCCGGCTTGCTTGCGGGCGCAAAGGAATCCGGTTCCGCGGACACGCAAATTGTCAGGGAAATGGGAAGGAGGGACAGAATAAATTGCGAGCGGACCCCATGCCCCATTTCGGAAAGTGTCTGTTTTCAGGGATGTTGGGGGATAAAATGGTGATTCATGATCATTGGATTAGCGAGCGGCGCACTTCCGGCAGTAGCTCCCAGAGCAGGAATGGCGTTTGGTCAATGTTGTCAATGGTTGATTTGGCCGCGCCCAAGCGAGTGCCCCACGTCCATAATTTGCCATCCTTGCCTAACAAAAGAGTTGTTCCTGATCCCGCCGCGAAGGCCCAAGGATCGAAGTCGAAGGGCAGGCGCTGCGGTGATGCCGCTGCGGTGACATTCGTGCCGATGCCGAGTCGTCCATTGTAATTCTGGCCCCAGCCCCACCAACTGCCGTCTTTCTTGCGGCCGAAGAAAGAATCCTGCCCGTAATAGGCTTCAGTCCAATCCCTGTCCCGTCCGATTAAAGTGAAGTTTGCGGGGAGTCCTGGACGGTAGGCGGACTGGCTGAGGAGCATACGCCAATATGTTCCATCGCTTTTAAATCCGAGAAGTTCTGACGAAAGGGCCAGCCAATTCGTGCCAGACTCGATTTGCCTCGGCGCCAAATAATTGTTGGCGCCGGCGCCTTCAGCGATCTGGAGGCGACCGTCGATTTTTTTTGATGACAAATAATTGTTGGTGGCGGCATATCCCCAGCCCCAGATGGTGCCATTGCTTCTGATTGCAAAGCTGTTCATGTCGGACGCCGCCATTGTCCGCCAATCCCGATCCAAGCCGACCAGGGTCGGGACGGACCTCATGCTGGTGGTGCCATCACCCAATTGGCCTTCTCGGTTGTCACCCCACGCCCAGAGTGAACCGTCATTTTTTAGAGCCAGATTGTGAGCGCCGCCGGTGCATATTTGCGTCCAGTTGGTTCCCGTGCCGATGCGGGTCGGAGTGCCGTTGCGGTTGAAGTGGTCTATCCCGCCGTTTTGGTTCTCGAGGTACCAACCCCACGCCCACAAGCTGCCATGGTTCTTCAAAGCCCCCGTTTGATCCGCGCTTAAGGACACCTGCGACCAATCCGTGTCCGACCCAATGCGGCGTGGAACCGGCGAGGTTGTGTGACTCGGGAATACGCACATGCCGCCAGAAAACCTGCCGCCCCAAGCCCAAAGCGACCCATTCGGCGCCAGGAGCATAGCTGTATCCCTAACGATGACTATTTGCGGCCTCACTTTCCCCGGTGGCAACGGTTTGCCCATCTGCATCTCGGGTATATTGGGTTGAAGCCCTGCCGTCAGCAAAACGACCAGGATCAGGGCTGCCGCCCCCGCACTTCGTTTAAGCAATTTTCTCATGTCCAGCCAACATCGGCCAAGCTAAAACGACCTCCCGTCACTGGCAATGTCCATAATCCGTGAACGGCAAAATAAATCGAACAGAACCGGAAAGCGAGCCATTCAGCTCGCCGGTTCCGTGGTCGAAGTTTCGTTGGGCTTGGATTTGATCTTCTTGTTTTTGTCCTCTTTTCCGGCAACGGTGGAATGGTCTTTGAGCCGGGAACCGCGCCCCGTAATGGCAATGGTCTGGGCATGGTGCAGGAAGCGGTCCAAGATCGCGCCAGCCGCAGGCAATGCCCACGCCGGGCGTTTTTTGGTCGGATGCAGGGCGGTTTTCTTTTTGAGGAAGGCATCATGAGAAGGGTTGAGAGCGCGCCGTGAAGTGCCGGTCACGGTATGGCTGCGCGATGATTAAAAAGCACGGCCCGCTTGGTTCAATCTGGTGGGACTCACCCCTTGGCTGGTGCTGGCCAAGCTGCAACTTGGGTTGGTTTTGACCTTTGGTTTGGAGCGCATGAAGGACGGCATCACCGCATCGTCAACGGGCTGCCGGATCCGCCGAGGGAGGCGGTTGCATGAGGATTCTCGCGCCGAGGCCGGAGGGCGGCGGAGAAAGCAAGAAATAACGGAAGGCGGGAAGATTTCCTTTGCCTTTCTCCGCGCGCTCGGCGGCTCTGCGCGGGGAATTCTCCTTCCTGGAACCCCCACGGAGGTTCATTTCGGAGCTTTGGGCGCGCCCGGGGTTTGCAGTTTGACGGCCAGTTCGGTGGCCAGGGCCGCCAACTCTTCCGCCGCTTCCACTCTCTCCGCCGCGTTCTCGAAAAAGCGCAGGCCTCCAGCCAGGGTTTCGATGCGGATGTAAAGGGCGTCCAAACGGATTTCACGGAGGCTCTTTTTCTTGGCGGCCGCGGACGGGCGGGCCGGTCCCCGCGCTGGATTTGATTCATTTAATGAAGACTTGTTTTGTTCATCTTCTGTCGGATTATTTATAAATTGATCAACAAGGAGGCGCAACAGGCTGATTTTGGCCTGCGGCGGGACCTGGTTGTCGTTGATATAGGCGGAAATCGAGGATTCACTGACCCCCAGGCGGCGGGCTGTTTCGGCGGCAGACCAGCGGGCCAGGGCCATGGTTTTCCTAAATTCTTCATTAACTGAATTGTCGTGTTTCACCATATTTTAAAAATAATTTCATTTTTTTTTGCACTACTTCATAAACTGAAGTAATCTGTGTCCGTTAATGCGATGAAAGTTGCAAAAAAAGTAAAGAACGTCAATGAAAAAGAAGCCGTTTTCTTCTTTTTCAGAGGGGCCCGGCGGTCCCCGGCGGCGGCCGGGGCAGACAGGCCCATCGCGGCCGCGCGCCCAACAGCCCCGCCGGATTGCTTCCTCTGCGGTGAAATCGCATCAGCGTGAAAAATGAACGCGCAATGAAAGAACAAAATATATGATGATAACAAAAAGACCAAAGGACACAGCGCGGCCATGCGTGACCGCGAAGGCGGCCGCGCCAGCCCGGAGGAAGTCAGAAAGCTCATCGAGTTAAATGATTTCCTGATCGGCCTGCAGGAAAATCAAGGCGCGCAGCAAGGCCATTTGCTGGACGAGATCAATTCGATGATGAGCCGCGTCCAAGCCCTGGAAGCCACCCAACGCAACACCCGCTGGCAATCACAATGAACTTCAAAGTGAAAAATGCAAACTGCATCGTGCAAAGTGACAGCAAAGCTTTGAATTCTGCCCTCTCAACTCTTCACTTAAAGAACTCTGCATTCTGCATTCTCAACTCTTAACTTATGTCTAATCTCGTTGTTCCCATCCGCCTGTTCTGCGACCTCGCCACGCCGAACACGTTCACCGACATCAACCGCAACAATGCGCAGGTGTCCTTCTTCCGCGGCGATGACATCCAATTTGATTTCGGCCTCGGTTACGACGGCGTCCTCATCACCGCGACCGCGCCCAGCTCCGGCTCCGGCTGGCCGGTCATCACCAACCTCGGCTCGATCACCGCGCAGATTTTCCAGAACGAGGCCGACACCAATCCGCCGATGATGAGCGGCGCCACGAGCACGATCAACGACTCGCTCACGCAGACAGATTGGAACAACGACACCACGCCCTTTGTCCACGCCTCCATCGTTTTCCCTGCCAACCAGACCGCGATCACGCTCAATGGGCAGACCAGCATCAACTATTGGCTCCGCGTCACCGTGCAGACCACCGACAGCCCGCCCAAAACCATTACTGTGCTGGACGGCCCCATCACCGTCAAAGACGGCCCGATCAGCACGGCCACCGCGCCGCCGCTGGCGGCCTTCCGCCTTTACACCGTCGCCGGTCAGATTGTCCCGCAAATCCTGGACACGTCCACCGGCCTTTACCATACGCTGAACATCCTCAACGACAGCGGCGTGCTCACCCTCCAACTCTCCGACCAAGGATATTGACCCATGAACCCAATGAATCCCGTGAACCCAACTGCTAAAGGCTTAAGGCCAAAGGCTAAAATCCAGATTCTTTTTTCAGCCTTCAGCCCTGATACTTTAGCGTTACTCTTCGCTTTAGCCTTTAGCCTTTATACTTCAGCCTTTCTCCAAGCCGCCCCCACCAACAGCGTCTCCGCCTACAAACCACTGATGATCGGCACCACCAATGAGCAACCCGCCAATGCGGGTTTTTGGAACTCAAATGCGGCGGCCATCAGCGCTGCCATCGGCAGTGGCGGCGGCGGCGGCAGCGATATTTACAATCCCCTGAATTTTTTAACGAACGGCTCAGGGCAAATCGACGTGCAAGGACCCCTCAAAACACTCTCTTCCAACAACGCTGTCTCTTTGACGAATTTGCAGGCGCCTCAATTGCTCGGCACGCTCCCCTTGGCCACGCTGCCGTCGGCCATCCTTACCAACAATTTCACCGGCGTCATCACCTTTCTCTCCTCGCTCGCCGTGAACGGCGCCATCAACTGCCTGAGCACCATCAACGGCGCCGCCGGCGCGTTCACGGCGGGCGTCTCCGCGGGCAGCCTTACTGTCGCAACCAATGCCACCGTCGGCGCCAGTCTCACCGTCGCCACCAACATCACCGCCGGCGGCACGAACACCGCCAATTATTCCAAGACCGCGAACACGGCCACGGCTAATCTGTTCGCCGACAACAGCGGCGATCAAATTGGCAACTTCGATGGCTTCCTGGCGATTTATTCCTCCGGTGGTAATGGCGTCTATTTCGGCGCCAGCTCTTTCGGAGCGCATGACCTCGCTCTGGAAGCGGGTTCTCTGACTCTTGGCCCTGCCACAGCCGGAAACGCAGGCACTCTGAACGCCTCCGCCGGCGCGAATTTTGGCGGAGCCGTCAACGTCACTGGCGCCGTCACTGCGACCGGCTTCACGGCCAACTCCGGCAGCTTCACCGGCAGCGGCGCGGGCCTGACTGGCGTTCCTGGCAGCGCCATCACGGGCACCATCACCGTCCTGCTTACCAACGGCCTGGCCACTGGCGCCTGGACCTATTACACTGCCAATTATACCAATTCCTTTGGCCCGACCGGATCGACCAACATCTGCAACGGCATCACCAACAGCTATGGGACAAACGGCCTGCTCGTGATTAGCAGTTCCACCGGCTCATTCTCGGCCGGACCCGGCGGCGTGATGAGCACCAACGGCTTCGCCTCTTACGCCACGAATTCCGTTTCCGCCATCACGGCGACAGCCTGGGGCAACACCAACGGCATGAATGGTTTTATCTGGCTCTCCGGCGCAACGAACATGACCATTTTCGACGCTCAGAGCAACATCGTGGCGGGCCCGCAATCCCTCACCAATCTCGGTTACAAGGTCGCGTTCCCCATCTGCGCCGGCGGTGGCTTCACCAATTCGTCCGCCGTCTTCACTTTCCACGCGCTTTAAGAAAGATGGAATGCTAATAATATGAAAACCACCGTCCAACGTCTCATTTTATTTTTATCCTTCAGCCTTTATCCTTCAGCCCTGTTTTCCCAGGCCACCGTTTACGGGTATTTGAGCACATCCACCAGCACCGCCCCGGCCGGCACGCAAGTGCAATTCACTCTGACCCGCGCCATGAACGTCTATCCGATCTTCGAGTATCGTCAGACCTTCACGGTGCCAGTCACCTCCAACGGTTACTTTGCCGCCACCAATGTCTTGACGGGCTATTACAACGTAACCGTCGGCCCCTCCATCGACACCGTCTCCATCGCCGTCCCAAACAACACCAATTCCTACAATTTCCTGGACCTCCAAAACCCCGCCAGCGTCCTGGCCGCCGTTCCATCTTCCTACTATCTGGCGACCAATGGCAGCGCCGAATTTGTCACGGACATCCAACTTGCCAACATCGATCCCGACAGTCTGGCGGCGGGCAACATTGTCAGCAACTCCAACGGGGAACTCGTCCTGGTTCCGTCGCCCGTCGGCAGTGGCGGCGGCGGATCGGAGAATGCGTCGCTGCTCAGTTCCGGGCAGGTGCCGAGCGGCCGGCTCTCCTTGGTGACAAACACCAATCTCGTCGGCGTTGTTATCACCAATTCGGCCAATACTAATTCCTTCATTTTCACGACCAACGGCACCTTGATCATGGGCTGGAATTTTGCGCTGGCGGAATTTGTCGCCACAAATTACATGCTGGCGGTCACGCAGACCAACACCAGCCAGTTGCTGTTCGATTTTGAATATCCCGACGGCCTTTTCTTTCACGCCAACCATGATGGATTTGGCGCGGTGGGCAACGGGACCTCGATTCCCTACATCGCGGTCGAAAACGACGTTTCGCAGGACCAGGGCATCTACATCGGGTCGGGCACCGTCGCGCAGAATGAAGTCTCCATCGAATCCGAATCCAGGACCGGCAACGTGCCCAGCTTGCGGCTTATCGCAGCGGGAGACCTCAAGCTGCAGTCCGGCATCGGGTATGTCTGGACCCAGCAGGGTAGCGGATTGGGCGTCGGCATTTCCAATTTCTCCGTGTTTTGTGAAGTCTCCAACTTCTCCTCCACTTTGGGCGAAGGGCTGAGACTCGATAATGGGGCCGTCTCAACGCTTGGCTACGGCACGCTGGAGACCTACGGACCAAGCTACTCGCCCACGCCACAATGGCAAAATGCGGTCGTCTTGGAGAGCGCGCCCTCTGGCGGTCTGATCTTCGACGGCTATTCCGGGCCGATCGTCTGGCAAATCAACCGTGGCAACAATATGTGGCTGGATTGGAACACGGGCAACCTGACGGTCTCCAATACCGTTATCACAGGCAAAGGCGTCACGGTTGGCACTTTATTGACCTGTAATTATGGCAACGGCAATTCAGGGTCCGCCTACAACTTCTTGCTCGGCGGCGCGGGCAATGCCTTGATGACCGGCAGCTTTAATCTCGCGCAGGGCAACACGGCGCTGGCGGCCAACACTTCCGGCGCCGACAACATCGCCCTGGGGGCGGACGCCTTGCTGCGAAATCAGGGCGGATCGTTCAACGCGGCCGTCGGCGTCAGCGCCCTGTCGTATGGCGTGTCGGCGAACAACAACACCGGCGTCGGCTGGGAGGCTCTCTTCAATAACGCGACCGGCAACAACAACACGGCCATCGGATTCTCGGCGCTCACGGGAGCGGCCTCTATGTCGGGTAGCTACAATACCGCCGCCGGATCCTCCACGATGGAGGCCCTGACCTCCGGCTCCAGCAACACCGCGGCCGGGTGGAGCGCGCTGCAGCAGCTCACGAGCGGGAACGCCAACACGGCGGCCGGTGTCTATGCCCTATTCGATAGCGTCACAGGCAGCAATAACACAGCGGTGGGTTACGGCACGCTGCTAGGCAGCCTCGGCGCTTGGAACACGGCGCTTGGTTATAGCGCGGACGGAAACACCACCACAGGAAGCAACAACCTCGCCTTGGGCGCGTTCGCCGGCAGCGCGTGGACGTCTTCCGAGAACAACAATATCGCCATCGGCAATCAGGGGCGTGGTGGGAGACGCGGGCACCATCCGCATTGGCTCCAACCAGACGGCGGCCTACATTTCGGGGACAGTTAATGCCACGAACGCGACCTTTACCAACGTGACCGTAAACACGCTGTTGACCTACTTGGGCACGAACCTGACCGCGAGAATGCTGGGCAACATCTACAGCAACGATCTGCATCTGAACGGCACGCCGGCGATCTCCATCTCGGTTGGAGCGAATGCTTCTTTGTGCGGATCGGGTTCTCCTCCTGCGGGGTATTATGAATGGCCCGGATACTGTGACTTGGGCGGCATACTCGTGATCACCAACGGTAGCACTTCTTCCTCCACCAACACTTTAAGCTATGGGTTGTTCACCAATACATTTGCCCATGCTTTCAATAACCCTCCGTGCGTGACATGGACCACTGTGACCAATGGCACTGACGGAGGCTATTCCAATCTCGGGGCAAGCGGCGCTTCTCCGATGGCATCTGTCTATGGCCTTTATGCCGACGTGACCACTACGAATTTCGTCATCCGCTCTCGCGGCGATACCGCATGGACAGCGGGACTTTATTTAGGATTCCAATTCATTGTTCAACCTGTTCAAGGTTGGTGAACGAGAAAGAAGCCAACAAAAAGAAAGTTAAATTAAATTGAAACCAGAAATAAAAAACCTAACTGGAAAATGTCACCCAAGTTGTTTTTTGACGTCTATATGACACCATGCACAAGCTCCAACACATGCTCCCCTGTCGTATGCGTTCTTACGAAGTAATGAAGATGGCGGGTGCCGAATGAAAAAACAGCGGCAAATCTGGCAGCCCGCGAAATGCGGGCCATCTCTTGTGTTGTTCTGGCTGCTTTTAGCCTTCAGCTTTCAGCCTTCAGCCTTTGCCACGCAATACTGGATTCAGGCCCAATCCGGCAACGATTCCAATTCCGGCACATCGTCCAGCACGCCCTGGCAGACATTCGCCCACCTCAACTATGGCGGCGGAGTCACGCTCCAACCGGGCGACGTGGTGAAGATCGGCGGCGTGTTTAATCACACTTCCGACAGCACTGCCTCCAGCATGCAGATTGCCAATTTCAACGGCACATCCTCCGCGCCCATCATCTTTACCAATTGGGGATTCATGGCCATCTCAAACAGCGGACCGAACGTAAATACGATGCAGATCAACACCTGCTCATGGCTCAAATTTGTCGGATTGACCAGCACCAACGCCTACCGCACGCCGGACTTTCAGGGGGATGTGAATTGTGAGATCACAGGTTGCGCGTTTGGGGACACGATGAACAGCCAAAATGGTTCATTGAACGGGCCGGCCACGTTCGCGCTAAATTGTCAAAGCAATTGGATTCACGGGAACGTCTTTGGGCCGTCCATCACGTTCTTTAATTCCAGCGGCGACGCGGGGCAGCATGGGGTCGTGTTTGGCACGTATTTCGTCGGCTCTCCCTATGATTACACCTCTTGCAATATTATTGAGAGCAACACCTTTTGGGGCGGCGGCCATGATACGCTCGGGCTTTACGGACAGAGCAACCTGGTGCAATACAATTGGACTTACAGCCCGCCAATCTGGGGATTTTCGCAGGCGCCGTATTACTACGGGTCGCGCGGATTTGATATTGGAGGTTACTTGGGTTCATGGAACGTGGTTCAGTATAACTCCATCGGGTATTGCGGCATGGACACGGACGCGCCTGGCGCTTTGACCATCGATAACGGGGGCTTGAACTTGGTGCGGTTCAATTCCATCTTCGGCGCGGCTTACAACGCCATCCAAATTTACGGAAAAGGCGGCGCGGGGCCGGCCGGCTCAAACTACATTCTCAACAACTCGGTGATGCTCAGCAGTTACGCGATTTCATGGACATATCCGGGCAACGCGCTGTCAAATTACGTTACCAACGTTACCTGGCAATATCCGATGGGTTTTGCCTCCACCAGCAACAACATGGTTGTCAACAATCTTCTTTACGCCAATTTTCAAAACGCCTGGTCCTTCCTTGAAGGACCGTCCGTGGACATGCAGGTTTGCCTGAATAATCTGACTAACGTAAATCCATTGTGGCAGACCACCAACAGCGGCCTATTGCTGCGGCAACCGCCCTATGCGCCCATGACGCCGCCCGTGTTCTCCCTGCCGCCAGGCAGCCCGGCCATTGCTGCGGGGAAATGGCCTGCCACCATTGCCAGCGCGAGCGGCGCCGGCACGTCCTTCACGGTCAATGACGCGCGCTGGTTCTTTGCCGGGATGCAGGCCGCCTCACGCACTGTTCCAGGCGACACCATCCAACTGCAAGGCCAGGCCGCCACCGCCGTCATCGCGGCCATCACCGGAAACACCATCACCGTGTCCACCTCTCTGACGTGGACAAACGGGCAAGGCGTCGCTCTGCCTTACTACGGCACCGCGCCGGACGTGGGTTCGCAAGCCTACCAGCCGCAATTGGCCCTCGGCGGCACAGGCCAAGCCACCTTCATCGGCAGCAAAACCCCCAACGTCATCGTGACAGGAACGAATGCTCCATGAAGACAATCAGTGAACTCCGAATTATGAATTGTGAATTCACTGATTCAGAATTCAAAATTTAAAATTCGCCTTTGTGACTTTCACCACTCTCCAATACAACGGCATCGAACGCCCGCTGGCTGATTGGTCCATCGCGCAGGCCAATCGCGAGAACACCAATCAGGTTCCATGACCACTTCGCCTGCGACGTGGTGCTCGCCGCCGACGCCGCCGATCCATTCCCTTATGGCTCCCCAATCATCCTTCGCATCGGCCGCACGTCCACCGTCACGCCCTCCACCACGCCCGCTGGATTGCCTTTGAGCGGCTTGACCAGCTTCACTGGCGGCACGACTTGGTTCATCGGCTGGCGCGTCGATAACTTCCGCACCGGCAGCCCCAATCTCGAAAAACTCGCTTACAAATTCGCCGGGCCTTGGGAATTTTTCTTCGAGCGCCTCGTCTTTCAAAAACTGTGGTGGACGTGGAACGGCTCGGAAAACGTCGCTGATTGGCGCAGCCAGATCATCCTCGGCATGAGCGCCAACGCCCTTGTCGGCGCTGGCGACACCGTCCCTGGCACATCCGCCACCAACCTCATGTCCATCGCCCAGCAAGCCCGCGAAATCGTCGCCTATGTGATGTGGCAAACCGCGCTCGCCAACAGCGTCAACCCCGGCGCGCCGCAAATTCAACTTGACGGCATCACTGCCGGAGCCGATGGCGTTTACCGGCCCAATTGGGACACGTCCGGCAATTACCTCCTCTACACCAGCCTGAGCAACACGAACCTGAAAATTCCCGACTTCATCGCCGGCGCATACGAGACCTTGGCGCCCGTCAATCCGACCAGCATCAACACCCTGCAAACCAATCTTGTGCCCGGCACCATCGCCGAGGCCAATGCCGTCCTGCGCGCCCCGCTGGACAGCGTCAACGACATCACCTGTGCCGAAGCCATGCGCAAAATGCTGCGCTGGATTGGCGCGATGGGGGATCCCGTTCTTTGGTTTGACTATACCACCACCCTCAATGGAAATCCCTGCCCCACCCTCCACATCAGCACGCGGGACATGTTGCCAGCCGTGTCGCTTCCCTTCCCTTCGTCACCTTCCTTGCCTTCGATTGTAGCATCTTCGCTCACCGGCCCCAACGGGCCGTTCAACGCCAGCGCCAGCAAAATCAAACGCCGTGACGATCTCATTCCCGCCGCCGTCGAACTCAAGTTCCGTCTCACCGGCACTTGGAACGGTTTCCAATACACGCAAATCATCCGCGACGTGGCCAGCACGATCGGCGGCACAGAATACGAAGGCATCGGCCTGACCGGCGCGCTTTACACGTTGGACACGTTCGCGACGGCCGATCCCGTGTTGCTCAACAGCGGCCTTATGACGCAACTGCAGCAACTGGGCCAGGGCTTCGCCGCGCAAGCGGCACCATCGACATGCAAGGCAACAGCAGCAGCCTGGTGACTTGCACCATCGCGACCGTCTCCGTTGACACGTCCGATCCGGCCGGAGGGGACGCCGCGCTCACTTTTTGGGAGACGGTTTTCCCCGAGCTGAAGGACCTGACCGGCCCGGCCTTCGTTCCCAACTGCGTCGTCACCGTGACCGACGATGCCGGCAATCCGATCGATACCAGCACGTTTCAATACTTGTTGACAGGCGGCCAGGTCGCGCCGTGGATGCTGAACGGAAACACCATCGGCGGCACACCCGTTCAATGCCAGCAATGCACCGTCACCGCCGCCTTCCAGGCCACCGAAAACAGCAATTCCTTCCCCGTCAGTGGCAGCCCAACCGCCGTGCCGATGGCGCACGTCCAGGCCCACAGCAAACACGCTCGCGTCACGCTCCTGACCATCCCCGGCAATACCTATGTCAACCAAGTCCAAACCCTCGGCGAAATCGTGCCATTCGGCCTCGCCGGCTACATCTACAACATCGCCCAAATCCCGCAATATGAAGGCAGCTACATCATCCAAGAAACAGAAATCACCGATCAAGTTCCGCTGGGAAATAACCTAAACCTTACAGGCTCCCTCGCGGAATGGACGACCATGGCAGCCTGCCTCCAGCAAATCTCTTACGATCTGACCGCGGGCCGCACAACTCTTACATTCGGCCCTGCCTCGCACCTGGGCGCGAAAGATTTTGTGGAGCGACTGCGAGTCAATCGTGGACCTCGCTGGTTTAATCTCAACGGCAACAACGTCACCAACAACCCCGGCTCCAACGGCGGCACGCAGTTAGGCAACAACGTCGCCCAGCGCGGCCCCAGTCCCGGCCCGCGCGCCGCCGACCGGCAAATCTACCCCATCAGCATCACCGACTTGGCCGCCAACGCGTCCGCCTACAGTTATGGCTTTCCCGGCGTCACCATCGATACCACAACCAGCGACCAGCCCAACTATGGCAACATCGCCGGTCTCACCGCCCCCAACGCCCCCATCATCATGCTCTCTGGAGGAAGCGGCGGCGCGCTCGCTTCGACCGGGCTAGTGCGCATCACCGGCGCCGATCTTGCAGGCCATGGCCCCGCTTATTTCCAACCCCTCGGCGTCTGCGTCGCCGGCGTCTGGAAAACCTGCATGGTCCTATGCACCGCGCCATATTGATTATGAACTTTAGCCTTCAGCCTTCAGCCTTCAGCCTTTCCCTATGAGTTCCCCCATCGGCTATCTCGGCGCTTGCAGCAGCGGCTCTGGCAGCGGCGCGGGATGCAGTTGCGCCAGCATCGGCCTTTCACTGCGTCTGATCGGATTCGAGTCCACCATGAACGTCGCCGGAGACCAGACGAACATGCTCAATTGGGCCGCCAATTATAACATCGACAGCGTCGCCTGGGGAGAGCAGTGGACCGGCTACTTCACCAGCTACGATCAAACCGAACCGCCCACGCAAAGTGGCGGCCCAGCCACCGGCCAAGGAGGCTCCTACAACTATCTGGACGGATGCAGCGGAACCGGCCCACCCTGCACTGTCGCGCACACATCGACACCAAGCGCCTTCCGCGCCCAAGCCTACCTGCCAACACCAACCGCCTATTACATCGTCGGCATCGGCAACGGCCCACCGTGCGATTCCGGCCCCAGCTACTGGCTCGGCGTCGGCTGCATTTTCCCGCAGTTGGCCGACAGCAACTATCCCATGATCGTCGATCTCCCCACACCCGACGACCTCGTTGACGATTACATCTTCGTCCAGCAATACTATATAGGCATCATCACGCCCGGCGCTGGATACAGCTACATCAACACCGGCGTCCCTTTTGCCGTGCAGCAAGACCTCAACTTCACCGCCGCCCAGGTCAATATGCTCGGCCTCGGCACCAACTGGGCCGCTTCCATCGCCAATCCCTGTTACGCCACCCCACAGCCCAGCATCGCCGACCCTTTCACCGGCGACAACGACGACCCATGAATACGAATCGCGAGTTGCGTCCCCTCGCCAGCCTGAAGAGAAAAGCCCGCCACCGCAAACCCGGTTATCTGGAAAGATGCCTCGAACTCGGCCAATTAAACCGGGAGACGCAACTAGTTCACTTCACCCCCGAAAACTGGCTGAAAATCCGCCAGGAATTCAAACTAGGGCTTGGCGATGCGATCCACGCCATCGCCGGCCCCATCGGCCGTGCCGTGAGATGGCCTTGCATGAAAGGCGACGGCACTATCGACCTCAAAACCGGAAGCCCCTGCGACCAAGTCAGAACCGGCCTGAACAACCTCTAATTCTATCAGCATAGAGTCAATGCAGACGCGAACACTCCTTCCTGAAGTTTCTGTGTGAGCGGTGTTCCAGCGCGCGCCTATTGCACCAGCACCTTAAAGTACATCTTGGAATTGGTCGGCGCAATTGTGTAAGGAGAAGGCACCGTGTTCGTGGTCCACGGGCCGGCCAAATTGGTGGTTTGCAAGAGCGTGCCTTGCGACCAACTAAGACTCAAGCTCCCCTCCCCTGCCGGGGCGATACTTAGCGCCACCTGTGACGCGACCGCCAGGCCAAGATCAAATGTCATGTCATACGTATTCGGATCGGATGAATAGGTGACCTGACCGCCAGCGTTGGGAACCAGGCAAACCTGACCACCGGCATAGGGAAGACCCGAGGCCACGCTTATGCTCTCCCATTCGCCGTTACCACCGGGGGGATCCAAAATTCCAAACGCAAAAGCGTAGTTGGTTCCTGGCGCCAGGGGAACCGCAAGGCCGGTCCACTGCATCCAATCTCCGTCCGCGTTCAGGTGACTGGTCGCAGTGAACGAGGCGATCAGGGTCGCATTGGTGAGTCCGGCCGTGACGGGACTTAATCCCAGAGGATTTGACAGTGCGAAGACATAGAGCGCAAAGGGTTGCACTTCAGTATAAAGAGCGCCGTTGTGCCCGCCATTGTCACCGAGACCGCCGGTTTTGATCGCCACGGAAGTCAGGGTGTATCCGTTCGGGTTGCGCAAGGTCGTGAAGGATTGGCCGGGAGCCCCGGTTGTGGGATGCTCAAAGCCATCGTCCCAATAGTAATTAAGGCCCGCCGGGATGGTGTTCCCACTGTTGCTCAATTGTGCGATGTCATTGGCGCCTGGCGTCGGAGCAGTGGCCCCGATATCCGTCAAGAGAATGGGCGCGAGGGCTGCGCCGGGTAAAGGCAACTCAAACACCGTGCCACAGCTATTGTAGCCGCCATATCGCGCCGCCCCATACAGAATGTTGCTCGATAAAACCAAGCCGGGTTGCGGATTGGCTCCATCGCTGTTGCTGTTATCAGCATTACTGTAGCCGGTAAAACCATAAAGCATCGTAAGATCGGAACCGTGGGCGCTAAGGCCGAGGCTGAACACCGTGCCATGTCCCGCAGGGCCGCCGCCAAACGCCGTCCCATAGAGCGTCTCGCCCGAGATAATTAAACTGGCGCCCGGATAAGCGCCGTCGCTGCCGCCCGTGAAGCTATATAGTGCCTCAAAGTTGGAGCCATTGGTATTGACGCTGAACACGGCGCCGAAGCCATTGCTGCCGCCAAACGCCGCCGTCCCATAGAGCGTGTTGCTCCATAAAAGCAAACCGCCTTGTGGCGGATTAGCACCGTCGCTGCCGCCGGTGAAGCTATAAAGGTCCTCAAAATTGGAGCCATTGGTATTGACGCTGAACACGTCGCCATAGCCGTTGCTACCGCCTCTATTGGCTGTCCCATACAGCGTGCTGCCCGAAGCAATCAAATCCCCCAGTGGAAAAGATCCGTCATTGCCGCCGGTGAAGGTATAAATGGGCGTAAGAAACCCTGCGGCACTTAAACTGAACACTGTCCCATGGCCGTCGGCGCCGCCGTAGGTCGCCGTCCCATACAGTGTGTTGCCCACTAAAACTAAAGCGGCCTGCGGATAAACTCCGTCGCTGTTGTAATGGAGACCCGTATTCGTGTCGTATGTAGCAGTCCTGAAATAATACGGGGGAATAAATTTTGAGGTTTCGGTATTGAAGGTGAAGACGGTGCCAAAGCCGTCCGCGCCGCCAGCAGACGCCGTTCCATACAGTGTGTTGCCCGATAGAATTAATCGGCACTCCGGATTGGCTCCGGGAACGTTTTCAAGATCATTAGGTAGAACTAAATCCGGGAAATGGTACAGGTCGATAAAATTCGCGGTTGCGATATTGAGACTGAACACCGTGCCGCTGATGGGCGCAATGCTGTACTCCGTCGTCCCATAGAGCGTGTTGCCGGATAGAATCGGACCGGCATATGGATAAGCTCCGCCGCTACCGGTGAAAGCATGCAGCACAGTGAAGTTGGTCGGAACCGGCAAGACGGTGCTCAATGAAGCAGGACCTGAGCCGGTAATCGTGTCGCCCATATTGTTGGTCGCGATGAGAGCGAGGGAGAAAGTGCCAGGGATGGTGTAGCTGTGGGATGGATTCTGAGCGGTGCTGGTTGAGTCATCGCCAAAAGTCCAGTTCCAACTGGTGATGGTATTGCCGGCGCTGTCAACGCCCGCAGAGGTGAAGCTCACCGTGAGAGGAATAACGCCGGTAGGTGGATTGGCGGCGAACGCAACGGTGAGCGAGGACACCGTGATGGAGGCAGGGCCTGAGCCGGCAACCACGAAGCCAATGTTGTTGGTCACGATGAGAGCGGGTGAGAAAGTGCCGCCGCTCGTGTAGGTATGGGCGGGATTCTGAGCGGTGCTGGTTGAGCCATCGCCAAAAGTCCAGTTCCAACTGGTGATGGCACTGCCGCCGCTGTCAACGTCCGGAGAGGTGAAGCTCACCGCCAGAGGTTCCAAGCCGTTGGTTGGATTGGCGGTAAACGCAAGGGTGGGCGGGGACACGGTGATGGACACGACTGATCCGGCAATTGGGATACTTTCTCCGGCAATCGGGAAATCAGTGTTGGTCTCAACGAGAGTGACGCAGAAAGTGCCAACGTTGGTGTAGCTATGGGAGGGATTCTCAGTGGCATTGGTTGAGCCATCTCCAAAAGTCCAGTTCCAATTGCTGATGGCATTGCTGGCGCTGTCCACGCCCGCAGAGGTGAAGTCCACCTTCAAAGGAACCACGCCGTGGCTTGGATTGGCGGTGATGGTAATCGCGGTCAACTCCTTGGTCGCAACACCGTCAACGTAGATCCCCTCCCAGCCGGTGGCGCCGGCCAAATAATAAGACGCCGCGGAGTCCTGCGAGAATACAACCAGACCAAAGCTGGAAACGTTGCCCTCGAAATACACGTTGCGCAGGCTGGTGCAGTAAGCGAACGCATAATCTCCGAGGTAGGCTACGCTGCCGGGAATCGAAACGCTAGTCATGGAGTCAACATTGGCGAAGGCCTCACCCCCGATGCTGGTTACCGGCAGGCCATTGATCGAGCTGGGGATGGTCACCGCCCCGCCCGAACCGGTGTAGCCGGTGATGGTGATCGCGCCGTTGTTGGTCGTGTAGTTGAATTGGGCTTGCAGTGGCTCAAGCGCCAAGATTGAGGCGGGCCCTGAGCCGGTAACTGTGTCGCCAATATTGTTGGTCGCAAAGAGAGTGACGGAGAAAGTGCCATCAGTGGTGTAAGTATGCGAGGGATTCTGAGCGGTGCTGGTTGAGCCATCGCCAAAATTCCAGCCCCAACTGGTGATGGCACTGCCGCCGCTGTCAACGTCCGGAGAGGTGAAGCTCACCGTCACAGGTTCCGCGCCGTTGGTTGGATTGGCGGTAAACGCAAGAGTGGGCCGGGACACTGTGATCAACGCGACTGATCCGGCAATCGGGAAGCCCATGGCGTTGGTCTCAACGAGAGCGACGGAGAAAGTGCCACCGTTCGTGTAGTCATGGGAAGGATTCTGAGCGGTGCTGGTTGATCCATCTTCAAAATTCCAGTTCCAATTGCTGACGGTATTGCCGGCGCTGTCAACGCCCTCAGAGGTGAAGCCCACCGTCAAAGGAACCACGCCGTTGGTTGGATCGGCGGTGATGGCAACGGCGGTCAACTCCGTGGCCGCAACACCGCTACCGAAGGCCCAGCCGGTGGCGCCAGGCAAACAAAAAAAAGAGGCGGGGTCCAGCGAGAATACAACCAGACCAAAGATGGGAGCGTTGCCCTCGAAATACACATTGCGCAAGCTGGTGCAGTAAGCGAACCCATAATCTCCGATGTTGGCGACAGTGCCGGGAATCAAAACGCTGGTCATGGAGTCAACATTGGCGAAGGCCTCACCTCCGATGCTGGTCACCGGCAGGCCATTGATCGTGCTGGGGATGGTCACCGCCCCGCCCGAACCGGTATAGCCGGTGATGGTGATCGCCCCGTTGGCGGTCGTGTAGTCGAATTGGGCTTGGGCGGCCGGAGCCGCCAAGAGCAGCGGACCTAAAAGGATGGGCCATGTTGTTTTCATATCTTATTGACGGGAAATCGCTGTTTGAGGCTCCTCCGTCATGTTGAGCCTTCGCCTTCAAGGAAGAATTGGTTGTTGATAAGGCTCATGGCTTTGCCGACGCTGACGGCGGGCCGTTCCGGTGTCAAACTCAAATGACAACTCAAAATGACATGGGGACCCGCAGACGGCGCGGCTTTTTACAGTTGACCTGACCGCGACAGATGCGATACGCTTCTGGACATCAAAACGCTTGCTCTGCTCTTTTTGTTTGTCCTGGCCCTGGCCCATCCGCTCCGGGGCGCGGAGCGGCTGGCGGATCGCTTTGTCTGGGTCTTTGGCTGGAATTTGGAAAAGGACAGCGATGTGCCGGAGATGGTCCTCGTGCTGGATGCCGCGAGACAACACGGCTGCAACGGGGCGGTGCTTTCCGCCGGTCTTGATTCGCTCTCCCGGCAATCCCCCGACTTCTTCCGCCGCCTGGAACAAGTGCAACAGGCCTGCGAAAGGAATCACCTGGAATTGATTCCCTCATTTTTCTCCATCGGCTACGGCAGCGGCTTTCTCGCCCACAATCCCAATCTGGCCGAGGGCGTGCCGGTCGAGGACGCGCCGTTTCTGGTCAGAAACGGCCAGGGACAATTGGACGACAACCATTCCGTCTCCATCGTCAATGGCGGATTTGAGGATTTTTCCGGGAACCGTTTAAAAGGCTTCAATTTCCACGATCAACCGGGCGAAGTCAGTTTTGTGGACACACAGTTCAAGCACAGTGGCCGGGCCTCGTTGAGAATGGAGAACTTCACCGCCAATCCCTACGGGCACGGACGGGTGATGCAGGAGGTCCAACTCCAGCCCAGCCGTTGCTATCGGCTCACGTTATGGGTCAAGACCGAGGGTTTGCAGCCGGCGGATGCTTTTCGGATGATGGTGCTTTCAGAGAAAGACCGCGAGCTGGCACCGCGCGAATTCCGCCTGCCTGCCACCACAGATTGGCGCAAGATTTCCATGTTATTCAATAGTCTTGACTTGGAAAAAGTCCGCCTCTACGCCGGCGTCTGGGGCGGCAAGGCCGGCAAATTCTGGCTCGACGACTGGAGCCTTGAGCAAATCGGCCCGGTCAACGTCCTCCATCGCCCCGGCACGCCGGTGGCGGTGCGAAGCGACGATGGCGCCACCACCTACCAGGAAGGCATCGATTTCGCGCCGCTGGGAGGTCCCCAACCCCATCTCTGGTGCGACACCGACGATCCCGCGCCGCTGAAGCTCCTGCCCGGCGGCCACATTCACGAGGGCGACCGATTGCGGGTCAGTTGGTTCCACTCCATGTTGATCAACGATTCGCAAGTGACCGTCTGCATGGCCGAACCGGAGATTTACGACATCTTCGAGAGCGAAACGCGGCTGCTGGCTCAGCACCTGCATCCCCGCCGCGTGCTACTGAACATGGATGAGGTGCGGATGGGCGGAACCTGCCGCGCCTGCGCCGGGCGCGACATGGGCCAGTTGCTGGGCCAATGCGTGACCCGGCAGGCGGACATCCTTCGCCGCCATTTGCCGCAGGTGCAAATCTACCTTTGGGCCGACATGTTCGATCCCAACCACAACGCGCATGCCGATTATTATTTGGTGCGGGGCGATTTCGCCGGTTCGTGGCTGCACGTGCCCAAGGACCTCGTCATGGCGGTTTGGGGCGGCGCGCCGGAACCGGAATCCATCCGCTTTTTTGCCGGGCAAGGCTTCCCTATGCTGCTGGCTTGTTACTACGACGCCGACAACTTGGAGGACGTCCAAGGCTGGCTCAAGCTGGCGCGCGCCACGCCCAGTGTGCGCGGCCTGATGTACACGCCTTGGGAAAAGAAGTACTCCCTGCTGCCGAAATTCGGCGACTTGCTGAAAAAGTGACCACGCCCCATTTCCTCAAATTCTGACGCTAAAACAACCATTGAGGTACGCCAGTTCGGCGCCCTTACGGTCCGGGCGGCAACGTGTTGGCCTCCGGAGCGGCTTTATCCAGGTTGGGCGTGATATCGGCGTCCAGGTTGCCGACGCTCCAATTGATCCCGCCTACCAGCACCTCTTGGAATACCGGGTTGCTCCAGATGTCATCGCGATGACCCATGTTGGTGTAAAACACACGGCCCTTGCCGTAGAGATGCGCCCAGGTCGAAGGATAATTCGGACGGTCATAAGCCGTTCGGTCGCCTCCCGTCCGTTTCATGGTCGAGGTGTCCTGCACCAGCAGCACGTGCAAATCGGGCGCAAAGTTTTTCAGCGAGTACCACTCCTCCTTCGGCCCGAAATCATCCGGCACCCCGCTCATTCCCGGAAAAATCTTGTCCACCACGATTTGATGAGCCGTCTGCTGCGAGGCGTGAACAATAAATTCCCCGCCAATCATCTTGATATAAGGGTCCAGGTTGCCCTCATCGCTCTTCCAACGACCCGGGCCGCCTTCATTGAGGCCGGCGGAGTGGGAGGTGTCCGAGGCTGAATGCGTGCCGATAAAACCTTTGCCGTTGTAAATGGCCTCCAGGAACGCCGCCTTTCCCTCCGGGGTCATGGGCGGTTGGCCGTCCTGCCCGCGTTTGCACAAATCCCCCTGCGTGTAGAAGAAGAAGGCGTCGTACTTGGCAATGTTTTCGGGCGTGAAGAGCGAGCCATCTTTGGAGAAGGTGAACTCGAAGTTGTACTTTTTGCCCAGCTCGGTGAGGATGATTTGCGCCGAGCTGGGCTGGCCGTTCTTTTCATCGATCATGGGATGCACAAAACCGCCGGATTTGGAGAAAAAGAGGATTTTCTTCGGCGCGTCAGCCGCCACCGCCTCCTGCCAGGCGGACAGCAAGACGGCGACAACAGCGCACAAACGAACAAAACGAATGAGATATTTCACGTGATAACCTTTCTGGCACGGACATTAGCCATCCCGCGTTGCGAAAGCCAAGAAAAAAGCGTCAAAATCCAAACTGCCATTCTGACTCTTCATCAGCCTTGTGAAAATCAAGAAAACTGATTCAATGATCTGAATTCTGTTTATGAAAAGCAATATTTCTTCTCTCCTTATCGCAGGTGTGGCGTTGTTCACATTGTTGACTGGCTATTTGCGCGCGGCGGACACAGTTGTTTACGAAGGCAACACTGGACCCGGCTTCGGAAAGCACATCGTCTTTCTGGCGGGGGACGAAGAATATCGCTCTGAGGAAAGCCTCGTGCAGATGGCCAAAATTCTGGCCGTGCGCCACGGCTTCAAATGCACCGTGCTTTTCTCGCTCGATGCTAAGGATGGCACGATCGATCCCAACGCCGAGGGCAATCTCACCGGAGCCGAGGCTCTGGATCACGCGGATGCCATCTTCATGATGCTGCGCTTTCGCCATTGGCCCGACGCGACGATGAAGCACTTCGTGGACGCCTACCTGGCTGGCAAGCCGATCATCGGGTTGCGCACGAGCACTCACGCCTTCCAATATTCCAAGGCGGACCACTCCATTTTCGCCAGATATTCCCATGACAGCAAGGAATGGCCGGGCGGCTTTGGCCGTCAAGTGCTGGGCGAAACGTGGGTCAGCCACCTCGGGACAAACCACAAGGAAGCCACACGCGGCATTATCGAACCGTCGGCCGCCAATGAGCCTCTGTTGCGCGGTGTGGGTCGAATTTTTGCCGACACGGGCGAGTACCATGTGAATCCGCAGGCAGACTCCAGAATTCTCCTGCGCGGCCAGGTGCTGGCTGGGACGACGCCGGATGCACCGCTGGAAGCCACAGGCAAGAACAATCCCCTGCAGCCGCTGGCCTGGTATCGCATCCACAGGAACGATGCCGGCACGACCAACAGGGCTTTCTGCACCACCATGGGCAGCTCAACTGACTTGCGCGATGAAAGCCTGCGCCGCCTGCTTGTCAACAGTGTCTATTGGGGTTTTGGCATGGAGGTGCCAGCCAAAGCCGATGTGCGCTTGGTGGGAGACTATCAACCCACGGCATACGGTTTCGATGGGTTCCGCCGGGGCGTGAAACCTGACGATCTCGCCCTGCCCGCGACTTCTCAATGAACTGAACCCTGACCGCCATCGCCTGTGACTGGGCCGTCCTGGGACTGGCCCTTTGGTCTTGGTGCTGACCGTTTGGCCTTTACGCTCCGCCTCCAATCCCAAAGCAAGAAGGCAGCCATGATCAAAACCACCCCGATGACAACGGCGAACCGGTGTTGGCGAAAGCCGGCACCAAATCGCTTCCACCCACCTCTAAGACAGTATCCCAAAGCCAAAAAAATTGACGACCAGACCAGGGATCCAGACCCTGCGAAGAGCATGAAAACCGGAAACCGCACTTTGGAGGAACCGGCGATCAGGGCCGTGAGATGCCGCACGCCCGGCACAAAGTACCCGAGCAAAAGACCCCACTTGCCTACGCGGTGAAACCATTGAGTAGTTCGCTCCAACCGCTGTGGCGTGATGCCGACGTAATGGCCAAACCGATTTACAAACATGAGTCCGGCCGAGCGTCCGATAGTGTAACTAACCATGATTCCGGTCAGGCAGCCCAAGGTCGCAGCCGACCACGCGGGGATCAGGGCGAACTTTCCGCTGGATACAAGATAACCCACGAATAACAGTGTGGTGTCTTCTGGTAAGGGAACTATCACTCCCACAGCCAAAACCAGGTACAAACCGAGGTAGCCGTGCGAAATGCCCCATTCACTAAAACCATGCATGGGTGGTTACCAAGTCGCTTATTGCAACCAGTTTGCTTCCAAATTTGCTTCCAATTTCCATGCAGAACAGCTCGACGATACTGCTTCAAGGGCTCCGTGCCAATTTCAATCATTCCCGCCCGCCGCCTCCGTGCAAGAGCAAAAAAGCTTGAATTTCTCGTCGACCGGCTTTCATCCTGTGTGCAGTACCAACGTAAACATATGATGACGAACTGGCTGTCCTACGCTCTGCGAACGTGGCCCTGTTTGCTTGTTGCAACGCTGCTGGCTGTCCCAAGCGCGTCGGCCGCTCCGACGGATGACGTTTACAGCCTCGGCCCCGATTCGCTGGCGCATGAAGGGGTGCCAAAGGGCAAAACCATCGGGCCATTGACGCTGGCGAGCCAGGTGTTCACCAACACCACCCGCCATTATTGGATCTTTGTCCCGGCGCAATACGATGCCCAAAAACCGGCGGCCCTGATGATCTTTCAGGACGGGCAGGCCTTTGTCGGCACGAACGGGGATTACCGGATTCAAAATGTGTTTGACAATCTCATCTATCGCCGCGAAATGCCGGTGACGATTGGGGTGTTTATCAATCCCGGCCACTTGCCCGACCAGCCGGAATCCAGCCCCACCAATTGGGGCGACAGCATCAACAATCGTGGGACCGAATACAACGAACTCAATGACAACTACGCCAAGCTGATCGTCAACGAACTGCTGCCGGCGCTGGAGAAGGACTACAACATCTCGAAGAACCCCGATGACCGCGCCATTGCCGGCGCGAGTTCCGGGGCCATCTGCGCTTTCACCGTCGTCTGGCAGCGCCCGGACCAATTCCACAAAGTCATCAGCACCATCGGCAGCTTCACCGACATTCGCGGCGGGCACGTTTATCCCGACCTGATTCGCCAAACCGAGCGCAAGCCCATCCGCGTCTTTCTCCAGGACGGCCTCAATGACCTTCGCGGCCGCAGTCGAAACGGCGGCTCATACGAGGCCAAACGCGATTGGCACGCGCAAAACCTGAAGATGGTTGAGGCGCTGACGGAGAAGGGCTACGACGTGAATTACTGCTGGGGCATCGGCACCCACTCCAACAAACAAGGCGGGGCCATCATGCCCGAAATGTTGCGCTGGCTCTGGCGCGATTACGCGCGTCCCGATGACCCGCAGGATGACCGCGACCGCAAACTTTTTGTCCCTGCGGACCATCCGTAGCTCGCGCCAGGTCCCAGTTGAAGATGGTCGCTGGTCCATGGCGGAAGGGTTCGGCATCACGGCGGCCAACAGTTTTACAAGGAAACAAAGGAAACGAAGAAACATGGAACAATAACGGGCATCTTGTTGGAACCCCGGCCTGATTCCCTGCCGGTTTAGTTCGCCGCCAACGAGCTGTCGTGGATGGCCGAGAGCGATAAAGTGAAATCAAGGGATTCGATGCGAAGGGGCTGCTGGGGCTGGTTTGCCACTTCGGGTTGCCAGTTCTTGCCCCGGCGAAAAACGGTCACTTCTGTCTTATCCTGTGCGACCAGAATGTATTCTTCCAAGGATTCAATCTGGGTGTAGCTGGAGAATTTTTCACGGCGGTCGATACGCTCAGTGTCAGGCGACAAAACCTCGATCAAAACCTTCGGAGATGTTTTGAAATACCTATCCGTATCACGCGGATCGCATGCCACGATCAAGTCGGGATAGTAAAATATATCTTCAATCGAAGTCCGCACTTTCAGTTTGACGCTCTCCATAAAAACCTGGCATGGCTTGCCCCGCAGATGAGAACGCACGGCGATCAAGAGATTCTGGCAGATGATATTATGCTCGGCGCTGGTTCCCGCCATTGCGTAAACCAAGCCGCCGATATACTCACGCCGGATTTCTTCCTTCAATTCGCCGGCCAGATAATCGTCAACGCTGATCGAGACAGGCTGTTCAACTGCTTGCACAGCGGCAATACTTGCCCAGGAGACGGAATTTGGCAAGCCGCAACAGGCGGCGGAGAGTTACAGAAGGAAACAAAGGAAACGAAGAAATATGCAAATTAACCCTCCCCATAGACATGCGCAAGCATTTAAGACGTGCGTAAATCGTTGATTTGCAACACTGAGACATTTTGGCGCTAATGATGTAAATTATTAACTACAAATGACTTACAACAAATATACAGCTCAAGCCTAACGAAACCGAATGCTTCGGCGAAACAACCCTCGTTGAGTCCGAACAAACATACACCGGAGGTTTGACTGGGTTTGACTGGG
>PLIU01000250.1 GCA_003140095.1 Verrucomicrobiales bacterium | reverse complement strand
ATTTAAGGATAAGCTCTTAATGTCCTACGGGCGAGTTCGTCACGAATGCCCTGTAGAACAGCGCGCCCGCGGGCGAATTTGTGATTGTGAAAGGCGATGTGGCGGCGGCGTTGGTCGTCCACGGCCCCAGAAGGTTCGTCGCTTCAAGCAACTCGCCCTTGTTCCAAGTCACGATAATCTCCGCATTGGTGGTGGTGCTGATAGCAAGCTGAGGTGGTCCACCGAGGGCATAGTGGCTGGTAATCTGTGCCGGAGTGAGCGCATAGTTGTAAATGGCCACTTCATCAATACCGCCGTAGAACGACTCGGCGCTGGGGGCTTGTGGATCATTGTCCGAGGTCGAGCCGATGCCCTCATCGGCCGCCGGGGCATTGCCGGTGGATGTATAATCGGCATTAGGCGCGAATAAACCGGACGTCGCAGGGGCGCCGGATGCCACCAACTGGGCATCCTCATATAGGTCCATACCCAGTGTGGTGTTATCGAAAGTGGCCACGATATAGTGCCACAAACCGTCCGCAGCATTCGTAATGTCGCTGGTGATGCTTAACGTGCCGCTGGTCTTTTCGCCGATGGTGAATTCCCAATTGTTGTTGGCGTCCGCCAGGACTTGATAGCCGTAGTTCCATCCCGAAAAGTACGTCCGGGAGGAAAACACGACACGATCCGTGCCAGCGCCATTGGTGTCACCCCAGGCCCAAAACTCAACGCTGAAGGTCTCCGGCGGATTAAGGTCGGGGCTAAACGGAACCACGATGCCACCCGCGCCCGGCAGATAAATGGAAGTGTCAGGATCTCCCAGAATAGCGCCGGGCTGACCCAACACTTCGGAACCGCTGTAAAGGCCGTTGTGGCCGCCGGCGATATCAAGGGCGTTGGTTGATCCCACAGCTTCGTCCAACCTCCAGTATGCCACCGGCGCATCGGCCGCAACGGATGCGGCATAACTGCCCGGCGCTTCCGGGACAACGGTCAGCGTTGCCGGAAAACTGGTGTTGGTGCCGAGCGTATTGTACACGGTGACGCTGTAGTTGCTGGCGTACGAAGGCTGAACGTCCGTCAGGGTGAAGGAAGAATTGGTCGCGCCGGCGATTGCGACGCCGTTGCTCAACCATTGATAACTGATCGGCAGCGAGCCGGACGCCACCACGTCCAAGGTGACAGCGATCCCTTCCACCCGTGTGACGGAAGCCGGTGGAGTGACCACGGTTGCCGGCGAACTCTGGACGGACACGGTCACGACGGAACTCGTGACGCTCCCAGCGGAATTGTTGACGACTAGGACGTAGTTTCCAGCTTCATTTGTAGTGGTCGAAGGGATGACCAACGTACTATTGGTTTGCCCGCCCAGAGCGTTGGTGGCGACGCCGCCGCTTGACGCCAAGTACCACTGATTGGTAAAAGGCTCCGTGCCGAGAACATAAGCAGGCACAATAATGGTGCCGCCGACACTGATTGATACCGATGCAGGAAGGGGCGTGGAAGCGGCCCCGCTGGCATAGCCAGTGCCGCTGATGTTGGCCAGCACGGCAGGAGGATTCGTGCCGGTGGCAGCGGTCCAGTGCGCTTGGATACGGGCGGCGGAGAGAAGGTTGGTGTAATAGGATACTTCGGCAATTTCCCCGGTCAGCTGGTATTGGGCGTTGCCGATGGTCTGAACACCGCGATCCACCAACTTGACGTACTGAAAGTCAGCCGGCCCGTTCTCCGAGCAGAGCACGCCGTCCACATAAACCAAGGCATTGGTCCCATCCCAAGTAAAATCGACTTGCTGCCACAAACTATCGGCGGAAATGTTGAGCACATTATCTCCAATGGTGTCCCACGTATTGACGGTGGAGGATATTTGCCAGAAGTTATAGGGAACTTCGTACCACACCCAGCCACGCGTGTCGCCAGTGTTGGGTTCGTCCCGCCACCATGCGGGACAGGCAAATGAAGTGTTCTGGTCAAAATACCATTCCTCGAACGAGAAGACGTTGGTGCGGGTGAAGACATCATTGAGCGGGATGGAGATGGCGGGGCTGCCGCTATTAAAGATGGTGGCCACAATTTGATTGGTGGGATCGGTAATAATGGGGCCGGACGTTCCCGATATGGCTCCATTGGTGTCGGTGCTGAAAGCCGACAAGAAGCGGGCGTCACCGAGCTTGCCAAGCGTGCCCAAGTTCGGGGCAAAGACGTTGGTGTAGTAGTCAGGGTCGCCCAGGGGCCAGTAGCTGATGGCGCCGTCCGCCGCAATCAAGCTGGCGTACGATGGGGAAGGGGCGGCATTGGTGCCGTTCTCGAAGTGGTTCAGAATCTGGGCGTCGCTAAGATTGGTAGGGTAAAGCGCCACGGCCTGGATCACACCACCCCAAAAATAGGAACTGTCGCTTCTCCCACCAACCGTGAAGGCAGCGCTGGTGTTGGGAACAAAGTTGGTGGATGAACTAGTGGCAACCGGCACGCCATTCACGTACATTTTGCCGACTGATCCGTCCCAGGAAACGGCCACATGATACCACGTGTAGGGCGTGATCAGGGGACCGCCGGCGATGTCCACTGCGGTGTTTCCATTCGTACTGTAGGTGCGGAATTCGAAGTTGGTGGAATTCTGATAGACCGCCCAACCTTGATTGGGCGATGAGGTGCTAACCGAGGACAACGCACACACATTAACATCGCCCGGGGCCTGCAGGGCCGCCGGCTCCAGCCAGGCTTCAGCGGTAAAAACGGACGGGTTGAGCGTGGCGGAGTAAGGCACTTGCATCAGGTTGTTATTGGCATCGAAGGCCGTGGCCGTGCCGGCAGAGGCCACTAATGCGCCGGGCAATTGGTGTTTGGGATTGTTCTGATAAACGCCGTTAAGGCTGGCGCTGATCACATTTGAAGCCACATCCTGGGGGACGGTTTCATTCAGCCGCCAGAACCCGACCGGACTGTTGGATTGGACGGTTGAGACGTACTTGCCCAGACCGTTGGTGCCCGCCTGATAGTGGGCCAGCACTTCCTCAGCGGAAAGGAGATTGGAATAAACCGCCACATCATCCTCGTTTCCTTGAAAATTGGCGTAGCCGGAGCCGATGGCGAACGGCACCGCTTGAGCGGAATAAGACGTGTTGGCCGCGGGCCAATTGGTCACCAGGAGACCGTTGATGAAGATCGACATGTCGCCCGTGTTGGCGCCATCCAAAGTGAAAACCAGGTAAAACCACTGACCCACAGGCAATGTGTCCGCCGGCAAGGTCAAGTTGGCCCAACTACCCATCCACGTCCAAAACTCAAGGTCGTCGGAACCAACACCATTCGTGCCATATCCGCCCGTATAGACGCGATAATTCTGGTTGCCGCCATCGCGGCCATCCAGGATCGTTTGGTAGGTTGAATTGGCCGCCGAACCGGTCTTGAAAACCCATGTTTCAAGGGAGAAGGTGGAGAGGCCGCAGATGGCGCCGTTGGTAATGACGACGTCGCCAGAAGTCGTGTTGACAGAAGTGTCGGGATCGCCCACGATGGAACCCGGCTGGCCGGTTAAGATGGAGGTTGAATACAGGCCTTCGGCCGCCGCTCCGAGTGACCCAAGATTGGCCGCCACCACCTGGGCGGGAGGCTGGTAAGGGGTGTGGAGCCGCCAAAAGCCGGAGGGATTGTCCGCGAGGACTGTGGATTGAAAATCCGCCGCCTGAGCGGACATGCCCGCGCCGCATGAGAGCGCCGCCAGCGCCAGCGCCTTTGGAAGGAAGTTTACAAGTCGTTTCATAGTGTGTCGTATATTGACTGCATTTTCAGTTTTATGATTCGTTTTGCTCAACCGATTTTGTCCGACCACCGACGTTAGAAGCACACAGAGAACCCACGTTTCGCGGTGTGACCGGGAGCATCCTCTCGCAAATGAGCGGGTGCTGTCTATTCCACATTTTGGGGGGTCAATGCCGAATGACTCGCTCAAGGCGTGTCTGAAAATTCGTACCCAGCGCCGCGTGAGGGCACGCGGCGGGAACGCGGCCTAGAGGGCACGCCCAAAATTCCAAGCCTTCGCAGGCCCGGTCCCCCCAGCGGGCGAATTTTCAGACAGGCTCTCAGGGATGGGCCGGTTAGCGCAAGGCGGCACGCGGATTAGCGGCCCAGGTATTTGAGAATCGCCGCTGTCCGCGAGTGAACGTGCAGCTTTTCGTAGATGCGCGCCATGTGCTTGCGGACGGTGTCGCCGCTGATTTTGCAATCCACGGCGATTTCCTTGTAAGACTTTCCCTTAGCCAGGCTGGCCAGTATCTCCTGTTCGCGCGCCGTCAGCGATTGGAGTTCCGCAGACTGAACCACGCTCGGGGGCAACTGGCTGACTTGATGGAAAAACTCCACGACCTTCCGCGCGATGCTGCGGGACATCGGTGCTCCGCCTTCGTAGATTTCACGCAACGCCTCCAGCAATTTTGCGCGCGGAGCGCGTTTAAGCAGATAGCCGCTGGCTCCGGCCATGAGGGATTTGAAGAGCGCATCGCTGTCCTCGTAAACGGTGAACATCACGATGGGAAGTTTGGATTGGGCATCACGGAACTTGCGCACGCAGTCAATGCCCGACATCCCGGTCAGGTTGATGTCCATGAGCAAAAGATCCGGGGGATTCTTGGGCAGCAATTCCAGGGCGGTTTCGGCGTTGGGGTAGGCGGCCAGACAGCGGAACCCCTCGGCTCCGTTAATGAGCCGTTCCACCTCAAGGCGCAATTCGGCCTCGTCCTCGACGATGCTGACCTTGATGCTTTTCGGCATGCCGCCATGGTAGAGAATTCATCCCGCGCAAACAAGCGCCAAGTCGGCGTTATCTCAATTCTGTGTGAAGGAGGCCCGGAAGGTGACCTTGGTGCCATGCCCGGGCTGGCTGGCCAATTCGGCCCGCCCTCCGATCTGATCGAGGCGCGCCCGGAGATTGTTCAGGCCGTTGCCCTGGGCGCGCCGCTGGTTGACATCAAAACCGCGCCCGTCATCCTGGACCTCCACCAGCAAATGATCCTTTTTGACGAAAGCCCGGATCCAAATTTCCGAAGCGTTGGCATGCTTGATGGAGTTGTTGAGAGCTTCGCGGATGGCCAGCACGAGGTTGTGACGGAAATCCACGTTCAGCGGTGTGGGAGGCAGACTGGTCGGCACCTCCTGCCAGCAGCGCAGGCCGGCGGACTCACATAACTCCTCGCTCATGCTGCAAATGTAATCGAGCAGCTTGGGCAGATTATCGTTCAACGGATTGACGGCCCAGACAATCTCGTTGAGAGTCTGCATGACCGCGCGCGCCTTGCTGGAAATTCGCGTCAACTGCGAAGCAACCTGGCGCTGGTCCGGCGCGCGCCCGGGAGGCAGTTCGCTCATCAGCGCGATTTGCGTCAGGCTCGCGCCCAGATGGTCGTGAATGTCGCGCGCAATACGGGTGCGTTCCCGCTCCACGGCATTTTGCAGTTGGAGCAACTCCAACCGGCGCTTGAAGCGGTGCCTGGAAAGAATGGAGACGTAAGCTATGAGCAGGCCCGCCAGCGAAATCGCGCCGACCCATTGCATCCAGCGCACCTCCCAAATGCGCGGGACGATCCGCAGCGACAAAGCGCGCGCGCTCTCGTGCCAGTTGCCATCACTGCCGCCCGCCCTGACTCTGAACTGATAACGGCCCGGCGGCAGCTTGCTGTAATACGCGCTGCGCCGATTGCCGGCCTCCACCCAATCCCGATCATAGCTCTCAAGTTTGTAGCGGAAACACAAGTGCTCGGGTGCGGAGAGGTCCGGCACGGTGTAGTTGAATTCAAAGCGCCACGAACTGGAAGGGACGGAGAGGTCCGATCCCTCGGAAAAGGCAAGAGGCAGTTCCTGGCCATCGGAGAAAACGGATTCGAGAACGACATGCGGCTCGTTCCGCTGAATAGCGACTGTGCTGGGGTCGAAGACGGCCACGCCGCGCATGTTGGGAAACCAAAGCCGGCCGTCCATCGAACGACCCGCCACAGGTTGGCCGCTGCCGGAGCAGGCGCGGTTGGCCAAACCATCCGCCAGCGAGAGGCGGCGGCAAAGAAGCGGCGGATTTTTTCCACGCACATAGCGCTGGATCACTTTGCGATCCATGCCGAAGACGCCGTTTTCCGAACTGGCCCAAAGATTGCCGGCATCATCACTCATCAGGCTGTTAAAGGAATCACTAGGCAGACCGTCGGCGCTCGTATAGGCAGTGAACTTGCCGTCCAAATAACGAAACAACCCCGCCCCGAGGCTGCCGATCCACAAGACACCATCGGCGTCACAGTGCAATGCCAGGGCATCCGCCGCCGGATACTTTTCGGAGTCGGAAAACGCCACGACTTTGCCTGCGCGTATGCAAAACAGACCATCCCCAACCGTGCCCACCCAAAGATTGCCTGAGCGATCTTCTGCCATCGCGCGGATGTCAATAGACGCGCGGTCTGGCTTCAGTATCACAGGCTGGTACTGTCCCCCGCGGCGACAGATTAGACCTCGGCGGGTTCCAATCCACAAGCCACCGGCGCGATCTTCAAAAAGCGCCAGCACGATCGCCCTGAGTTCCGGAGGTCCCGCCACAAGAGTAAAATGATTATTCTCGAACCGAAACAGTCCTCCCCACGTGCCGACCCAGAGATTGGCCGCGTGATCCTCGAAGATGGAGCAGACGTGCTGGTTGGTGAGTCCTTGCGCGGCTGCATAATCTGTCCAAATGCCATTCCTAAGTCGGAATGCGCCTGCTCCATCGGTGCCCAACCAAACCGAACCATCTTTGGTCATGCAGGTGGTTTGAACCAGATTCTCTTGCGCGGGCGCAGGCAACGTCACCATGGTCACCGGACGCTTAGTGACGCGATACAAACCATCGCCAACCGTCCCCACCCATATATTTCGCAGGCGATCCTCCATCAGGCAGGTAATCAAGCCTTGCGAAAATGATCCCTCCGTGGCCAGTCTCTGCCATGATCCGCCGGCATCTGTGTGATAGACTCCACCCCACATGGTGCCGATCCAAAGGTGGCCTTCGCGGTCGTTGAGCAAGCACGTTACCTGGGAACGAAGAGAATTGGCCGTCCAAGGGGTGGGTTGCACTTCCTGGCGCCAGGAGTGATCAGCAAACCTGCGCACTCGTCCCCCACCCTGCGCCCAGGAGATCTCGGGCGAACCCACCCAGATGCCACCGTCACGCGCCGGGCTGACGACTGGAAATTCGCCAACAATTCGTCCTGCCGATTCTGCCTCGCCCCACCGACCATCCTGAAAAGAATTCAAACGACCATCCTTCAGCACAAATGGATGACCTTGGAAGTCACAGACCAATCGGGGATCTCCAGGGCCATTGGTCAGGAATGGGGACATGTCATGCCATTGCGCATTTTGCCATCGATACACGCCGCGCCCCGCCGCGCACCACCACAACGTGCCCTCCTTGTCTTCGGCAAGATTGCTGTAGAGACTCCACAACCATTGCGCGGGGAAATCTCCTGCCAAGGACCCGGCCAGAGTCGGAGACCCGCCAGGCAAAACGGGCCGCGGCAACGAACGAAACCGTCCGCTGGGATCAATTTGCGCCACGCCGCCATCGGCAGTCCCAATCCACAACCCGCCGTGGGTTCCGGCCAACAAGGCCGTGATGCGGGAATCTGCCAGCGCCGGCGTGTCCTCCGACTTGAACACCTTGAAACGGATTCCGTCAAACCGCGCCAACCCTCTCGGTGTGCCGACCCAGAGATAGCCATCCTGAGTTTGCGCCAGGGCCGTGATGTGCCCATCCGGCAGTCCGTCCTCCATGTGCCAATTCTGGATGTGGAATTGCCGGGCAGAGGCGGGAAATCCCCATCCCAGCATACCAAGCAGAAGCCATGCACAAGATTTTCTAACCGCCATCATCATCAGAGCAGAATAGCGAGATTCATCGGTTGGCAATCCTAAAAGCTTCTCGCGGTCTTGTCCATACTTCGCCGCCAAAATCTGCGATTCAGCCAGTCGGTTGCGGCTTCTTCAATGTTTGCAGTGGTCGTGGCTTCGTGCTTCTTGAAGGCGGTCGCGTACCGCGCCAGCCGTCAGAAGAAAAATCGATTCACGGCGATCAGGCTCTAAAGCAAATCAACACCGGGGACGCCGCCAAAGCGAGACGCAGGAGGTGGAAGATTCATTCAGCTATAGTCGCTGCGGCGAACGATCTTTCCACCTGAAATCTCGCATACGGAATATCCCAGGAACGGCGCTTTGCCACTCATAGAGGAATTGTTGTTGGCGAACCTTATTATTATGCAACAGCGGGTTCATTTATTGAGACAAAAAAATCAATGATGCCGCAAGTTTTATCAATTAACACCGGCGCCGCCGCTTGCGCTATGTTGAGGCCGGAAAGTTTGAACAAAAAATAAAAAGTTATGCAAACACAAATTTGTCAAGAAACAAGGCCGGCCGCAAGATTAGCCGCACCAGCCTCACGCAGGATTCCGCTCTGGCTCAAGCTTGCTTACACCGGATTCATGGCGGTGCTCATTCCCGTTTATTGGTTGAATTATGGGCCGACCAATTTCCTTTATTTTTGCGATGTCGCCTTGCTGCTCACTCTCGTCGGCGTCTGGACGGAGAACCCACTGCTCGTTTCCATGAGCGCCGTCGGCATCCTCGTGCCGCAGGCGCTCTGGGTCATGGATTTCGCGGCGCAACTGACCGGCCATCACTTCCTGCACATGACGGATTACATGTTTGACAGCCGCCGATCGCTTTTCCTGCGGGGTCTCTCTCTGTTTCACGGCTGGTTGCCGTTTCTGCTGGCCGCCCTGGTCGCGCGGCTCGGGTATGACCGCCGCGCGCTTCGGGCCTGGACCGCCCTGTCGTGGGCCTTGTGCTTGATCTCCTTTTTCTTCCTCCCGCCGGCGGGCGCGCATCTGGCCAATCCGAAAACGCCGGTGAATATTGATTATGTTTTCGGGCTGAACGATGCCGCACCGCAGGCTTGGATGCCGGCCGGGGCTTATCTGGTCTGTGTAATGGCCGCTTTGCCCGTCCTATTTTTCGTCCCCACCCATCTGGTATTGGGCCGGGTGTTTCGTAAAACACAATCCCCTAGATTATTGCCATTGACGGCAAACCGGCCGGCGGCTTAAGACCACCCAAAATGCGTTTTGAAATTAGCACGCTTATCTCGTCCGCATCACCTCAACATGCGTTTTGAATTCCGACCAAAACGTGGTAGAGTGCCAGGTGTGCGGCGCACCCGCGCCTGTTCTTTGACAATTTGCAGTCGGGAATCCGGGCTGGCCAAGGCTGTAGGATAAGTTTGGAAGATTTGGCCGGCGAGGGCGCCAGGCTCGCATGCTCGCCCCGTGAGATAGCCTGCGTCATCTCATGGGGCGAGGGCGCGTGTGCTTCCCCGGCGAGGATTGGGGTTTAACAAGAGTCGCCGGGGCGGTTGCGATCTGCGTGATTTTCACGCATAACAGGGCTGAACGATCCCGTCAATCAAGCCGAGTCAAACCAAATCAAACCTGGTCAAACCAGAAATAGTGGTTTGAGCGCAGGTTTGAGACCGATAACGCCAATCCTAAGCGAAATGGTTATGTTAGGCTCAATTTTGACTGGCGGTTGGCGAAAAGAACCGATGGGAAGCCAGTCCGAACGCACTCAAACTAAATCAAACCAAATCAAACCAAATCAAACCTGCCGCAGGGTGGAAAGTGACGAAAAAGGCCGGCGGAATACTGGCCGGTCTAAGCCGGTCAAACCGCAAAAGGAAAATTGACACGAGCAAAGTCAATCCCAAGCGAAGTACTTGGGTTTGGGTCAAAAAAGGGATGAAGGGTGAAGGCGCGCAGGCAAATCCGGACAAGCAAGTGGACGCGAATAGACGCCGATGATTCAAGCGACAACCGGGTCAAACCCAGTCAAACCTGTTGCTGGCCATGGAAATCCATGGTAAACGCATGTGCAAAGTCAGAGTTTTGAAGATATGAAAATTGCCGTTGTCGGCCTCGGTTATGTTGGGCTGCCGTTGTCGCTCCAGTTTGCGCGTTCGGATACGGAGGTGGTCGGGCTGGATGTCGATTTAGCCAAGGTCAAACTGCTCAACAGCGGACATAGCTACATCAGGCATATCGAATCCTCGGCCATCGTCGAAGCGGTCAAGGCGGGAAGATTCTCCGCCTCGACCGATTTCAGCCGGGTCAAGGAGGTCGAGGCGGTCATCATCTGCGTCCCCACGCCTTTGAATAAGAATCGGGAGCCGGATATTTCCTACATCCTGGAAACGGGCAAGAGCATCGCCCGGCATATCCGCCAGGGACTTTTGGTGGTGCTGGAATCGACGACTTATCCGGGAACGACGGAGGATGAGCTGCGGCCGGTTTTGGAGGAAGGCTCCGGCATGAAGGCGGGCGTGGATTTTCACCTGGCCTTTTCCCCGGAACGGGCCGAACCGGGCAGTTCCAACAGCCAAGTGGCGTTGATCCCCAAAGTCATCGGCGCGCTGACGCCGGCCTGCCTGGAGCGGGCCAAAGCCGTCTATGGCCGGGCGATCCGGACGCTGGTGCCGGTTTCCTCCTGCCGTGTGGCGGAAGCCGCCAAACTGACGGAAAACATTTTCCGCAGCGTCAACATCGCCTTGGTCAATGAATTGAAAGTGGTTTACACCGCCATGGGCATTGACATCTGGGAAGTGATCGAGGCGGCCAAGACGAAGCCTTTTGGTTTCATGCCCTTTTATCCCGGCCCCGGCTTGGGCGGCCATTGCATCCCGATTGATCCTTTTTATTTGACTTGGAAGGCGCGGGAATATGTCCAGAATACACGATTCATCGAATTGGCGGGAGAGATCAACTCGGCCATGCCGGAGTATGTCGTCCATCAAGTAGTGGCGGCGCTGAACGACCGGCGCAAAGCGCTCAACGGATCCAAGGTGCTGGTAGTGGGCCTGGCCTACAAGGCGGATGTGGACGACGACCGCGAATCGCCCAGTTATGTGCTGATGACCTTGCTCAAGGAGCGCGGAGCCCAGGTGTCTTACTACGACCCGTATGTTCCGGTCATTAAATTGACACGCGAGCATCCGCAATGGGCCGGAGTCAAGTCTATTTATTGGGAGGAGAAAACGATCAAGAATTTCGATCTGGCGCTCATCGCCACCAAACACGCCGAGGTGGATTATCCGGCACTGGCCCAATGGGCCGATTGCATCGTCGATACCCGCAACGCGATGGCCGGCATCCCGACGCGCGAGGGCCAGGTGCGCAAGGCTTGAAAGAGCGGAGTCAAGTAAATCGTAAAGATCTGCCATCTACTTGACGTCCGCCCCGGAAGCGAGGAGGAGAGGACGTTGACCGCCAGAGCCGGGAAGCGCGATCTCTTGGCTCAACCATGCAAGCCCGCGCAGATTATTGGCCAGTGTAACCTCGGCGTCGCCGCCTTGCTCGGCGATCAGCCCAATGGGGCCGCGCCAACCGCTGTGCGCAATGGTTCGCAGCATATCCAGTTCCTTGTCGCCCTGCGAAGGCGGGATCAAGCGCTGGCTCGCCACCATGCCTGAAACATTGACGGCCACAACGTAGCGCTCAATGCGTTTCCAAATGGCGGGGAAATCCGCCATATCCCCGTGACCGTGGCTGAAGTTATAGACCATCCCCACGCCGTCCACGCCTTTCTGTTTTAAACGCTCGATGACCGCGACTTCATTGTCCGGCTGGCCGAACCATCCATTGTGATTGTAGAGTTCGACCTTGCAGCCGCAGGGCGCCGCCAATGCCACGATCTTGCGAATCCGTTCCGCCTCATTATCCGTGCGTTGTGCTTGTTCGGCTTCGTTCTTCGTCGGACTGCCTGATCCCATGACCCACAATTGGGGATGAATGCCGTGACGCTGGATGACATCCAAAATGGTTTTTGCGTTCGGATCCGCGGCGTCGGTCGGAAACCACCAGGCGACCAGATTGATGCCGTGTTTGTGCAGCGCCCGCACTTCCGCGTCGAAGGCCGCCACGTCTTTTGACCGCCAATCGTAGGCAAAGTTTTTGAACCCAAGCCGCTGCAACATTTCGGCCCGCTCCACGGGTCCGCGCCGCTTGGCGTCAAAAGGCACCACGCACCAGGCCATAAGATTTTGCGGATCGAAAAGACCCGGTTGAGCGGCGACGCGTGCTGGCGATTCGGGCGGTGCAGCCTGTGCTCCGAGAGGCGTGGCGGCGAGACAGGCTGCGAGAAGCGGCAAAAGCGATTTCATAAAAATGGTTCATGATCGGGGTTAATTTTCGCCGTTATGGCGGCTTGGGGGACTTGAATCAAGAAAAAACGAAATGGTTTACATCCCGCCGCCATTGCATCCAGAATAACCACATGAAGCCAATCACACGCCGAAACATGCTGAGTAAAGCCAGTTGGCTGGGAACCGCGGTCGCCGTTGGGCTCCCGCTGGTTTCAACCGCCGCCGAGGAGTTGCCCGGGCAGATTTCCGCCGCGACAAAGCCGAGGCTCAAGGTGGTCGTCACGGGTGGACACCCCGGCGACCCGGAATACGGCTGCGGCGGGACGATTGCCCTCTGCTCGGATCTGGGTTACGAAGTGGTTCTTCTCTATCTGAACAAAGGCGAATGGAGCGACAAACCATCGTATGACCCAAGCCCCGTGCGCGTGGCCGAAGCCACGAAAGCGTGCGAAATCCTCAAAGCGCGTCCCGCCTTTGCCGGGCAAATTGACGGCAAGGCAATCGTTGACAATGCCCATTACGAACAGTTCCACCGACTCATGGAGGCCGAGCAGCCCAACGTGGTCTTCACCCAATGGCCGATTGACAACCACCCTGACCACCGCGCCCTTTCGCTTCTGACCTACGGAGCCTGGCAGCGGATGGGGAAAAAGTTTGCGCTCTACTATTACGAGGTTTCCAACGGGGAAGACACCGTTCAGTTCGCTCCAACCCATTACGTGGATATTACCAGCGCTGAATCACGCAAGCGCTCGGCCTGCTACGCTCACGCCAGCCAAGCTCCCGATAAGTTTTACGCGCTCCAAGAACTGGTCACGCGGATGCGCGGGATCGAGAGCGGGCATAAACAGGCGGAGGGTTATATCCATCATGTGCAAAGCCCCGCTTTTGCTCTTCCTTTGGCGTCAGGATAAGTCCCCCAACGGTTTTTCGGAGTCAGCGCCTGCCTTAAACGGTTGCCCGTGCTTTTAACTTCGCGCGACGTGCCGGGGCAACGTTATGATGGGCGCTGTGCCTGAATTATTTTATCGGCTTCCTCGGAGTGCCATTGCTATCTTCAGCAGCCGCAACCTTTTGTGGCAGGCATCGGCAGTTGCCCTGACGATTGTGATCGTCACCTCCGGCGGCGATTGGGCTTATTATCGGTGGACGCGGGCAGATGTGTTTTTCGCGCTGGCCCGCCCAGCCCTCCGCCTTGGAATGTTAATGCCTGTCCTGGGGCCGTTGGTCATCTTGGTCGCCGGCGAGGTCGCAAAGAACCGCCGCCTCATCACGACCGCTTGGGCTTTGGGGCAGGCAGCCCTTCTGGCGTATCTGATAACTTCCTGCTACAAGGCCATAACCGGACGTCGCCCGCCGCCATTTCACGGACCTTTTAGAACGCCTGCGCTCATAGACTCCAGCCACGGCTTTCAATTTGGGTTTCTAAAAGGCGGCATCTTTTGGGGTTGGCCGTCGGGGCATACCACCGTGGCATTTTCCTTGGCGCTCTGCCTGATCATGCTTTATCCCAAGAACAAGATAATTGCCTTCTGCGCGTTGCTTTACGCGTTTTACATTGGGCTTGCCGTTTCTGTGACGATCCATTGGGCTTCAGAGTTCGTGGCTGGCGCCATCATTGGCAGCGTGATTGGAATGACGGTGGGAAAAAGTTTCAGAATCAAGTCATCAGAGACTCAAAACGGTCATGCACACTAAACAACGGCTACCGGCCGTTGCTCTGTCGAGCGCCGTCAATCAACGTACGATTGACAACAGCCTGTTGTAATCCTGGAACAACGGCCACCCGAATGCCGCGCCGTGAGTTCGGCAAGTGCCGCTTCGTGATTTTTGCATGAGATGGGCTGGTTTCTTGCCAGCAAAAACTTCGGGCTGAATTGTGACGCTGGCTTTCTCGGGGACTTCTCGCAAGAACTGTCCCACCTGAGCATCAAAGTGTATAAAAACAGGGCGAACGTGAGTTTGACATGTATTATTGAAGAAGTTTTTTTTATTGTCAAAATCTAATGTTTTTAACAAACGTGAACCACGCTCCCTCTCGGTGATCGAAGTATTGTCCAGTCTCGGCACGCTGGCACGCAAGCTGCTTGAGATGACCCGTGATTAACAGATTTTTCGAGTTTCAATTATGAAAAGCCCCAATTTAACGAATCCGCAAAGTTCTCCCGATTCCGCAGCCCCGCAGGATGCGGGATTATCCCCTTGGCAGCGGTTAAAAAGTAAACGCATTTCGTACTTAACGCTGCCGTTGCTGGTCATGGCGACGGTGACGGAATTCGTGATTCTGGCGACCGGGTGGAAATATCAACAGGTGGTCTGCCTGCCCAAAGGCATGGGGGTCGTCTTTTTTGGCATTGGCCCAATCGGCGCGACGATCCTGGCGGTGGAGTTGCTCAAGCTGCCGCTGGCCGTTTGGACCGCCTCGCGTCAAGGCTTCCAAAAGTGCGTGATGTTGTTCGTCGGGTTGCCTTTGATTTGCTTGCTGACGTTCCAATTGGTCAAGGACATGGCGGTCTATGAAATGGGCGTCGCCTTGACCCCGGCCAGCGAGATGCTCAAGCAGGCGATGAATGAGGAAGGCAAGATTACCCAACTCAATGGCGAGTTGGCGGCCATCGAGGTTAAGAAAGCCGACCGCGAACACAAGCTGGCCGAGTTGGCCGCGACGAAGGCCAAGGCCAAGGCCGATCTTGAGGAGTCGCTCAAGCACAATGAAGATACGCGCCAGGACGCAATCTCCCTGACGGATTATCAGAAGAAAGAGTTGTCCGACGTGGAAGCCCGCCAGGCCACCATCATCAAGCAGTTTGATGCTGACACGGAAGACCTCACCAAAGCCATGGCCGATCTGCGCGCCCGCCGCGAAACCGAGGTGGGCCGAGCCACCAAATGGAACGCCGAGGAGGCCCGCATCGAGAACGCCTATAAAGCGAAATTGGCCGATCACGAAAATAAGAAAGCGGCTTATGAAAAAGAGAAGGCGGCGTACGATAACGCCAACTTTGTCAAGCGTGGGTTCATGAAAGAACCCATTGATCCCGGCGTGCCACCCGAGCGCGAATCCAACACGATTCTCAAACCAACTTTGGTCGCGGACATCGACGCTCAAATCAAAACCAAAGAAGCCGAATTGTTAACCGTCAATAACCAGCGCCGGGACCGAGTGGCACAGGTGGAGAACGACGCCCATAAGCTGCGCGAACAATTTGAAGGCCGCTCCAGCACCAAGCGCGAGGAAACAGACCGCAAACGCGAAGAAATGTTGGCCGCCCAGGCCGCGTTGGCCACTCAGTGGACGGTGGAACAAAAGCAGATTGACCAGGAGTTTGAGGCGGCCGCTCACAAAGTGGACGGAATTCGCGCCGAACTGGATGACTCCCGCAAGAAGGCGGAAGGGTTTTACGAGGCGCGTGAAACCGCCATTCAAAACACTCAAGTGCATCGCATCGCCACCACGGTGGAAATCGTGCGCGGCTTGCTGCTGGGTCAGCGTCCCGTCTCCATTAAGGCCACCGCCAAGGAGCGCGGCGACTTGTTCACGGACCAAATCAGCATGGTACGGATTTGGGTTTATCCAGTGCTGGCTTTCCTCGTGGCTTTCCTTCCGACGTTGATGGTTGAGATCGGGTTCTCCACCATTTTCCAGTCCGAGCAGCAGCGTCCTGCTCATCGTCTCGGCTTCTTCGGTCGCCGCCTGCATTGGCTCTACACACGCGCAGGCCGGCAAAAGATTTTACGCGCCGAACGCATTGCCAGCCAAGCATCAGGCGAGATCGCCATTCGCGACCAGGCTCTGGCCATCGCGAACGCCACCGCGGATAAGGCGCTGGTTGAGAAAGAGGCGGAACTGCAAGCCGTTCACGAGGCCCTGAGCGCTGGCGCAGCCAAGCACAATGAGCAATTAAAGACGACGGAAGAAGAGCACGAGGAGCAACTGAAGATTCAGACCGACCAATGGGTGGCCAAGCTTGCCGGCATGGCTGATTCGCTCAACCGCACCGTAGTTGAGAAAGACGCCCTGCGCGATTTGCAGAAGTCAGAGATCGAACGCCAGATTCAGATGCGCCAGAATGCGTGGTCTGATCGCCTCACGCAAACACGTCAGGAACTGGACGACCAGCGAGCGGCCATCGAGGCGGAGCGCACGGCCATGATGCAGACACATCACAAGAAATTGATGGAGGTGTCCGAGGATTGCAAAGCCCAGGTAATTCAGGCCCGCCGCCAGGCAGCCGATGCCGAATTGGCCGCTCTGGAAGCATCAGCCAAGTTGACGCATGGCTTGAAGGAAGCCTTGCACGCCCGCGATACAGCGGAGTCTCGGCTGCAACAGCAGGCGGATGCCTATTCCCTCAAGTTGTCGCAAACCAAAGAGGACGCCGCCCGTGAACTGGAGAAGACTACCCGTCAAGAGAAGCACCGTTTTGAAAGGCAGCAATTGGAGATGGAAAAGACGCTGCGCCAACGTGAAGAGGATTTTGAACATCAATTGAAACAGTGTCAGCAGGAATTGTCCCTCGGATTTGACGCTCGCCTGGTGGAGAAAGAAACTAGGATCGAGCGGGATGCCCGCCGCCGCGAGGAGGAGCTGGAGCATCAGTTCGAGACCCGTGCCCTTGAGGTGGACGCCCGCTGGAAACAAGAAGTGCAGCACCGCGAAGAAACCGCCCAAGTCAGGCTTAAACAACGAGAGCAGCAATTGCAGGCGCAAGCCGATGCTCGTTTAAGCGAAATGCAAACGCAGGCCGAGCAGGACTTGCGTCGCCGGGAGTCGGATTTGGGGCGCCAACTGGAAGCCCAATTGCGGGAGGCCGATACGCGCGTGAAGCAGGAATTGCAGCCGAAGGAACTGGCTTTCCAGGCCAAGCTGAAGCAGCGCGAACAGGAATTGGCCAGCAGGGCTGCCATCCGCGAAGCCGAATTGCAAAAACAATGGGCCGCTGATTTGCGCGTCCGCGAAGAAAAATGGGAACTTGAGGCCGAGTCACGCGTCCGTGCCACCGAGACTCGTTTGAGTCTCGAGGCGCAGCAGAAGGACGAGGCCGCCCAAGCCAAGGCCAAGCAGCGTGAGCAGGATTTGGCCGCCCAGTTGGCCACGCAAGCGGAGGGCCGCCAGATGGCCGCGCAGGCGCTGTGGGACGCGGAGTCTGAGAAAAAGACGCGCGCCGCCATCGAACCTTTCAAGGCGCTATTGGCTCGCATCGAGAAGGAGCGCGACGAAGCCAAACAAACCGCTTTCGAGAGCGCCCGCCATGTGCAGAGCTTGGAGAAAAAATTGACGGAAGCGTCCTCGTTCCTCAATGGCTGGAGAAACGGAAAAAATTTGGTCGGGGCGCCTTGATCAGAAGGTGAGAAACCACGGGCATTGATACCGTGGTTTCTTCGTTTCATGGACTGATGCTGAACTTGCACGGTCCATTTCGAATTGCGGGAGAAGAGTTGGGAGGCTGTCGAAAGGCATTGCTCAATTCACGGCCGCAAAGTAGAATGAACGACAGCAATGGAACACGTCAAACGAAGCTTCCTCGTCTGTCTCGCGGTGGTGTGCGGCATCGCTGATGCAACAGGGCGATTGACCAATCACATGACCGTTGAGGATCTGCGCCATTTGCGCTTGCCGGACGTAGTTTTGGAATCAGCGGCGCCGGTGGCTCCGGACCTCGCGGCAGATCGTCATTCCGCGGCTTATGTAAAGGTGGATGGCGTCATTGGGGGAAACATCCGTTTTGAGTTGTTGTTGCCGGATTCATGGAACGGGCGGTTCGTGATGGGAGGAGGCGGCGGGTTTGTTGGGACGGTGCCGAACTCGGCTCAGGATTCGGTCAATCACGGATGCGCGACGGTCGGCACCGACACAGGGCACGAGTGGCAACCTGGCTACAGTGCCGGTTGGGCATTAGACAACTTGGAGGCGCAGGTGAATTTCGGCTATCTGGCTGTGCATCGGACGGCCGAAGTGGCCAAGGCTCTCATCCGCGGTTATTACGGCGTGGACGCCACCTACAGCTATTTCACAGGCTGCTCGCGCGGCGGAGGTCAGGCCATGATGGAGGCGCAACGGTATCCAATGGACTTCGATGGAATTGCGGCCGGCGCGCCGGCGTTTGATTGGCCGGGTTTTGCCGCGAACGCGGTGTCCATCGCGAAGGCGCTTTACCCGGACCCTGATCATCTGGACAAAACAGTGCTCGATGGAGACAGCCTCCAGAAGTTGCAGCAAGCCATTATCGAGCAATGTGACGCGCAAGACGGTCTTAAGGACGGCGTGGTGCAAGACCCGCCTTCGGCGCACTTCGACTTGTCCAAAGTGTCCGGGTTAACGGACGAACAGCGCAAAGCCATCGAGACCATTTACGCGGGCGCCCGAAACGACAAGGGGCCAATTTATCCCGGCTACACCCCTGGCGCGGAATGCGACCCTGGCCAATGGATGGCGTGGATCGTCGGACCAATGCCCCAGTTCGCCAAAGATCATGCGCCCGATCTTATCTTCGCCTTCGGCACCCAGATCTTCAAATACCTGGTCTTCAATAATCCGGATTGGAATTANNGGCACGGATGGGCCGATCCGGCGCTGCCGGCGCAAGCCACCATCAATTATTATCGTCAAGTACAGGCTCGTGATCCGGACGCGAACGACTACTGCCGATTATTCATGGTTCCGGGTTGTCTCCATTGCGGCGGCGGGCCTGGTGCAAGTGACGTGGACTGGCTTTCCGTCTTGGTGGATTGGGTTGAACACGGCCACCCTCCTGACAAAGTTATCGCCTCCAAAAGCGACGACGGCAAAATCGAAATGACGAGGCCGCTTTTTCGCTACCCCACAACCGCGATCTACAAAGGGAGCGGCGACCCCAAGAGCGCCGATAGCTTTGTGGCGAAAGAACCGTCCCCGACACCGCGTTAAGGGCAACCGCTTTCTTCAGTGAGGCTGGCCTGCTCCGGTTTCAGAATCCGTGTGGGTCAGCATGCCAAAAAGTGCTCTCGCAAACAGAGCATGGCCGGCGTTGGAGAAATGAAGGCCGTCCACCGTTGCCCGAGGCGTGCTCATTACGTCGGCCATGAAGCGCTTTGGAATGAGGGTCACACCGTGTTCCCTGGCCAGAGCCCGTTGCACCATGCCGTAGCGGTTGCAAAACGGCGGCAACGGGAGTTCGATCATTGCCACCCGTCGGTGCGGACCGCACGCCAGGGACATCATTTTCTCCAGGTCCGTCCGGAATTTGGGGATGCTGGTTCCACTCAGCAGATCGTTTCCTCCGATTTCAAGTATCACCAGCGCGTCGTCTCGATTGATGCGCCGAGCGTTGTCCAATGAGGATTCCACCTTGGCGCCGCCGAAGGAGAAATTGCGCACCTTGAGCTTCGCCAGGTCGCCCAGCAATTCGGGCCAATTCTTCCCCGGCGGATCCGCTCCCATGCTGATCGAATCGCCGACCACAAAAAGTGTGTCGCTCTTGCCCAGCTGGATGTTCGGCGGCATGGAGCGACGAAGCTCCATTCCGATTATCAGGAAGGTTTGCGCGAGGAGGAGCAGCAAGGGCAAGAAACAAACCGACTTCTCAACCCGGGCCCTTGCTTTGTCGATCCGGATCACGGCCCAGGCCAGCAGCGCGAAAAATACTCCATATACCCAAAGGGAAAACGGGGCGGCTGATAAAACCACCAAAACCACGCCGGTCAGGAGCGTGATTCTCGCCAAAGCGTGGACGAGGGTTCTTTTGAAGAACAATTTCAGGAAACAACCGAGCAAACACAGGGCTATCCCGAAAAAGAACGCCCGGCCGCTGATAAACTGGCCTACCACCAAAGTGGTCCAGTCCGTCATGGCCACGCCTTTCTCGCCGGAAATCGAAGCTCGGAAAGTCCGAAGAAGCAAACCGAAAGGAACTTATTTTTCACCGCGCTCGCCCTCTCTGCCGCTACACGGGTCGAGGAGAATTGGTTTTGAGCGCCGTGCATCACGAGTGCATCCTATTAGGGCCGGTCCGCTTGTCAACGAGCAAGATATGTCGCCGAAACAGGTCCAACGCAGTTCTGCAGTTCTAACCCTTTCTGCTTGTGACATGGATGGAAGAGTGCCATCCTATGTTAGTGCGTGCGATTGCGACGATTTTTGCCTGGATCGCTTGGGCCTTGCTTGTCACCAATTCGGCCCGGGCCGCCGAATCGCCGCAACTGCCTCCCGCCGCCGCGGTGAAAGTAGATTTTGCCCGCGACGTGGAGCCGATCTTTGCCAGTCGCTGCTACGAGTGCCACGGCGAAAAGAAGTCCAAGAGCGGCTTCCGTCTGGATGACAAGGCGCGGGCCTTCCAAGGCGGCGACTCGGGCCAACCATTTCTTGTTCCCGGCAAAAGTTCTCGAAGCCAGCTTATCCTGCGCGTGGCTGGCATGGTCAAAGCCGATGAAGTCATGCCGGCCAGGGGCGAACGGCTGACCACGCAACAAATCAGCCTCTTGGAGGCGTGGATTGATCAGGGTGCAAGCTGGCCGGAAACGGTCAAGAAACCTCATTGGGCTTACGTCAAACCAGTCCGGCCGGCGCTGCCAAAGGTCCAACATTCCCGGTGGCCCCGCAACCCCATTGATAGCTTCATCCTCGCCCGGTTGGAGCAGGAAAAACTCATGCCCTCGGCGGAAGCGGATCGGGTGACAATGATTCGCCGCCTGAGTTTGGACTTGACCGGTTTGCCGCCAACCATCGCGGAAGTGGATGCGTTTGCGGCGGACAGGAGTAAGGATGCTTACGAAAAGTTGGCGGACCGTTTGCTGGCTTCGCCGCATTTCGGAGAGAGGTGGGCGCGCGTTTGGCTGGACTTGGCGCGTTACGCAGACTCGCACGGTTATGAAAAGGACCCGCCCCGCAGCATGTGGCCGTATCGCGATTGGGTCATCAACGCCTTCAATCGCAATATGCCGTTTGATCAATTCACCGACGAACAAATCGCCGGAGACATGCTGGCCAACGCCTCGCTGGACCAGAAAATAGCCAGCGGCTTCAATCGCAACACCATGATCAACACCGAGGGTGGAGTGGATGCGGAACAATCGCGCGTCGAGACCATCGTCGATCGTGTCAATACAACGGCCACCGTCTGGCTCGGTTCCACTTTGGGTTGCGCGCAATGTCACACGCACAAATACGATCCGTTTACGTTGCAGGAGTATTACCAATTCTTCGCCTTCTTCAACAATGCGGACGAACCGAAGCTCGAACTGCCTTCCACCGCGCAAGTGGCGCGCAAGGAGCAATTGTCCGGCGACGTGGCCAGATTGGAAACCGAGTTCAAAAAAGTGACGCCGGAATGGACCGCCGCCCAGGCCGCGTGGGAGACAAAGGCAACAAACGATTTGGCGCGCGCCGCCGCCGCCACAGCGACCAACCAGGCGGGCGCGGCGCCGGATGTTCCCACTAATATTGTTAAAATCCTCATGGTCGCGCCGGCCCAACGCACCGCGCAGCAGCGCGATGAGATTTCAGATCATTTTCGTTCCCAAGCACCGGAACTCAAAACGGTGCGCGATCAATTGGCAGAATCGCGCAAGGCGCAAGAGGCATTGCAGGAGGCTATTCCCACCACTCTAGTCATGCAGGAACGCGGCGAACCCCGTGAATCTCACGTGCTGATACGCGGCAATTTTTTGGCCCCGGCAGAAAAGGTTTCCCCCGGCGTGCCCGCCTTTCTGCCGCCTTTGCCGAAGGGACAGCCGGCCAATCGCGTGACACTGGCGCGCTGGCTGGTTTCCCCGGATAATCCGCTGACCGCGCGCGTGACCATGAACCGCTTTTGGGAGCAGATCTTTGGCCGCGGCCTGGTGGAAACGGTGGAGGACTTCGGCACCCAGGGCGAACGCCCGACGCATCCGCAACTGCTGGATTGGTTGGCCACCGAATTCGTGCGCCAGAACTGGGACGTGAAGGCCATGTTGCGGCTCATTGTCACTTCCGCCACCTATCGTCAAACCTCCCGTTCGACTCCGGAATTGATTGAACGCGATCCGTACAACCGTCTTTATGCGCGCGGTCCCCGGTTCCGCGTCACGGCAGAGGCGATCCGGGACATCGCGCTGGAAGCCAGCGGGTTATTATCGCCTAAAATCGGAGGGCCCAGCGTGTTCCCCTATCAACCCGATGGCATTTGGACGCAACTTTATGCATCCGACCAATGGACCACGAGCAAAGGAGAGGATAAATATCGGCGCGGCATTTACACCTTCTGGCGGCGCACCTCGACTTATCCGGCGTTCATGTCGTTCGACGCGCCCAGCCGGGAATTGATCTGCCCGCGCCGCCAGCGTTCCAACACGCCCTTGCAAGCCCTGACCACTTTGAACGATCCATCTTTTGTCGAGGCCGCGCAGGCCCTGGCCCGGCGCGTCATGAAAGAATCCAAAGGCGATGCCAAGGCCGACGCCGCCTATGCCTTCCGCTTGTGCGTGGCGCGCTCGCCGCGGTCGGAGGAAACCAAACGCCTGGTCGCCCTTTACGAACAGGAACTGGCCCAATTCAAACAGGATCCGCCCGCCGCCCAAAAAATGGCCACGGGCGACCTGGGCAAGCCGCCTGAAGGCGTCAGCGTCGAACGACTGGCTGCCTGGACGGTGGTGGCCAATGTGCTTTTGAATTTGGATGAAACCATCACCAAGGGATAGCCGCCATTTCCATGATGAAGAACCCATATACGCTTGAACAACAGCGCCACCTGCACGCCATGACCCGCCGCCATTTTTTCGGCAAATCAGCCTGGGGCATCGGCGGCATGGCGCTGGCTTCCCTGTTAAACGAACAACTCTTCGCGGCGGCGAAGCCCGATCCCCTCGGCTTCAATCCGCTGACCCCCAAAGCGCCGCACTTCGCCCCCAAAGCCAAACGCGTCATATATATGTTTATGGAGGGCGCGCCTTCCCAACTCGATCTCTTTGACTACAAGCCCAAGCTGGTGGAATTGGACATGAAGCCCTGCCCGGAAGAGATGATCAAAGGCGAGCGATTTGCCTTCATTCAAGGCGTGCCCAAAATCCTTGGCACACCCCATAAATTTGCCCGGCATGGCCAGTGCGGCATGGAACTTTCCCAATTGCTGCCCCATCTGGCCACCGTCGCAGACGACATTACACTGGTGCGCTCCATGGTCACCGACGCCTTCAATCATGCGCCGGCCCAGATTTTTCTGAATACTGGTTCAACCCAAATTGGCCGGCCCAGCATGGGTTCGTGGCTCAATTATGGTTTAGGCAGCATCGCGCAGGATTTGCCCGGCTTCGTCGTTATGATTTCCGGCGGCGGCCTGCCCAGTGGCGGCGCCGCCTGCTGGAGCAGCGGCTTTCTGCCCACGGTTTATCAAGGCGTGCAGTTTCGTTCCCTGGGCGATCCGGTCTTGTTCCTCTCCAATCCCGCCGGCATGAGCGCCAAAGACCGGCGCCGTTCCCTCGATGCCTTGCACGACTTGAACGAAATGGAACTCAATGCCACCGGCGACCCGGAGATCGCGACCCGCATCAATTCATTCGAGCTGGCGTTCAAAATGCAAACGAGCGCCCCGGAATTGATGGACATTTCCAAGGAACCGCCGGCCATTCACGAAATGTACGGCACCGAACCGGGCAAAGTCTCCTTCGCCAATAATTGCCTTCTAGCCCGCCGCTTGATCGAACGGGGCACGCGCTTTGTGCAACTTTACGATCGCACGTGGGACCATCATGGCGTCAGCGCGGATAACGACATCGTCAGCCCCGGAGGCCTGCCCAAAAAATGCCAGGAAGCGGACCGTGCGATGACGGCGCTGATCAAGGACCTCAAACAGCGCGGCCTGCTCGAGGAGACCCTGGTGATATGGGGTGGTGAATTTGGCCGCACGCCCTTGAACGAAGCACGCGGCGGCTCCAAGTTTCTCGGCCGCGATCATCATCCGCGCGCCTTCAGCCTCTGGATGGCGGGAGGAGGACTCAAGCCTGGATTTACGCTGGGCGCCACCGATGATTTCGGCTGGAACGTCGTGGAAGACCGGGTCCATGTGCATGACTTGCAGGCCACCATCCTCCACTGCCTTGGCTTGGATCACACCAGGCTGACCTACAAATTCCAGGGCCGCAATTTCCGTTTGACCGACGTGGCGGGCGAAGTGGTCAAGAAGATTCTAGCCTGATCTTTTGAAATGGATCGACCTTGTTAAACATGCGCCAACCGCGTCCTCTTGCTTTCACCTTTGTTTTTGCCATTTTCCTGCTGCGGATGATCGGCGCTCCGCCTCTTTCCGCTGAACCCTCGGACCAGGAGATCCTCAAAATCCTGACCACGGATCAACCCCGCGACCGGGCGGTCAAGAAAGCGCTCGAATTCTTGCGGCAGAACCAAAAATCGACCGGCGCGGTTGGGGATCGATACCCAACCGCGTTGACCGCCATGGCAGTGATGGCTCATCTGGCGGCGGGCCACCCGCCAGCCGACGAGCAATACGGTCCCTGGCTTCGCAAGAGCATCAATTATGTGCTCTCGAAACAGAACGGCGACGGCTATTTCGGAGAAGCAGACGGCAGCCGGATGTATGGCCACGGCCTTTGCACGTTGATGCTGGCGGAAGCGCTGGGCATGCCTCGCGATGACGAGATGGATGAGAACATTCGCACGGCGCTCAAGAAGGCGGTGCAGGTGACGGTTAATGCCGCGCTGATCAAAAAACCGCTCGATCAGGCCGGCGGCTGGCGATACGCTCCCGATGCCACCGACTCCGATCTAAGCCTCTCCGGCTGGCAACTGATGGGGCTGCACGCCACTCAACAAGTAGGTATCGCCGTGCCGCAGAGCGTCATCAACGCCGCAGTCGAATACACGGAAAAAATGGCGGGTGAAGACGGCAAGGTGGGTTACCAAAACCCCAATGACGACCACCCGGCGTTACGCGGGCTGGCGTTGCTCGCCTTCGCCATCGGCCATCAGGAAAAATTGCCGGTGGTCAAGAAAATCGCGGAACGGATTTGGGCCGACCCCATCACTTGGCAGGGCGGCCGGTTTTACTACCGTGCCTATTATGACGCCGTCGGCATGAGCCGCGCTTTGCCGGAGGAATGGGAAAAGTACCTGCCCAAATACGAGGCGGCCCTGCTGCCTCATCAGAAGGACGACGGTTCGTTCGATACTTCCTCCGATAGCGAAGCGCAGGACGCCGGTCCGATCTACACCACGAGCATGGCGGTGATGGCCCTAGCCGTCCAACGTCATGTCCTGCCGGCTTACCAGCGGTAAGAGCGATGAACAATTCGTTTGCTTTCGGCGTCTGTACTGGATTGTACTCACGTTCTTATGGCCGATTCAATCACGGTGGCTGAGACGCCAGACAACGAGGCCCTTTATGTTGCGCGGCTCAAGGAAGCGCGCGGGCAAATGCTCGGGGAAATGCACAAAATCATCGTCGGCCAGGAGGAGGTACTCGAGCAGTTGATTTACGCCGTCTTGTGCCGCGGCCATTGCCTGCTGGAAGGCGTGCCCGGCCTGGCCAAAACGGTCATGGTGCAGACTCTCGGCATGACGCTCAACCTGACCTTTCGGCGCATCCAGTTCACGCCGGATTTGATGCCCTCGGACATCACCGGGACGGACATTATCCAGGAGGATCCGCAGACTGGCCGACGCCAGTTGGAGTTCCTGCCGGGGCCAATTTTTACGAACCTATTGCTGGCCGATGAAATCAATCGCACGCCGCCCAAGACCCAGGCGGCGTTGCTGGAGGCCATGCAGGAGCGCCGCACCACCTGCCGAGGAAGGACTTATGATTTGCCCAACCCTTTCTTCGTACTCGCGACCCAGAATCCGATCGAACAGGAAGGCACCTACACCTTGCCCGAGGCCCAATTGGACCGATTTATGTTCATGGTCAAAATCGGCTACCCGACGCGTTCCGAGGAAATCGAGATTTTGAAGCGTACGACAGGAGACCACGCTCCCGAAATCGAGCCCTTGTTTTCGGCCGAAGAAATTCTACAGCTTCAAAAAGCGGTTCGCCGAGTGCCTATTCCCGATCACGTGTACGACTACGTGGTGACCCTGGTCCACTCGACTCGCCCCGGCGATGGTGGCGTGCCGGACGCGACGCAATGGCTGCAATGGGGCGCGGGGCCGCGGGCCGGCCAGCAACTCATCCTGGGCGGCAAAGCCAGGGCGCTCTTGCATGGCCGTTACCACGTCACCACCCAGGATATCGCGGCGTTGGCCAAACCCGTGCTGCGCCATCGGCTCATCTGCAACTTTGCCGCCCAGGCCGGCGGCCTGAACACGGACATCATCATTGACCGCCTGGTCGAACATTTGAACAAAAAGGTTACTCAGGTTTGAACCCAGCCCGGCACAGTCACCGCGTTGATCTCCCCCGCGGGATTCGTGGGCGGCAGAACTTGGAAGTTCAACGCCGAGTTATGATGTGCGAGCTGCGCCATTTCGGGATTTGACGCGTGAGCCTGCTTCAGTCAGTTCAGCAAGAGGTCATCGAGCGGCTCGGCAATTTAAGCATCACCGCGCGGCAAGCGGTGGAAAGCGTGTTAGCCGGCCAACATCGCTCGGTGCGCCGGGGCCTCTCGGTCGAATTCGCCGGCCACCGCGAATACCAGCCCGGAGACGATTTGCGGCGACTGGACTGGCTGGTCTGGGCGCGCAGCGATCGCTACGATATTCGCCAATACGAGGAAGAAACGAAACTTCGCGCCGCCATCGTTTTGGATACTTCAGGCTCGATGGGCTATGCCTCTGGAGCGCAAAGCAAGCTGGAGTATGCCCGCTCGCTGGCAGCCGCGCTCGGTTTTTTGATGATCCGCCAAAGCGATGCGGTGGGCCTGGTGACTTGCGACACCGCCATCCGTGAGTTTCTTCCACCTGGATCAACGATGGCTCATTTTCTCAATGTCCTGGCAGCGCTGGAGAAGGTCAGGCCCGGCGGCGAAACCAGTCTCTCTCCGGTGATAGATGAGATTGCGGAGCGCTTAACTCGCCGCGGTTTGGTCATCCTCATCTCCGATGCCTTCGATGACCCCGAGGCCTTCCTTAAATCGATCCAGCACCTGCGTCACCGGAAACAGGAGGTTCGCCTCTTTCAGATCTTGGATTCCCAGGAGCAATCGTTCCCGTTCCGGGGAATGATCGAGTTTGTCGGGCTGGAGCACGAACCACCGTTGAAACTGGATGGCGACCGGATCCGCGCCCACTACCAGGGGGTTTTCGAGCAACACCAGGGCCGCTTAAGGAGCGGTTGTCATGCCGCGGGCGTGCAACTGGAGACGTGTTTGACGAACGAGGAATTGTTCACCGTGCTCATTCGCGCTTTGGGGCTGCGATGATCGATTTCCTGAACCCAATTTTGTTCGGCGGCCTGTTCGCAATTTCGGCTCCGATCATCATCCATTTGCTGCACCGCCGCAAGGTCAAGCGCGTGGATTGGGGAGCCATGCGGTTCCTGCTGGAGATGCTGGCCAAACGGCGGAGGCGCTTGTTCTTGGACGAGCTCCTGCTTTTGCTCATTCGCGCGCTGGTGATCGCATTCATCGCCTTCGCCATGCTTCGCCCCGCTCTTCATCGACGTAATGGGGGAGGCAATGGCACGGCCATCTCGCGCCAGGGCCGCACGGCAGCGGTGCTGCTGGTGGATGACAGCGTTTCCTCGATGGCCGGCCGCGCCCAACCCGCCTTCGATGCCATGAAAAAGCTCGGCGTGGCCTACCTCGAATCCTTGGCGCCCGGCGACGAGGTCAGTCTCCTGCTCATGTCCCAGCTCGGCGCGCCGCCGAGTGATCCGGTCTTCGACATAGAAGGCCTCAAGTCTTACCTTCTGGCTCTGAAACCGTCCTATGTCGCGACGGATATTCCGGCGCTGGTGGATCCAGGACTGGACCAGTTGAAACGGCATATCAACCCGGGCGCAGAATTGGTGTTGGTGACCGATGGCCGGAAGGACGGTTGGCATGAAGAGGACAAAGTCCGCTGGGACGGCCTGCGCGAAAGGTTGCGCGGGCCTAAAAGCGCCGCTGTGGGGACCCGGCAGCGGCCCCAGGTCATCGCGTTGTCTCCGGCCTCGGTTGGGTTCGAGGAAAACCTGGCGATTACGGCGGTCGGGATGGATCGAACGCTGGTATCGGCTGGCAGACCGGGTGGAATTCGCGTGACAGTAAGCAATTTTGGGATTCAAGACGGCCACGAGGTGACGGTGCAGATGACGGTCAACGGGGAGGCAGCCGGATCCAACAAGCCGATCGTGGTTCCTGCGGGCGGCCAGCAGGAAGCCGTCTTTACCTACACCTTCCCTGAACCCGGCAGCTATGCCGTGGAAGCATTGCTCCTCAACCACCAGGATCTTCTGCCGGCGGATGACCGGCGCGCCGTCTCCATCCAGGTGGAATCAAGCCTGCCGGTGCTTCTGGTCGATGACGTGGCCTCGCCAGGGTTGGAGAACAAACTAGGTTTTTTGCAGGATGCGCTCAATCCTGAAACGGATCATCCCGGCCCGTTCCGTGTCACTCGCATTTCGTTGGCGCAATTGACAGCGTCGATCCTCCAGGACTACCGCGTGGTGGTGTTGGGCGACGCGCGGGTCCTGGAACCCTCGATGGTCGATGCGCTGGAGCGATTCGTCGTCGGGGGCGGTGGCATTCTCGTGGGCTTGGGGCCGGACACCGACCGCGAGTTGGTAAACCGCTACTGGGCCCGCAATGGCGAAGGCTTCTTGCCGTGCCCATTAGCAGAGGCAGTTACTCCCGCCATCAGCCCAATTCCGGCCGCCATGAACCTCGGACATCCGGTCTTCGGCGGTTTTGGCGCAAAAAGCGACGAGGCTTGGAAGGCGGCCAAGGTAAGGTCTTATTTCAAACTCGACACCAAGAAAGTCAAGGCGTCCGACCTGGATCCATTGTTGACGCTGGACAACGGGGACCTGCTTGTGGCCGAACGGCGTCGGGGCTTGGGGTTGGTGACTCTGATCGCCACCAGCTTGAATGCAGACTGGACCGACCTTCCTTTGCAGGCGGCGTATGTCCCGCTGATGCGCGGCATCGTAGGCCACCTGGGCAGTTTCATCATTCCGCCTCGGAATTTGGAGCCTGGCGGCCAAATCATCTACGCGCGAGTCAAGGACCCGGTCAAAGGCATGCGCGCGGAGGACCCATCCGGCAAGCCATTGAAGCTGAGCCTTGCCGCGTGGGAAGGGCGCGATGCCATAGTCAGTGAGCCATTGATGGACCCCGGCGTTTACGTGTTGCACGATCCAAACCAGCCAAAGCCTATTCACTACGCGGTGGCTGTTTCGGCAGCCGAGAGCGCGCTGGCCCCGATCAGCGACCGGGAGATGTCGCGCAACTTCGAAGACGGCCTCAGCATCTTCCATTCGCCCGAAGAGGCGGCCGCGAGTCTTTATCCCGATCGACGCCTGTCGGTCGAACTCTGGAAATGGTTTCTGCTGGCCGCGCTGGGGCTGATGTTCGCCGAAGCTTGGCTGACGCGCCGCCAAACAAGCCTGGTGTTCGGGAGGACGGTTTCGTGAGAAAATCCGGCGAATTCATCCATCGTGCCGAAGAGACATTTGGGAACCTTCTTCGAGAGGCATTATGCACGCACTAGGCGGGCAGATCGCGGCAGAGCTTGCGGCCCTTGGTTCGGGTTGGCAACTGAAGCTGACAGGCTGGCCGTGGTGGATTGTCCTGCTGCTGGCCGTGGCCGGGGTCTGGGCTTTGGTTCGCCTGCATCGAAGAGAATTGGCCGCGCTGGACCCGAGGGTTCGCCGGTGGCATCTCTGGCTGCGCGCCTCTGCGCTCGCCCTCTTGGTTTTGTTTCTGATGGAGCCTTCCTTGACCCGAACGGCTCAGGAGCGAGTCCTGCCGCTGGTGGCGGTCGTCATTGATCAATCCGGTTCCATGGCCGTGAAGGATGAATCGATGGCGCCTGGAGCCAAACTGGCGGAGGCCATCGGTTTGAAATTATTGCCGGCCAGCGTTCGCCCATTGAAAACAAATGCCGTCGAACAGGCCGCTTCGGATCAGGCGATCATGGCCGGCGCGAAGGAAGGAACGGCCATGGCCAAGGCGCTGGCTGGCCTCTCCGAGCTTTCGCGATACGACCGGGCGGTGAAGCTGGCGCAGCAGACCGTCCTTCCCGCGTTGCAAAAAAATGCGCACGTCAAAACCTTTGCCATGGACACGAGTCTGGCGCCGCTGGACCTGAGCAAGCCGGCCAAACTGTTGCCCAACCGAGCGACGGATTTCGAGTCAAGCGTGGCCACGCTGGCGCGCAACTGGTCCCATGAATATATGGGAGGAGTCGTCCTCCTCACCGACGGCCGCCAGACTACGGGCACCGACCCGGCTTCGGTGATTCGTTCCCTCCGCGCTCGCGGCGCGCTGGTTTCCGGCATTATGGTCGGCGACCCGGGGGCGCCCCCCGACGCAGTCGTGGCGGAAGTCTCCGGCAGCGGCGAGGTGTTTCTCGGCGAGCCAATCCCCTTGAGCGTGCGCTACCGGATCACCGGCGCTGACGAGATGGATTGGGACATGGTTGTCACCCGCCAAGGCCAGGAACTGGAGCGCCGGACGCTACGCGGCAATGGCCAATGGCAATACGAAGCGTTCTCTTTTCCCGCCACCAACTCGGGCATCAACATCTTCCAAGCGCGCCTGGAACTCGCGCGGGAGCAAAGCGCGGATTGGCCGCTTCCATCCACAGGATCTCTGACCTTGGAATTCTGGAACAATATCAATGGCGGGAGCGTGGCTGACCTGGTGGAGAATCCCGCCTTTAAAAAGGCGCCCTCTGGCACTGCCTCTCTCAGCAAGCTTGATTATAACAACCGCGGCGAAAATTACGGCGCCCGCGTGCGCGGGTTCCTGGTGCCGCCCCAGAGCGGGAATTACATCTTTTGGATCAGCTCGGACGATAGTTCGGAGCTTTGGCTCAGCCGCTCGGAAAACCCAAAGGACAAGGCCAAGGTCGCCTTTGTGTCGGGGTACGTTACACGCGTCAAATGGGATGAGCAGCCGTCCCAAAAGAGTCAGCCGATTACGCTCCACGCCAGGCAGCCGTATTACTTTGAGGTTCTGCACAAGCAGGGCGGCGGAGAAAATTTCCTGAGCGTGGGCTGGCAATTGCCGGACGGCGCCATGGAACGGCCGGTGCCCGCATCCCGGTTCGCTGATTATGATGAGAAAACGCCCGCCAGACTGGCCCAGCGCAAAGCGGACGCCCTCCATGAGAAAACCAAGCCGTGGAAAGAAGCCAGCCTGGCCAACAATTCCGCCGAGTATTCGGTGACCGTCAACCAGGACCCCATCAGAGTATTGCTGGTGGATTCGACTCCGCGATGGGAAAGCCGTTATCTTGCCGCCATGTTCGAGCGCGACCGGCGGGTCATCCTGACGCGGCGCTATCATTCAGTCATCGTCCAGGATCCACATCTAACGCTTCTGCCCAAAACCCAGGCGGAGTGGGATGGCTACGATATGGTTTGTCTCGGCGATTTGGACGGCAACGAACTCCCGCCCGACCAACAGAATCATCTGGTCGATTTCGTGGCGCGCCGCGGCGGTTTGCTGGTGTGCATTGCCGGGCCGCGCGGTTTGCCTCGCGCGTTCAGCCTCGGCTCCCTGGCCAGTCTCCTGCCTGTGCGTGTGGCGCGGCAACCCGGCCGGGCTTCCGAACCGGTGACCGTATCATTGACAGCACAGGGCGCTGATCATCCCATTATGCAGATTCTCAATGATCCCGGCTATAATCAGAAGCTGTGGCCCCTGCTGGCGCCTCTGCAGTGGACCGCCGATTTCGTGGTGGCCAAGCCCGGCGCCACGGTGTTGTTGAGCGCGCAGAACCCTTCCAAAACACCCATCGTCGCCGTCCAAAGGTATGGCGCCGGCCGCGTCTTTTGGATGGGGACTGAGGAATCCTGGCGCTGGCGCGACCGTCTTGGCGAGCGGGTGCATCAGACTTTCTGGCTGCAAGTGATGCGCTGGGGCTTGGCGGGCCGCTTGCGCGGCAAAGACCCGCGGCTACAAGTCGGGCTGGATCGCTCTTCCATGTCCCCGGCTGATTCTGTTGAGGTTAGAGCGCGAGTGGCCAGCGGCCACGGAGATCCCGTCACTGAACCGCCCATTGCCAAACTGGGGAAAATCGGGGATGCTGGCGAGGTGATCGCAGGCTCCGAAAAGACCTTTGAGATGCTGCCCATGGCCGAAGCGCCTGGTATCTGGCATCTCTCGCTGGAGGGCTTGGACGAAGGTTTGTGGCGCGTCACGACCAGCCACCGCGCGGCTGAGTTCAGGGGTTTGACCGAAAGCCGTGATCTCATCGTGCGCGACCAAAACGGTGTCGAAGGCCTCGACTTGGGCGGCGACTTGCCCGGCTTGACCCGGATAGCTGAAGTGGGCGGCCATCGGGCCGGGACCGCGGACCAGGCCGAAGCCCTGATGAAGGACTTCGCCTCGAAGCTCAAGCCACGCAACCAGGAACACCGCGAGACCATCCGGCTTTGGAACAGTTATGCTTCCATGTCGTTGGTGATGGTGTTGCTGTGCGTGGAATGGGTGTTGCGCAAACGCCAGGGGTTGCCCTAATGCAAGAACCAAAGATCAAACTCCCCGAGGTGATCGGCGTCAGACTGCGCCAATTCGAGCGCGGTCGAAAGTGGGTCTTGCTCCTGCGCGGGCTGGGTGAATGCGTCCTGCTGTTCTGCGTCGGGCTTCTCCTGCTGTCCTTGTTGGAATGGGTCTTCCATCAACGGCTCGCATCTCGCGTCTGGCTTTCCGGGGCAAACTATTTTTTGCTCGGCGTATGTCTCCTTTGGCGCGTGGTGTTTCCCCTCTTGCGCAACCGCCCCCAGCGGCGGATGGCCTGGGATTTCGAGACTGCTGCCAAAGGCCGTTTTCAGGAGCGGATCGTCGCGGCGATTGAAATTTCGGAATTGCCGCCGGGCAGCCAACCTGGGGTTAGCCGCTGGATGATGGCCAGAACCGTCGAATTGGCGGCGGAGGAGATCGGTGCCGTGAGCCCGGCTCTGCTGATCGAGCGCGCGCCGGCGGCCAAGGCCTGGAGGCGGGCCGGCGCCAGTTTGCTGGTGCTGGCGGCGGCTTGCCTGGTTCCAGGTTTTGTCCCGCGGGCCTGGCTGGTGCTCTTTCCCTATGCCTCGTCCAAGCTGTTGTCTGCCACCGAGCTTTTCATTCAGCCTGGCAACTGCCGGGTCAGACAAGGAACCCCGCTGGAAATTAAAGCCTCCGGCGTTCATTTGCCCGACGATGTCCGCGCGCTCTTTCACTGGAATGATGGTTACCAGGAGTCCGTCCCATTGACGCGCAGCGGCAGCAATGAGTTCGCTCTCAATCTCACAGCCGTGGCACAAGGGTTCCGCTACTCGGTGCAGGCGGGAGACGCCGCCAGCGCCACTTTCACCGTGAAGGTGGATTTGCCTCCGCGCATCGCCAGCATGCAAGTGCAAATCGAGCCCCCGGCCTACACCCATTGGACCAATCGCATCGTCGAAGGGGGCAACGCGGAATTCCTGGCCGGCAGCCGTATCAAGCTGATAATCGAAACGGCCGATGAAAAGGTCGTAGATGCTCAATGGGTCCCGGAATCGCTCGGAGTCCGCCACCTGACCCAGGAGAGCAACCACCTGGTTCTGGATTTGCAGCCCACCAACGAAATTGCCTACCAAATTCGCTTGACCGGCGCGAACCAACTCCGTTTCGACTCCTCGCCCAATTGGCGGCTGCGCCCCGTGCCGGACCAACCTCCGCTGGCGCGCCTGGTCGCTCTCGGCGCCGAACCGGGCGTGGTGCAGCGCGACGAAATCCTGCCCTTGCAGGCTGAGGCGAGCGATGACGTGGGTCTTAAACGTGTTGACCTCGTGGTCTTGGACAAAGACTTCGCGGCGGACATAAAGCCCGTCTATACCGCCGGGCCGGAATCCGCGCGCCGCGAGGTCAGCGCCTCAGTAAATTATAATCTCGCCGAACTGGGCGCGCTCGTGAGCGAGGAAGTGCAGTTCCAGTTGGTCGCCACCGATTTGCTGGGCCAAACCAACCGCAGCGAGACGCTCTCATTCACCATCGGCGCCAGGGACAAGTTCCTCGAAGCGCAGGTCGCCGCGCGATTGAAACAACTGCTCTCGGCCATGGCTCTGCAGATCGATTCTCTCCAGCAAATTCGCGCGTCCTGGTTGTCCATCGCCCGGAACTACCGCGATGATGACCCCGCCAGCCAATTGCCGGCAGTGACCGTGCTCAAAAGCCGCTTAGTGGAATTTGGCCGTAACATGCAGAGCATCGGCCAGCGCTTGGTGGGCGAATCGGAAACAAACAACCTGCCGGACGCCCGTTTTATTTACCGGCTGGGATCGACCATCTCCGCTTGGGGACGGCAGCAAGAGGAAGTGCTGCTCGGAAATTGCGCTCGGATCGAGCAGCCCAAGAGAACCAATGTCTTCGAGATATTCAATTTGGGAGGCGATCTTTTCAGCCGCGCGCTCATCAATCTTGAGCAATACAAGCAGGTCGTAGCCGTGCTGCAAGGCGTCTTCGAAACGGATATCCTGGCTACTCGCTGCCAGAGCGCGCAGGGCCGTTACAAGCGCGGCTTCCCGATTTTGCGCTCCGACAACGCGATGGCGCCGCCGGCGCAAACCACGCCCGGTCTGCTCGTGACCTTCTTCGAGGGCGTCGATCTCACCGGCAAGCTCCTCGAACAAAAGATCGATCTGCCAAGCTTTGATAATTACGCGCCGGCCAACCGACACGAACAATGGAGTTGCCGTTACGAAGGCGAGCTTCACCTTGCGCAGGACGGCGATTGGACATTCGCCTGCAAGTCTGACGACGGCGTCCGTCTTTTCCTGGATGGCAAATCCGTTCTGCCACCTGAATCCTGGAGTCCACATCCCGCCACCCAATTCCAGGCCGATCTGAAGCTCACCGCGGGATGGCACCCGCTCGTCATTGAGTTTTTCCAAGGCTCTGGCTTATCCAAGCTTCAGTTCCTGGCGGCCCGGAAGGGGCAGGAATTGCAGGAGGTCCCGGCCCCGTGGTTGCGGCCACCTTCAGATCGGAATCCCAAACCCGATCTGGCCGCCAACGCCGTTCTGGGAGCGGCAGCCAAGGCTACCCTCAAAGACAGGGTACGGAACAGCCTGACCATGCCGGCTTCCGTGCCATCGGCCTTGATGCCCATCTCGATTGAAATTCAAAACGAGAACTTTACCCGCATGGTCCTTGAGATTGCTCCTGTGGGCCAGGCCCTCGCGACCAACCTCGCGTCCTTCGTGTCGTGGAAAATCGATGTCTCACAGAAGGCCGAGGCCCAGGCGGACGACCTGACGGCGGCTTCCAAAAACGCCTATCAGCTCCTGCGCGGGGAATTGGAGAAATATCGCTGGCGTTATGAAGGGGCGGCGGCTTTGAAAGACATTGAACTTGCCGTCCAGGAACTGCGCG
>PLIU01000018.1 GCA_003140095.1 Verrucomicrobiales bacterium | reverse complement strand
GCATAGCCGGCCTTGCCGACTGGGGTAGCGAAATAGTATTGGTACCAAAACAGGAACGCGGGCTCGGGTGGCCACGGCTCCTGGTTGCCTGCCGGGCTGCTGATCAGATAGCCGCTGACGGAAACGATCGCCTTGCAGCGTTCCGGCCAGAGTGTTGCCATGACGTCGGCCGTACGCGCGCCCCAATCAAAGCCGGCGACGGTAGCTGTCTGGATCTTAAGCGCATCCATCAGAGCGATGATGTCAAGGGCGACGGCCGACTGCTGGGCGTTCCGCATCGTTTCGCTGGAGAGAAAGCTCGTGGTGCCGTAGCCGCGCAGATATGGGACAATCACCCTATAGCCCGCCGATGCCAGCAGAGGGGCGACATCGACAAAGCTGTGAATGTCGTAGGGCCAGCCGTGGAGAAGAATGACTGCCGGACCATCGGCGGGGCCGGCTTCGGCGTAGCCGGTGTTGAGGACTCCGGTCTCGATCTGCTTCAGTGAGGCGAAGGACGTGTGCGTCCCCGGTTTAATGCTCGCCACATCCGCAGGATTGGCCTGGCTGGACTGTGCGTCCGCCGGTCGGAAAATGCCGAACTCGGCGGCTGCGACGGCCATGGCCGTGGCGCCAAAGAAGCGACGGCGATTAAGTTTGGTTCTTTCGGGCAATGGGATCGGACTAATATTTGTTTTCATGTTTTTGTTTGCGTTTATTGAATTCATATTACGTTTTCTTTTATTTCTGCTTCTTGTGACTTCTTTGCCAGGTAGCAGCACGCTTCTATAACGCGCCTTGAGTTCCATCATGCACTTCATCTGATAGAAGTTCCATGTATGCAGATTAATGCCTCCCATTGATTACGTAAATTCCTCGACTAGGTGGGTAGGATATAACCCTTCCGTGTTACAGATTTGCTTGTAGCTTGCGGGGGGCTTAGGATTAGACTCTTACGTCAATACTAGCGGTTGCGAAGGCAAAAGGAACGCGAGTGCTCGCTTTGCTGTCACCCTGCTCTTCCGAGGCTCAACTAGGCACGCGCTGCAACAACAAGTTCGGTCCCTCTTCCCGGCTGGCTATTCAGAGTAAGTTTGCCCGACATGGATTCGGCCCTTTCCTTCATGCCGACGAGACCGAAGTGTCCATCTTTGGGCTGTTTGAGGTTCTTTGGATCGAAACCGCTCCCGTTGTCGCGGATGAGCAGCACGACTTCTTCGGGCTTGAATTCGAGATTGACCTCGATGCGCGTGGGATGCGCGTGTTTGACGGCGTTGGCCGCGGCTTCCTCACAGATACGCAGCAAGTTGTTCTCAACCGCCTTGTCAAGCTTGCGCGCTGTGCCGGCGGCGGAAAAACTCAATTCTACGTCAGTGCCTGCTAGCGGGCGTCTGCCTGCCTCGGCAAGTGCTTTCGAAAAATCCTCGTTGGATTCTAATGTCGGGGAGCGCAATTCCCACACCGAGCGGCGCGCTTCAGTCAAATATTGATCGGCCTGTTCGAGAAGTTTCTGTATCTGCTCTTTGATGGTTTGCAGCGAAGGAGGCAGGCTGTTGGCTAACGCATCGAATTTCAGTCCAAGACCCGTAAAACCTTGCAATAGCGTATCGTGCAATTCCTGGGCAATCCGTTTACGTTCCTTGATTTGACCTTCCAGTTGTTGCTTAGACCGAGCGGTAATTTGCGCAATTCGAAGTCGGTATAATCCCCACACGGCCAGCGCCACCGGCAGCGCACAAAGGAGAGGAAACCAGGCGGTCTCGTAGAAAGTCGGCAGAATGCGAAACTCCACAGAATCACCGCCTTCACTCCAAATCCCATCACAATTGCAGGCCAGGACTTGAAACCTATAATTGCGACCACCCCGAAGATTTTGGTAAAACGCCTGCCTGCGCGGCCCAGCGTCCGTCCAATCGAGATCGACGCCGGCGAGTTTGTATTTGTATCGCACCTTCATAGCTTTGGCGTACGCAAGCCCCATATAGTCGATTTCACAGCTTCGTGTTCCAGCCGGGAACACCGCCTGGCCCGAGGTCGTGTAAGCCTTGCCGCCAGCGATGATTTTTTGAATATGAACGGGGGGTGGTTCGGAATTCCGGAGGATGTGAGCGGGGTTGATGACGGCTAGTCCTTTCATGGTTGAAAACCACAGTTTGCCGTCGAGGCCCTTTGTCGCCAGCGGATTGCCAACTCCTCCCAGCAACAACCCAGGAGGGGCGATTAATCCCCGCAAGCCATCGTCGAGATTGTAAACTTCCGGGGAAATAATATTGGTTTTTGAGGCAAAGGCGCGGTCCAATTCTGCCGGCGTAAGACGGAAAATCGCGCTCGCACCACCAAACCAATAATTGTCGTTGTCATCGGTCACCATGGTTTCCAAACGGTCTTCGGGGAGGCCATTGCGGCGGCTGATAGTCGTAAAGGCACTGTTCTCGAAGCGACTGATGCCGTCCTCGCCAACCAATAGAATGCGACCCTGTGCGTCGCCTCGAATGCTGCGAATTCCACGGGGGATCAAGCCGTGACTGTTAGTGAAGGAATCAACAGAAGACTTACCTGGTTGGAGTATATGCACGGCGTCGAAGCGCAGGCCCAACCACAATCTATCTTTGCTGTCCTCATAAATCGCGCTAATCTCCGACGGTGTTTGCACCCTTTGCAGTTTACCTTGGTACAGGCAACTGAGACCCGTGTGTTTGCCATTGATCCACAACCCACCGTTCCTGGCTTCGCTAACGCAAAGCACCTCATCGACGAATTTTCCTTCCTCACTGTTGACTAATGCAGTGGTGCCATCTGCCCCCAACTCAACCAGGCCAAAGGACGTGCCGAACAGCATGCGGCCTTGATCTGTTCGACAAGCGCAATGCAAATTTCTCGCGGACACACCGGGCTGCATGGGCAGGTTAAACCAGTCTGATCGATTCACGAATTTGCTTCCGTCGGGAGGCAGTTGAGCAATTCCTTGGGTGTTTCCCGCCCAGATGCTCCCATCCGGGCCGGTCGCAAGGGTCGGGCTTTGATCAAACGGAAGCCCTTCGCGAACGGAGTAAGAAGTAATTATGTTCTCTTGGAAGCAATCCAACCCTTCATTCGATCCAACCCAAATGTTTCCCTCCCGGTCTTGAAAAACAGCAGTTACCGCATCACTGGAAAGTCCGTCCTTTTGCGTGAATCTGTCTGCCGCCGGGCTAAATCGTCCGACGTCGTTGGTTCCCATCGCCGCAGTGTTTCGAATCCGCCGCAGCCCGTCGGTGTCGGTCGCGATCCACAAGGCTCCATCGCGATCAAAAAGAATTGCCATCGAGCTCACTTTAATTTCGGGTGTGACAAATTTGATGTCGTTTCCGTTGCGGACGAATCCCCTGACTGAGCTGCCGAATTCCGCAGCCCATACGGTACCGTCCGGGGCCACTTGCAGATCCCAGACTGCCCCCAAATGTTGATGCGCAATGATGAAGTTTGTCTCACCCTTGGGCAGAAACGCGATCGAGCCACGAGCTTCATCGATGTTCCCTGCCGCCGACACCCACAACGTGCCCGAATGATCTTGGGCAATTCCGTAAAAAAAGCCGTCGGAGATATTCAGATCCGATATCTCGAAATGCCCGTTAACGAATTTTTGCACGCCGTGGCTGGCGGCCCAGACTGTTCCGTCGGCCAATTCCAGGAATTTGGCGTTCCCCTGAATCCCGATGCACGGCAACGTATCTATCCGACCGTCGCGCATTTGGAACCAGCCCGCTGTCGACATACTCCAAAGGCTTCCATCCCTCCTCGCCAGCAAACTGGGGATGATTCCGGTCAGCATGGGGTCTCCCTCGGTGGATTCCCAACGAGTGAAATGAACACCGTCAAACCGAAAGAGGCCGTTTCCCGTTCCGAGCCAAATATAGCCATCCTTCGTTTGTGCGATTGAATAAACCCGGTCAATTCCTTGGGCGGCGCCCCAGGATTGATGGAAAAACTGGGTCATTTTCTTGTCAGGGTCGAGAGCGAGGCATCGATTGGCCAGCAGTACGCAAATCGCAGCCGCACTCATGAATGCGGGCAAAAGTCGAATGCCAAAAGCGTTGCGTCTCATGATGCTGGCCTCGCCGACGGGCCAGCCAATGTATTTCATGGTCCAATCAAAGCCTAGTCCATAATCGTCGGAAAATTGGCCTTCGCGGACGCAAACAGGATCGAACCGGATTTAGAAAACGGTCATCGCAGTCACCAATTTCCTTGCTTTTCCCAGCCTCAGCTTGGCACGTACTGTGTCAACCAGTTTGGTCCCTCTTTCCGGAGTCATCATTTACAGCCCTGAACGAACTTGCGGTCACCCTCCAGCCACAATTCTAACAAGCTCAACTCGATCCCCGGCGTGCAACTCCCTCAGGGCAAATTCCGAAGGCGCCAAGGCTTCACCGTTGTGTTCCACCACGACACTTCGTGGAAGGAGTTTTTGCGCCACCAGAAAGTCATGCACGGAGCACGGAAGCTGGGCTTCAACTTCCTTCCCGTTGGCGATGACGAATGATGCGCTCAAAAAAACCTCTCGTTTCAATTCGCCGCCATAAGCGCCGCATCCCAGTCTTTCCAGACTGGCTCATACCCGAACTGGCGCACCAGGCAGGCGATTTCTTGCCGGAGACGAGCGTCGGCAAACTTCCGCATCGCCGGCGTTGTCACTTTTACACGCCGGGCAATAACGAGTGAAAGAGCGACGAAACAATCCACCACGGAAAGCTGCGAGTATCCGGAGCGGTTTGCTCAGGAATCCCTCGGACATCAGAGCAACGCAACCCACCGCGCGCACGCGAAACAGGCCCAGGTGATGTTGCCTTCTCTCACGGAATGGGCCACACAGCAGGTTCAGAACATTGTTACGCAGGAGCCTCACAAGCATGCCTCAGAGCCTACAACACCTGGCAAAATGCCGTGATTTTTGTCAGGGCAACCTGGCGCCCCACTCCACCGCTCGCGATACTTTGTCACGGAAACTGAACTGGCAGCGCGATCCGGACAAAATGTCCAGCTCATCCAAAGGTGAACGCAAAGACTTGGACGCCGGGATCGAGGAATTCGATCTCAAAAGTCCGGTCTTCAATTTGATCCTTTTGCCGGATGAGTTGATAGAGACGAGGCTCTTGAACCTTGCCTGTGCCATCAACGGCGCAATCAGACCCACAATTGTCGCCGGGCGCGGAACCCTCCACGCTCACCTTGAAGCGAATGGGCTTTCCGTCTTTCGTCGGACCTAACACCAAATGCAGGTCGCGGCTATGGAATCGGAAGACGATCTTGCCCGGCGCGGTCTGAAGCACGGCGCTCTCGGGCCCATCATTCCACGATCCACCCAATCCCCATTGGTTCAAAGCGGGTCTCACGGGTGGGCTATAAGCCCTTTGTGAATCGTGCGCCAAACGTTCGGGCGATGCGAAACGCTCGGTGAGGCGGTAGCCAATGTACGTTTCGGGAGACTCCACATCTCCGCTTGGGCCTGCCTCGACACCGTCGCCGGAAATGCGCAGCGTGCTCAAATCCGAGCCGGCGGCTCCATTCTCCTTCAGAAGTTCCTGAATAAAATGCTCGGACTCGCCATAATTGCCCTCCCCGAAGTGGTGATCACGGATTTGCCCTCTCTTATCTATGAAATATTGCGCCGGCCAGTATTTATTGCCGAATGCGTTCCAAATCCTGAAATTGCTGTCAATGGCGACAGGAAAGGTAACCTGCAATTGGTGCAAGGCATTGCTTACGTTCGTAGGGTCTCTTTCGAATGAGAATTCGGGTGTATGCACACCAATCACAACCAATCCCGCATCCTTATATTTTGCAGCCCAACCTTTCAGGTTTGGCAGTGGGCGCAGGGAGTTGATGCAGGAATATGTCCAGAAATTCACCAGAACGACCTTCTCTCGCAGGTCTTCGGGTTGGAGTGGCTTGGTGTTCAGCCACTGCGGCGTCTCTAACACTGAAATTAGAGGACCCGACAGTTGAGGGGTTGAAGCGACAGTTGCTCCTGACCCATCGTCGGCTAGCCCTGAAATGACGCCAGATGCGAAGACGAGCAACGCCACGGCGAGGGGTGCGGCGATACGTCGCTGTGGAACGACGATTGGGGTGCGTTCCATTTGTGCTTGAGTTTTCATAGATGATTGATTTCCTGGGACATTTTTGGGCTTCCGCGCCGGTGGTCCCGCCGCGCATTCGCGTGCGGCAGGACCGTTAGCCGTTCATTGATTTGCCGCCGTGACCTGAGGGCCGCGAAGTGACCTGAACGCCGCCCGCATCTCTTCAGTGAATAGTTCCGGCTGTTCCCAGGCCGCGAAGTGACCGCCCTTGGCGGCCTCATGGAAGTAGTACAGCGACGGATAGGCTTGCCGTGACCAGGTTTCCGGTGCGCGATAGATCTCGTGCGGAAAGACCGTGATGGCTACCGGCACTTTGATCTGATTGGTCTTCTGTG
>PLIU01000442.1 GCA_003140095.1 Verrucomicrobiales bacterium | reverse complement strand
GCGCTGGCCCGCCGCACCGCGTCCATCATGATGAACAACTCCATCAAATTGTGGTTGGTCGGCGGGCACGTCGATTGCACGATAAACACGTCCTCCCCCCGGACATTTTCCTCAATCTTGACGAACGTCTCCCCGTCGGGAAAAGACGACACCGTGCATTTGCCCAATTCCATGCCGATGTAAGCGGCGATATTCTTGGCCAGCAATGGATTGGAAGTGCCGGAAAAAAGCTTCACAAATAAAATGTCAATCTGTTGCGACGCCAGAGCCGCCGTCCGGCGGCTCCACATGTGAGAGCACTGTAATCATGGAGCCGCTCGGCGCAAGCACTATTCGTCAGTAAATCCTCCCGGCCCAATCAAAGGCGACGTCTTCGGGAGCGCGGTTGTCCTTGCGTCCTTGTCCGCCGAAGCCTTGGCGAAGGCGGAAGCCTTGGCGGAAGCGGACGCTTCAGCGAAGGCGGATCGCCGGCGGAATGCCCCCATCCAAAACTGCCCCGCCTTTTTTTGGCCGAGTTCTCGAAATTCCTCGAACATCCTAATATTGGAAATACGCGGAAATACCCATCAATTCCGTAGATGCTGGCATATCCCGGCAAATGTCTGCACGAAACCCCCTCGCGCTGCGAAACTTATTTTTAACATAATGGAAATAAATGATAATACCGGCCCATAATCCGTGCCCGGCGACGCCCAAGCCATCCGGGCCGCCGCCAAGTCCAGTGGGCTTCTCAACGCCAACACCCCGCGTCGAGCCGTCACCGCCAACACTACTGAAGGCAGGCAACTGGCCGGCACGGTTTTCGGTTTCGCTTGCTGCGATATCGCCAGCGGCTCCAACGCCACCGTTGCCCGGTTGCAGAACTGCCACGGCTCCAGGGTCGCGCCCATCGACGTAATATACGCCGCCGCCTTAATCTAATTCTTCAGCATTTAGGAGAGCGCGGTCGTCTCGACCGCATTTTTTGGCGTCCCGCCAAAAATCTCTTTCCGTTAGCGCGATCAGTGTAGCAAGAGTCATCAGTGTCAGAACCTTTCTGAAAACCCGCCCGGTCGGGGGACCGCCCCTGCAAAGGGCTGGAATTTTGGGGGTATCCTGTAGGCCGCGTGCCCCACAAGACAAGCTCTTTGTCGCTCATGCAATCAGTATGCCTTCACGAAGCTTAAGATGCAAGGCCGCTATTGCGGTCATGGCAAGTGAACTATAGCGGCTTTCCCCGCCGCGCGTTCCCGTGTTGCCCGTCCCTCCATAGCTTCAGCGAAGGAGGATCTGTCCCGTCGTCTTGTCCGCCATAGTTTTAACGAAGGCGGAAGTCTTGACGAAGGTGGAATGCCAACACGCGAGCGCTTCGCCTCGACAAGCGCCTGGTAAGTCGCTGGATGCCAGCTTGCGCCCTGTTTCCCCTTTGTTAGTTAGGTTCTCAGCGAAACACCTCATACCATCTCAGCCGAAGCTCAAACCAAGTAACGTACCAGACACCAACGATCACGCCAAGCGAAATAAATAGATACGCGAACGAAATTGTGCGCCGTTTCAGGCGACATACGACGAAACCGATCATAGAAGCCAGATCGACAATGATAATCGGGCCGAAGCCCGCGAGATACACATTCCAAGGAACAGTTATTCCTCGGGGAGCGAGCAAAAAAACTACCATGAATAAAGCCACAGCCAACCAAGTGAGAATTCTTACTAAGGGAGCAGCCCAGCTAATCTCGCGCCTCGCAATCGAGTTGGTTGACATCCTCATGGAGCTTTAGAAACACCATGCCACAAAGTAACTCCAGGGTCAATTGCAATTCCGTCCCTAACGCTTCCAACGGGTTTTCGCAATCGGGGGAATTCGCCCTGGCCGTGCCGGCGGATGCGGTGCGCCTGAATTGCACGTTCGGCGCGCGCAAAAGTCGGTTCGTGGAATTCATCGCAAAGCCCCGGACACCGTGAAACCGGCGCGACACTGATAATTTGAACAAGGATTGCCTCGGTAGCTCAGTTGGTCAGAGCATCTGAACCTTCATTACCATACGCGTTGATCGTGCATTTTGTTTTCTAAAGGTGAACGGCAGCCCTCTAAACGACATCGTACGGCTTGGCGCTCTGCCATTTCCCTTTGGTGAAATCAGGAAATGGCACCGGAGCGCTGCCGCCCGCAACTGACTTTTCCGACAGAGGAGAGATCGAACTGCTGGTGACGGAGTCGAAAACGTCCCAATCCGGCATCGTGCCGCCGCGCAGCGCGGTCACCAACCGTTCCCAGTTAACCGGAGTGAAAGTGCCGCCACCGCCGTGTCCGCGCAAAGCGGCCTTTCGCGCTTTGGGGGCGTAGCTCTTCAAGAAAGGATGCTCAAACTCCTTGAAATAAGGCTCTGCCGACTCCCATAAATCCTCCTCTGGCGATCTCCCCTCGATGTAGAGCATTCCACCCGTGCCTTCGCCGCGGCTTCGCGTCGCCTCAGCCGCTTGACTGGCCGCAGTCTCCGGGTTCCTTGGGGCCGGCAGGCTCACGCCCGTCTGGTAAACCCCTTTCACGCACTGGAGTCGGAAGAACTCGCGCGGATGCGGAGTGCTGGTATCGAAATTGAGCGTGCAGACTTTCCCGCCGGCCGTATGCAGCAGCGTCACATTGACGTCGCCCTGGGCGAACTTCGCGTTTGCGTAAGGACCATTTTCCCCGTATTTGAGGTGGGCGTACCGGGCCAGCGAAAGGGACTTCGTGCTCATGGAAACCAAAGAGTCAAATCTATCCCCGTGGTTGATGTCCAGCAGGCGCAAGATGCGCGCCATCGGGTGGTCCGGATACAAGTTCCCGTTGCGCGTGAGCGAATGGTTCAGCCGCCAAGGTTCCTCGAGCGGATTGTATTGGACCATCCTCAGATCATGCACATACCCGCCTTCAGCGTGCAGGACCTCGCCCAGGATTCCCTTGCGCACCATGTTCATGAGCGTGAGGTTGCCATACCCTTCCAGCCCCAACGTCGCCCATTTGCCCGTCTTCTCGTGGGTCTCAACCACTTCCCACGCTTCCTCCAGCGTGATGACGATCGGGACTTCGCTGACGGCGTTCTTGCCATTTTTCATGGCCGCCACGCACACCGGCGCATGGTACTCCCAAGGCGTGCAGCAGATAACGCAATCCAGCGTTTCCTGTTCACACAGTTGCCTGAATGCCGTCCGGCTTTCGCCATAGAGATGCGGCGTCGGTTGACCGGCCTCCTCCACCCATCGCTTGGCATGGTACAGCGCTTGGTCGTCAATATCGCACAGGGCGGCCACCTCCACGCCTTCCATTCCCAACGCGCAATCAAGATGGTAGGAGCCACGGCCTCCGATGCCAACAAAGCCCAGCTTGATCGCGGCCGAGGAAGCTGGCCCTGCGAAAGCAGCTCCCGCCATCGCCATTCCCGCGACGGAAGCAGATGACCTTTTCAAGAACTCTCGACGATCCATTTCATTGCTCATAGGTAATTACTCCGTCTCAAGGTTTTTGGTATGAACTTGCTTTTGCCGCGCCGCTGGCTTATAGATGCAGCGCGGGTGAGGGAGAATAGATTGCTGGTCTCACTCATGATGCCAGATGGTGGGCGAGGGTGTCAAGAGGCCGGCTCTGAGGCGCCATTCATAATAAACGACTTACAACAAATCCGTTTTGGCCGAGTTCTCGAATTTCCTCGAACATCCCCGAATTGGAAAACCCGGAAATACGCGAAATTATCCATCTATGCCGCCATCCCCTTCACGAAACCTCAACCAACATCATACCACATAACACACGCCGCCGCCAGGATTATTTTGAAAATAATGAAATAATGTTCCATTATCTTGAAAAGAAATAACCTTTATCGCAAATTATATTGACCTTTTGGGTTCGTCAGCTTGGGGAGCACACGCGCCCCCGCGTGTCGCGGGCGGCGCCCCGCCGACCGCTTCTTTCAGGACATATCATTCCTATTGAAGCATTCAGGCGCAGCGCGTGCGTTAATTCAGTTAGGGAGGATTTGGGCTAATGCCTCAAGAAGATAGACAGAAAAATGGGGGCAGAAAAATGAAAGTGGCCCGCTTCGCTCAACAAAGGGGGGCGGGGCGTCTTATATTTCTGCCCCGGATTTTTCTGATATGCTCTTCAAGAAAAGCCAAATTAGTTTTTGCATGGCTCCTTTGCTCCCACCACGTGCGACATAAGGGATTGGGACAAGGGTTGCCTCGGTAGCTGAGTTGGCCAGAGCAGCTGACTCTTAGAGCTTATCCGTAAATA
>PLIU01000081.1 GCA_003140095.1 Verrucomicrobiales bacterium | reverse complement strand
CTAAAACCGCGCTCCACTCCGCCGTCGTCCGTTTATGCCACTCCCGACCTGCTCCGTTTCGCTGCCGGTTTCAGAACGCCCATTCAGTGCGCCCATCATCATCCAATTTGATACGTTCAGCCGAACGCGATTCTGAAGGCTTTCTGAAACGTGAAAGCCTTGATTTTTGCGAGACACCATCCCCGAAGCATTCGCTTCGGAAACCGGCACCAGAAAAAGCTGGCGTTGAATTCCGTTGATGTGCGTTGATGATTTCAACACGGCTAAACGCCTTTCAACATCCGTGGTCAACGCCGCTCAACGCGATTCAACATGTTGCGTCAACGGAATTCAACGCCCGAAAACTTCATCACCGGCACTATCCGGCCTAATCATCCACCTTTGCCGTTTAATCCGCCGAGTATCCGCTTACCGCTTTGGTGCGAAACACCCTAAACTTTGCGTTGATGAATCCAGACATCATCAACTGTGGCGGGCCGGCGAAGCGCCAACACTGCGGCGGCGGGCGAGCTTTTCACAGCCGTGTTGAACCATTCGTGGAATTCATCCGTGAACAACGCCAGCGGCGCATGACCTGGCAGGAAATTGCCGCCCTGCTTTCCAGCGAAAAAGGCTGCGCCATCACTGCCCAGGGCATTCATCAATTTTATTGGCGTTACCTTCACCGCCGGGCGCAAACGCATTGGGAAGAAACGTCATCTGTGTCGAAAGCGACCACTGCCCCAAATGGCATCGCACCAGCACCGGCACGAAAACCGATTTTGGCCGCAACTCCGCAACCGCGTGAGGTTCGCCGGCCAAATCCCGAAGACATGAAACTCAACGACCCGACAAATATATGAACACCACTCGACGTATCCACCTCAACCCCCAATCCAAAGGCAATCTCGGCAAAAGTTTTGAAGCCGAATTCCGCACCGCCTGGCTCGACAAGCTCGGTGTCCTGTGGAACGGCTCCGATCTCGACGACCGGCATCACACATTCGCCCATCGTCATCCCCAAGCCGTCCGCTCCTATCATCTTGGTAACGAGCAGGAGAGCAAAACGGCCTTGTTAGGTCTGTTCCGGCGCGTTCTGAAAGATTCCGCCCCCGTTCACGTCATTGACACCCGCGCCCAGGCCGATGCGCTCATCTTGGGCGCATTGGAGGAATTGCAAGTGCTCGATGTGTGTGCCGAACAGGGCGTCAGGCTGACATTTTTCTTATTTCCAACCGACGACACGGAAAGTATGACCAACGCGGGCAGACTTTTTTTCTACGCGGGCGACCGGGTGGATTATGTCATTGTCCACAATCCCGCCAAGGCACGCGGCGACTTATTCAGAGGTTCGCAACTGGAAAAGCAGTTGATGGAATTCGGCGCGAAGTCCGTGACGTTGCCGGCCATGACGCCGACCACGCTGCTGGCGATCGAAAAGGCCGAGGCCATCGCCAAGCGCGGCTTGAGTTTCGCGGAATTGTCGCATGTCGAAGCGGGTCACTTGGAGCGGCTTCTGGCGGGTGAAATTCAATGGGCCATGCAGAAATTGTTCCGACAATACGACTCGATTGGGGATTTGTTGTTGCCCACAGAATTTGTTTCCAAAGAAAAATCCGCGCCAGCAAAGGAGAAAACGCAGGCCGAGCCACAGCCACAATTGAATTTTGGAGAATGACGTATGGACGACACCTGTTTCGATTTGTTGTGCAAAGATATGGCCGCCGACGAAGCCAAGCTATTTCGGAAGATGATGACCGAGTGGAGTGACGGGGACGAAAATGGATTTCCGGTGCAACTGGCATTGCTGACGCGTGTGCAATGGCGCGCGGCAGCCAAAATTCCATTGTTGGTTTCGAAAGCCCGCGAGCAGTTCACAGCGGATTTCGTTGAACACCGTCAGGAAATCATCCACTTGGTTTCAGGCTTTGAAGAAGCGATTGCCAGCAAGTTGAAGGCGGTGGAAACCGTCGTGACCAAACACGACAAAAACACACACTTCACGTTGGCTGAAATGCGCTCGGCGCTGGCAAATGCTGAAACCGTAGGTAAACGAATTAAAGCCGAACTGGAAGAAGGCAGCATCGCATGGAAACAGTCCCGTGCTGATTTCGAGGCCGAGCGCCAGATGTTGGAAAAAGCGCGCAACGATTTGGAAGCTCACACAAATAGGCGCGATTGGGTTTGGTTCGGACTCGCGTTGGCCGGAGTGCTGGCCATCGGTGTTGCCATCGGTTTGTGCGTTGCTCGATAATTGCCATTAAGCGCCATCACTCAGTTTGAACTGGTGGACTGTTTCCGGCATCATGGCGAAAGCTTATGCCAAATCCGGCGACCAATTCAGGAATCAGGCACAACCACAAGCGCAGTGTCGGTGCGGATTACCTCAAGGCCAGGATTCGCTTCGGATCGCGGCTCTCGGTCGTTTCCGTCTATTTCACCATCTACGCCTACGACGCGCTTCGCGAGCACCTCGACCAGATTGACGATCTGGATTTCCTTTTGGCGAGGGTGCTATTCGCACTTGCAGAACCGGAGCGTGCCTCGCGCCCCCATTATATGGCTCGCTCGCGCCGTCAATGTAGTGCGCCCTGCTGCCCTTCGCCTCCACATTGACCGCGCTCGCTTCGCCACGGGAATGCGCTTAGGAAACACGCTCGGAGTCTGCATCTCTGGTTTCAGGATTTGACTATCAATCCAAACATGGTTGTTTGGTGGGATAATCGACATTCTATCCCAAAATCTAAGACCAGGGCGATGTCGCACTGACAGAGCCAATCTGAAAACGGAGTGAAAACGCCGATTTGAAATTGTTGTCTTCTTCCTGCTCCGTCTTCTTCGTCGGTGGATTTTCTTTCGGCTTACGGTCCTCCGGGCGGACTATCCCGACTTGACGGATTCGACCCT
>PLIU01000156.1 GCA_003140095.1 Verrucomicrobiales bacterium | reverse complement strand
GACGGCAGTTTCTATGGCACGACCTTCAGCGGCGGCCTTGGTGGAGCCGGGACCGTTTTCCGGCTGACCATTGTGCCGGAGTTTCAAGCCGTGACCCTTGTCAACAACATGCTTAATCTGACTTGGAGCACGGAGGCTGGTGGGTCGTATAAGTTGCAGTACAATTCCGACTTGAGTTCGAGCAATTGGACCAATCTGGGCAGCCCATTTCACGCAACCGGAACGACGCTCAGCACTACAGACTCCGTCACGAACGGCCCGCAACGGTTTTACCGGCTGGTGCTCTCGCCGTAAGGATTCTACAGAAGCTCCTCGATTCCCATCTCGCAGGCGATTGGCGAAATCAAGCCGTCATTTCGGCGCCCGCATCCGAAGAATCCATCTGCATTTTCAAATCGGCGTTTTCACCGCATTTTCAAACCGGCGCGGCATTCACCGAAACTGAAGTCAACATGCACATCCCAAGATGGGTGAACATCCACAGTCCACATCTCATATTTGCTATACGCTATTCGATGACTCATTTCATACCGAGTTCGGCGCTTTGACTGCCCGGCTTTCCTTGTTCCTAAGAACCGGCCAGACAAATCACCTCATGGCATACCTAGATAGAGGCGCACTCAACGAGCGTTCCTGAAACCACGCTCAACGCGCCATCGTCCGTTCATGCCACTCCCGACCTGCTCCGTTCCGCTTCTGGTTTCAGGAACGCTCGTTCAGTGCTTGGGCATTTGCACATCAGTGCTGGATTTCATGACGTTCAGTCAAATATGATTCTTGGCGGCTTTCTGGAATTGGAAAGCCGTTCATTTTGTTAGACACCATCCCCGAAGCATTCGCTTCGGAATCCGGCCCAAAAAAAATCAGGCGTTGAAATTCGTTGCCGGGCGTTGACGATTTCAACGCGGCTAAACGCGATTCAACACGTCGCGTCAACGGAATTCAACGCCCGAAAACTTCATCACCGACACTATCCGGCCTAATCATCCACCTTTGCCGTTTAATCCGCCGAGTATCCGCTAACCGCTTTGGTGCGAAACACCCTAAACTTTGCGTTGATGAATCCAGACATCATCAACGATGGCGGGGCGGCGAAACGCAAACACTTCGGCGGCGGGCGAGCTTTTCACAGCCGTGTTGAACCATTCGTGGAATTCATTCGTGAACAACGCCAGCGGCGCATGACCTGGCAGGAAATTGCCGCCCTGCTTTCCAGCGAAAAAGGCTGCGCCATCACCGCACAGGGCATTCATCAATTTTATCGGCGTTATCTTCACCGCCGGGCGCAAACACACTGGGAAGAAACGCCATCTGTGTCGAAAACGACTACCACTCCAACCGGCATCGCACCGGCACCGGCACGGAAACCAATTTTGGCCGCAACTCCGCCACCACGCGAGGTTCGCCGGCCAAATCCCGAAGACATGAAATTAAACGATCCAACAAATATATGAACACAACTCGACGCATCCACCTCAATCCCCAATCCAAAGGCAATCTCGGCAAAAGTTTTGAAGCCGAATTCCGCACCGCCTGGCTCGACAAGCTCGGCGTGCCATGGAACGGCTCCGACCTCGACGACCGGCATCACACTTTTGCCCATCGGCATCGTGAAGCGGTCCGTTCGTATCAGCTTGGCAACGAGCAGGAGAGCAAAACAGCGCTGCTAAGTTTGTTCCGGCGCGTGCTGAAAGATTCCGCCCCGGTCCACGTCATAGACACCCGCGCCCAGGCTGACGCGCTGATCTTGGGCGCATTGGAGGAATTGCAAGTGCTGGACGTGTGCGCCGAACAAGGCGTGCGGCTGACATTTTTTCTGTTCCCCACTGACGACACGGAAAGCATGACCAATGCGGGCAGATTATTTTTCTACGCGGGCGACCGCGTGGATTATGTAATCGTCCACAATCCCGCCAAAGCACGCGGCGATTTATTCAAAGGCTCGCAATTGGAAAAACAGTTGATGGAATTTGGTGCGAAATCCGTGACGTTGCCTGCGGTCACGCCGACCACGCTGCTGGCGATTGAAAAAGCCGAGGCCATCGCCAAGCGCGGCTTGAGCTTCGCCGAATTATCGCACGTTGAAGCCGGTCATTTGGAACGGTTGCTGGCGGGTGAAATCCAATGGGCGATGCAGAAATTATTCAGGCAATACGACGCCGTCGCGGATTTGTTATTGCCGACGGAGTTTGTCCCCAAAGAAAAATCCGCGCCCGCAAAGGAAAAAGCGAAAGCCGAACCGCAACCGCAATTGAACTTTGGAGAATGACGTATGGACGACACCTGTTTCGATTTATTGTGCAAAGACCTGTCCGCCGATGAAGCCAAGCTAGTTCGGAAGATGATGGCCGAATGGAGTGACGGGGACGAGAATGGTTTTCCGGTGCAATTTGCGTTGCTGACGCGGGTGCAATGGCGGGCGGCTGCCAGCGTGCCCCGGTCAGTTGACCAGTCACGGGAAATCTTGGAGCGGACATTCAGCGAGCACCGGCAGCACATCATTGGTTTTGTGAAAAGCTTCGAGGAAGCGACCGAAGCAAAGTTGCAAGCCTTGGAGAAATCTCAGACCGCGCAAGCACGGCAGGCAGGAGAGTCCGTAGAAACATTACGCTCGCAACTGGCCGAAGTCAGAGCCGTGGCAAAATTGATGGAAGGCGACTTGCGGACTGGTGCGGTGGAATGGCATCGGGCGCATCAGCAGTTCGAGACGGAACGCCGTAAACTCGACACTGCCTTGGGGGCGATGAACCAATACTGGGACCTCCAACAATTGGTTTTCACAGGATTGTTGTTACTGGCCGCGTGCGGCATCGGCCTTTTGATTGGTCATTTCGTCTGGCGCTGACTTCACCATTCCGGCATCGCCGGAAATCAGCCGGAACCAGCGCGCTCTCCGCGCCGTGATCGCACCCCGCCGCCCGTGCGTTCACTCTGCTCCGCGCGCGTTCGTTCCGGCTTGAGAACCACGCAGTCGCGTGGCGCTTCCGTTGGGAGCTTGTCGCCGGCCCCTCCGCTTCTTCCCCCATTCCGCTAGACGCTTCATGTTGGAAACACTCCGTTCCCGTCAGCAAACATCCCAGCCGAAGCGTCCAAACCATCCAAACGCGCACGCTTTCAGGCTCGCCTTCGGGTATGGGTTTGATACAAATATGAAACCCGCCAAGGAAGATGCAGTGCGGATCTGGCCTTGGCGTGACGCCAAATTAATGAAGGCAGTCCATGACCAGGCAACTTGCATCAACATGTCAAGAAGGCGGTGAGTTGTGATCCCGCCTCAATTCGACGGCTTTTTTCAAGCCGCCACGGGCAACACACCGCCTACACCGCCTACGCCGCCCTACGGCTACCAATGTCGCCTTGCCTGCGGCCCGGATGCAGATCCTGACCAGCCAGACTCTCTTCGCGGCGGCACGACCTGCCGTTCTCAACTGATCAACATCCCAACCGGTCTCGGCAAAACCGCCGCCGTGGTGCTCGCATGGCTTTGGAATCGTGTTGTCCAGTCTGATGCTACGCATCGCAAAACTTGGCCGCGCCGTCTCGTTTATTGCCTGCCAATGCGGACGCTCGTAGAGCAGACCGATGCAGAAGTCAAAAAGTGGCTCACTGCTCACGGGCTGTTGTGGGATGACAAACCCGCAAACCGAGCAGGCAAAGTTGGCGTTCACATCCTCATGGGTGGAGAGGACGCAGGTGAATGGGACATTTACCCCGAGGAAAACGCCATCCTTATCGGCACGCAGGACATGCTCCTCAGCCGTGCGCTCAATCGGGGCTACGCTGCGGGTCGTGCGCGATGGCCCAAGGATTTTGCACTTCTGAACAACGACTGCCTTTGGGTGTTCGATGAGGTGCAGTTGATGAGCACCGGTTTTGCGACCAGCCTACAACTTCAGTCATGGCGGGATTGCAGCGGCATGAAGCCCGCAATCGCAACGGCTTCGTGGTGGATGAGTGCGACACTCGAAAAAGAGTGGCTTGAATCTGCCGTGGATTTCGTCCCTTCGATTGCGGGCGTTTGCAATGATTCAGATGAGCAGACGAAGCTGCTTTGGAATGAGGATACGAAGGGGCAGTCTGATACAGCAAGACGTTTCAAGAAACTGCTTCAACCGGACACCAAAATCTTCCATCCCAAAGCCGAGGCGGACTGAAGGCCGACAAGGAGGACAAATATATCGCCGATGTGGCGGCGGCAGTGAAGAAGCGAATGGCCGAACACGGCGGCAAAACTTTGGTCATCATGAACACGGTGAGAAGAGCATGCGCCTTGGCCGCAAAATTAAAGGACGATAAACCGCTTCTCCTTCATTCACGCTTCAGGCATCGCGAGCGGAAGGCATGGACATCAAAGGTCAAGGACGCGAATTTCATCATCGCAACTCAGGTCATCGAGGCTGGCTTGGACATCACTTCGCGCGTCCTTTTTTCAGAAATCTGTCCGTGGCCGTCGTTCATTCAGCGTTGTGGGCGGGCTGCGAGATACCCTGGCGATCCAAAAGCAGATGTCTATTGGCTGGATTTGACCAAAGATACGTTGCCGTATTCCGAAGAAGAACTTGCTGCGGTTAAAGAACAGTTCAAATCACTCACAGATGTATCCCTGGCCGGTTTCCGCGCTCACCGAGGAAAACTTTCGACGGAAGCTGCCCAGCAACTTCTTCCCTACGCTCCACGATTCGTTCCCCAAGTAAGCGACTTCCTCGGCCTTTTCGATACAACTCCAGACCTCACCGGAGCTGACATCGACATTTCCCGCTATGTCCGCGACGGCGAAGAACACGACATCACTGCATTCTGGCGCGATTGCTCAATGATTCCGAAGGGCAAAAATCCGCCCAAAGCCAAGGCTTGGCAGCCTGAACATGCAGAGCTTTGTCCTGTGCCAGTATTCAGTCGGGATTCCGGGTTCCGAGACTTCGCGCAGAAGACACGGGGGCGCATCTGGCGGTGGGATTACCGCGATGGATGGACCCGCCTCAATCGCGGCGATGCGGAGCGCATTTTTCCCGGCCAGGTGTTCCTGCTTGAGCAATCGTGCGGCGGATACGACCCAGAGAAAGGTTGGACCGGGCGCGCGGAGGATTGTGATTTCGACATCGGACCTTGGAAACAACCGGTTCCGCCGCCTGCAATCCCCAATGCGGAAGATGAAAACACCGCTGGCATGGGAGACGATTTCGAGGGGGCAAATGGCAGCAGCAATTCCGGTCAGAATGGAGCGTGGCGAACTATTCTCCACCATTCCCGCGAGGTCTGCGAAGAATTGCACACCTCCCTCGCCCTTCTCCTTCCAAACTCAGATGCCAACGAAGATGCGCGTGCCGTTTTTCCCCTCGCTGGACGACTCCATGACTGGGGAAAGGCGCACGCCGCCTTCAAGCAGAAGGTTAAACCAGAGGACCTGGCGAAGGCTGTGGCCGTGGTTCCTGATGCCCTCCCAGCCAAGGCTCCCGACCATTGCTGGCGTCGCGACAAACTTCGCCCGCAACTCGACTCAACACCCGAAGCCGAGCGGGACGCACGCCGCGTCGGCTTCCGCCATGAACTCGCCAGCGGCCTTGCGATTCTGGAACTTCTTCGCCGTCACCAGCCCAATCATCCAGCCCTTGCGTGGCCGGACGAGGAACTGAGAGCCGCGTTTGGTTCCGTTCCAAGTAAGCCTTGCACGCCACTCGCTGATTCCGCACTCGCCGCCGAAATCGCAGCGTTGACCGTGCCTCAATTCAACCTCCTCATTTATCTCGTGGCCGCTCATCATGGGAAAGTGCGTCTCTCTCTCCGCAGTTCACCGGATGATTTGCGCGAGGACGTTCCTTGGCCTTGCCCGCCGGAGACGCGGCAAGCGCGCGGTGTCCGGGAGGGGGATTTGCTGCCAGATGTTGCGCTTCCCGGACTCGACTTCACTTCATCCCAAGTTCTCGCGCCCGCAGTTGCTCTTCACCTAGATGTGATGGATCTCGGCCTGTCCTTCGCCTCCGGTCCATCATGGCGTGAGCGCACCGGCACACTGCTTGCCGCACACGGTCCCTTCCGTCTTGCTTGGTATGAAGCCATTCTTCGCGTTGCCGACCAGCGTGCCTCCAAGCGTGCTGAGAACAATCCAGCCAATACCTGAACGCCATGCCCATCCTGACACTTCACGGCTGTTCCTCGGAACCATTGGGCAACTACCTCAAGGCCCTCGGCGTCTTTCGCCTCGTCGCGGAACAGGCCGATCCCACGGCTCGCGGTTGGTGGGAGGCGGGGGCTTTTCGCCTGAGCACAGCCAAGTTCGCAACGGTAGAAGACCTTTGCGACTGGCTTCACGAAACGTGCAGCTATTCAGCTTTCGTTGCGCCGTGGCTGGCAAACACTGGTTGGGGCAAAGGAGGCAAGCGAGACGCCGGAGGCGTGGCGTTGAAAGCGTTGCTACAAGATAATAACAAGCCACGAACAAATCGCTTTCGAGAAGCCTCGGCTCTCGTGGCCCAGGTCGCCGGTTCGGCCACTCAATCGCTCGAAGTTCCCGCCGCAGATTCTACCGTGACGAAATGGGTGGAGTTATTCCACAAAGACGACATCGGCTCCATGATTACGAGGCTTCGCAATCGGGCACGAAGTTCAGCACTCGACTGGCTCGACGCGGTGGGTGCGCCGCGACCGAAGGACAAGAACCTCACCAAAGACTGGTTCCCTCTGTTTGCAAAAGGTGGAGCGGAGGGCAGTGGAAACTACATCGTGCGCCAGCAGGGCTACTTGGTTGATTCGTTCGTCACGAATCCGGAGCGCGGGCGTCGCCGGCTGGAATGTTCCCTTACGGGCAAATCCATGTGCGATCTTTTGGAAACCTCGTCGCTCGCCGGTTTGTTTTACCCCGGCTTCCGAGGCGACCCCAACATCGGCCAGACGTTCGACGCCCAGACGCGGGCCAATCCGTGGGATTTCATCCTGCTCATGGAGGGTCTGCTGTTCTTCCGTTCTGCGGTCACACGGCGCTTGGGCGTCGAACGCGGAAGCGCCGCATTCCCTTTTTATTGCGAAAGCTCCCTCGGCGGAGCGCATTCCATCGGAATGAGGGAACTTGCTGAATCCGACAAATCAATCAGCTCAGGCGAAATCTGGTGCCCGCTCTGGGACAGCCCGCTGGACATTTCTGTGCTCCGCAGCCTTCTCAGCGAAGGCCGGTTTCAAGTGGCCGGGCGTTCCGTGAAAAAGGCCGCCCAGTTTGCCCTCGCGGTGGCCCGCTTTGGCTGCGACCGGGGCATCAAAGCCTTTCTCCGCTATGGGTTATTTCGGCGAAGTGGCAGCTACGGTAAGAAAGATCAAACCGCTCCCCTCGCCATCCCGCTCGGAATCTTTCCAGTCACACGGCTTCCGAGTCTTGTCCTTTTGGAAGAACTGCTCGATTTCGATGACTCCTTCGGCTGGCGTTCTGGCGTTCATCCCGGCGTCGGACATAACCACCCAGCACGCTTGACCGCTGCATGGTCAGCCTACGACTCCGCTCGCTTCAAAGCGGTATTAGCGGCGCAAGCTGGAAGCGGTAACGATGGACTGGTTGAAATCAACGTAGCCCTCGGAAATCTCATTCGAGAATTTGCCGTCACCAAAGGTCGGGTGCGGCGCGGTCGCGGCGAGAATGCAACCGCGCCAACGAATCCGAATGCCCCGCTGCCACCTCCGTTGAAACGCGCATGGGCGATGCTGACTCCCGAACGACACCCTGTCGAATTCCGTCTTGCCCGCGCCGTCGCCTCGCTTCTGCCGTGGGGCGAATCGAAAAAATCAAGGGAGCCATCCGTAGGTCCGCTGCTCACAAATCTTGTCCCGGTGGCCCGCACCGGAAACCGGTGGACTTGGGCAGAGCTATCCCGTTCGCAGGTGTGGTCCGAAGGCGCTTCCTTGCTCGCCAATCTCGCCGCGGCGCTTCGCCGCCGCTTGGTGGATGCTCAAAGCAAAAAAGGCGAAGGGCTGCCGCTCGTGAGTTTTTATCCCGCGTCGTTCGGCGACTTACTGCGGCTGTGGAACTGCGAACTCGATGAATCCTGTCTCGCCGAACTCATCCGCGCACTGGCCCTCGTGGATTTTGGTGTTGAGCCGGAGCAATCTAGGCTCGATGCGTGGCAGGCCACCCACGACACCACGCCGACACTGGCCCAATCCGGCGTCTGGTTTGACGGGAACGATACGGCGCGTCTCAGCCTCCGGGAAAACACCAGTCTCTCTGCCCACGAAAAGCAGGAGCGAGAAGCCGCCTTTGCTCTCCCGCGCGCCTACGCCCTTCTCAAACTGTGCTTCCTCGGCGGACGCCTCCCTGCGCTTCCGAGCGAAAAAGGAACGGCCATCCGCACCGGGCGCGAACCTTTCCCCAATCCTCCGCTGCGCCTGCTCAATCTCCTGCTCGGTGGTCGCAGTGCCGAGGCCATGCAAACAGCAGCGCGAATGCTCCGCGCCAGAGGCTATCCGCCCATCGTGCCGGACAGCGTTCTTACTAGCGGAGAATGGTCACTCTCCACCGAAGACAGCCATCGCATGGCCGGGCTGCTTCTCATCCCGGTTCGCCACTCCGGCGTCCTCGCAGCTCTTTGCATAAAACCACAACACAATTAAAACTATGAGCAACACTACACAAAACGCCGACCCTCTCGGCATCGACAACATCGGGCGTCTTTTCATCGAAGCCATCCTGAAAGTGGAAGGCTTTGGCGGCGGACGTTTCCAACCAACCAACTTCCCTGACCTTGGAGCCGCGCTTTATCGCGGCGCTGACGGGAAGCAATGGCTGCTCGTTGAATCTCCGCAATCCATGGCGAACCGCATGGAAAAAGTCTGCTGGTTGGACGGTGCAGACGATGCCGATCGCGTAGGCCGCTACAACGACGAGTGCCGTGGCATTCCTTACATTCTGGCTGTTGATTCTGATAATCGGCCATTGACCGCCAGCCCGCTTGAAGCGCATCGTTTGGCCTCACCTTACATCGCTGAATCGCCCGTCCAAAACGAGGGTGCGGACAAGGGGAAATCTCTGCTGGAAGTTCTGAAGACCAAATTCACATTGCGCGAAAACCGCCTTGTCCCTTTAAAAAAGGTCGCGTCTTCCTTAGTAGAAATAGACCCCGGCTGCCTGCTTCACGGAATCTGGTTTAACGACTCCAACCTGGCCGGTGGCAAAGTGCGTCTCACACGGGTTCTCTCAGGATTCATTGAGGCATTCGAGCCAGCGCCTGCAAACTATGGCTTTCAAAAGCGGGATGATGTCTTGTGGGCGACCGACAAAGAGGCCGGGCAAAGCGCATCCGAAGGCTATGGTTCAGTCATTGGTCCAAAGCAACATTTCACGTCGCCAAAGGTGAAGGCGTGCTTTCAGGTGGATATTGACCGCCTGCGCAACTACGGGCTTTCACCTGAAATAGTCCGCGCATTGACGGCGTGGGCGATTTACAAAATTCGCCGCGTGCTCGTGGATGGGCAAGCTGGAGTGGGTGGATTGCGGACGGAGTGTAAGTTCACCTCTGAATCCGTGGATTCCTATTACATCGATTCGAAGACGGGCAAAAAAGTGGATAAGTATTCTCTGCCGGACCTTGGAAGCACCCTAACTGATGCCTTCGGGTCACTACGTAAATTCAAGGAGGACAAGACTCTAAATGAGGACTTAGCGGTTCTCAGAGTCCGCTGGGTGCCCACAATTGAAGGGAAGGTCGAAGTGCCAGACGACCTTAAAGGGAGCATCATTGTCGCACCCGCTTTCACAGTCGAGAAGGCCGAAGTCACCAACGTCACGCCAAAGCCAACCAAAAAGAACCCCAACCCGAAATCAAAGCTCTATCTGATCCTCAAGGGTGAATGGACTGCTGAGGATAAGAACAACTTGAGGAAACAAAATCCATCGGGTGTCAGTGGAAGCAATGAGGCCAAACGGGCGAAACTCGTCGAAGATGCAATTTCAGCATACGAAGCGCGGTGGCTTGCAAAGGCTCAAGGCGGCAAGGCTGCTGATGACGAGGAGGCTGACGAACCAAGCGAATAGCCAATGCCACTTTATATCTCCATTCGCTTCCTTACCGGGCGTGCTCATCTGCACCACTGGCACGCGCATCACAGCGATGGCAAGGTGGACTGGCCTCCCTCGCCGTGGCGATTGCTGCGTGCGCTCGTGGCAGCGGCGGGCACGGGTCTGACCTCTCTGCCAGAGCCGCTGGATGCGACGATTTCGGATGCACACGCTCCGAACGACCCGCTTCCCGTTTCGCGGCTTGCGGACGTGCTGGCGATGCTCGCCGCGCTGCCCAAAATCTGGCTCCCGCGAACTGGCGGAGGCCACACCCGGCAGTTCCTCCCTAAGAAACAAGGGGCCACTGGTTCCGCCGTCTTCGACACGTTCGCGACGGTGAGCAAGGAAACGCCGATCGTCTTTGAGTGGGTGGAAGTGAACCTGCCTGCTGACGACCAGCGTTTCACGGACCTGCAAACTCTGCTTCGACGCCTCACTTATTTTGGCCGCGCCGAGTCGTGGTGCGACGCAACCGCCCACACGGAACGCCCTCCCGGACTAAAGCCGGATGTGTCCCACTGGTGTTGCCTCGCCCTTGAACCCGGCGCGAAGCCAGAGGGACGTGAGCATATGGACTACACCTTGGAGCGGAAACTGGCTCCCGTGGTTTCACTCGATAACGGTTTGCGAGGTGAGGCGGTCGAGATGCTTTCTGCTCTCGACTTCAAAATCTTTGAAACGAAAACGGTGAAAAAGACCGGCAAGACATCGGAGAAGTGGGTGAAGGCCACGCCAGCACAACTCGCGACATTCAAACAGGCCCTCGCTGAGGAACCAGAAGGGTTGTCACTCGTCCGTTGCCTCCTCCGCTCATGTGGCGAAGACATCAAAGACGGCTTGGAACGTCCCATCGGAAGCCGATGGATTCATTACGCCGTTCCTCGCGCCATCCACCAGTTGCCGCAACCCCGCATCACTCTGCAACCGAGACGCGCCGAGACGCCAATCACCCTGGTTCGCTTCGCCCTGAACACAGCCACGGTGAACCGCCCCGTGCTGCCGCCGCTCACGGACACGCTCCTTTTCGCTGACAAGTTTCGCGCCGCCGCACTCGCTTGGCATGGCCATCTAAAATCGGGCGAACACCCGCGCAACCTCTGCGGACGCGAGAGAGATGACGCCGGCGAGCGGCGCATCAAGGGCCACAACCACGCTTTCTTCTGGCCCACGGACGAGAACAACGACGGCTTGATTGATCACGTGTCGGTCTATTGCCCGCACGGTTTTCTGGCTTCAGAAGCGGACGCGCTGCGCCGGTTACTTCGCATCGGGCAACGCGGCGGGCGTCCTGACCTGCTGGTGACGCCAGTTTTCCTGGGCGCCGCCGCTGACTTCGGCCCGTGGAAATGGGACGCCAACGTATTCGTCTCCGCCACTCCTTACTACTGTCCAGTGAACCTCAGCCACGGGAAGAACTCCGGCGGAAAGCTCCGTTCCATCGCGAAGGAAATTCTCCGTAGTCTGCGGCTGACGCATGTGGTTCAAACCGAAGCTGAAGTCGCGAGCATTCACGAGATTGTTTTGAATTGTGCAGCCGATGTCCTCCCTGAAGCCTGGACCCGCGCCGACCTTTCCGACGCACGTTATCTTACCGCTTGGCTCAAACCGCCGGACGAGCCATTCGCTCCCGGCACTCTAGCGGGGCTTCAGCTTGATGGAGGCACCCGGCAGCTTCGCGCGCTGGCGTTCTGCCGTCGGTGCCGTCAACATTTTGTTGAGGGTGCGGGGCGCATGTTTCGCATTGAGTTTGCCAACGCCCGTCCGGCGCAGCCGTTTTCCCTTGGCGGTCAATGCCACTTCGGCCTCGGCCTGTTTCAGCCGATTATGAGTTCAGGAGTCGCACCACTCGACAAAAGCGACTCCGCCGCGTCCATCCGCAACCAATCAAAATTATGAACGACCAAGACCCATCGGCTTCGTCCGAAAATCGTTTGAGCGAAACGGAATCGTCACTAACGCCGAGGAGTCTTTCGCCAGGCACATCGAGGGCAAGGCCAGGCGACAATCGTCAGCCGCGCCAGTCCACGACCGAGCCACAACAATTGAAGATTGTGGTGCGCGTTGCACGAGCCGAAACGCCGTCGAGCGAAGCCCCGAAGCTCATTGCTGAAATCTCGGCTCCGCCCGTCTCAAGTCCTCCTCCGTCTCAGGATGCAAATTTGCAGACACTCGTGCCGCCGGAAACATCGGAGCGCAAAGTTCGAGCGGAAGCCGAACCACAGCAGATTCCCGCTCGGATGCTCAACGAGTTCGTTTATTGTCAGCGGTTGTTTTATTACGAATTCGTCGAAGGTGTGTTTGTCGAGAGCGTGGACACGTTGCGTGGTGGGGCCATTCATCAGCGGGTTGATTCAGGCAGCGGCGCTTTGCCTGCGGCCAAGAAGAAACCGAAGTCGGAGAAAAAGACAGAGAACGAAGCAGTGGCGGCTGTTGACGCTACAAGCAAGGAGGAAGAAACGCAAAATGCGGAGCCCGAAATAATTCATTCGCGCTCTGTCCAGATGGGGTCGGAACGGTTGGGTGTTGTGGCGAAGATGGATTTGGTCGAGGTGCGAGCCGCATGGGCTAATGTCGCGACCGGCGAGGCCGAGGACTTGTTCAGTGCGTTGGAAGTCTGCCCGGTGGATTACAAGGCTGGTGCGCCCAAAGAGGGCGAAGAAGCCAACGAATTGTGGGACACCGACAAGATGCAGCTTGGGTTACAGGCGCTGATTCTGCGGGACAACGGTTACACCTGCAACGAGGGCGTCATTTATTATCGCGCCACGAAGCAACGCGTTCGTCTGCCCATTACTCCCGAACTGGAAAGCTGGATTCTTCAAAACATCGCCGATGCCAAGCGAGTCATCGCGGGGCCAATTCCGGCACCGCTGGTTCATTCGCCGAAGTGCGTGCGTTGCTCGCTCGCACCGGTCTGCCTGCCAGATGAAACCCGGATGCTGGCGCAGACCACGGTGAAGGTTGACGTGAGTGTGGATGGGAAAACTTCTGAAAGCCCGCAACCCAACGGCGAAGCTCCGCGAAGACTGATTGCCGCGCGGGACGATACGCGTCCGCTGTATCTGAACACACCGGGGTATCGCGTGGGCTGCAAAGACGAAGTGTTGGTCGTAAAAGAAAAGGATCGTGTCATCGAGGAAGTGCGAATGCGGGATGTGTCGCATGTGGCTTTGTTCGGTAACGTCCAAATCTCGACGCAGGCCATTCAATCGCTCTGCGAACAGGAAGTTCCTGTAACTTATTTTTCAATGGGTGGCTGGTTCTACGGAATCACTCGTGGTCACGCGCTGAAGAATGTGTTTCTGCGCATGGAGCAATTTCGATTGGCGCGGGATGAAGCGACGTGTCTGTCGCTCGCGCGGCAGTTCGTTCATGGAAAGATTCGCAATCATCGCACGCTGCTGATGCGAAACCATCTGGAGCCGCCCGAGGTAATCATTGGAAAACTCAAGCGGGCATCTGAGGACGCGTTGACGGCCGCATCAATTGAGGAACTTCTTGGAATCGAGGGTGCCGCTGCGAGCCAGTATTTCCAACAGTTCAACGGCATGGTGAAGGTGGAAGATGATTTACCCGGCCTTGGCCTTTCATGCGAAAACACCAAACAGCGCATGTTCAACTTCAACTTTAACAACCGCAACCGGCGTCCACCCACCGATCCCGTCAACGCGATGCTTTCGCTGGCCTACAGCATGTTGGCGAAAGATTGCACACTGGCGGCATTAGCCGTGGGTTTCGATCCTTATCTGGGATTCTACCATCAGCCGCGCTTCGGACGGCCCGCGTTGGGGTTGGATTTGATGGAGGAATTCAGGCCGCTCGTCGCGGAGTCCACCGTGTTGAGTTGCATCAACAATCGCGTCGTCACGGACAAAGATTTCGTGAAAGCCGGTCAAGCGGTGAACCTCACCGCCCCTGGACGAAAGCGTTTCTTTCAGACGTATGAGCAACGGATGAGTTCGCTGATTACACATCCATTGTTTGATTACAAAGTTAGCTATCGTCGGGCGCTGGAGTTGCAGGCGCGGCTGCTGGCAAAAACTTTGACGGGTGAAATCGCGGAATACATTCCTTTGATGACGAGGTGATTTATGCGAACGACCTACTTAGTTTGCTACGACGTTGCCAATGACAAACGGCTGCGGAAGGTATTCAAGACCTGCGGCAATTTTGGCGATCACCTCCAATTTTCGGTGTTCGAGTGCGACTTGAACCCATCGGAAAAGATTGAATTGGAAACCGCTTTAGGCGACATAATCAATCATGACGAAGATCAGGTGATTTTTGTCGGGTTGGGGCCGTCGGAAGGGCGAGGTGACCGAGTGATTACCGCGCTCGGATTGCCCTACACGAAGCTGGATGCGCCGTGTTATGTGGTTTGAGACGTTGGCGATCTTTGACAATTTAACCCGCGAGCGGCGAGTTGATGCGGAAAACCCCGTTGGCGCTCGCATGGCGTAACCGCCTCAAAACAAGCAGATAATGACGAGACAACCAGACATCATGAGCATACAGACACTCAAAACAGCGCAGGCTGTCGCAATCGAAGGGTTGCGCGCCTATGCCAGAAGGAGTAACACAAGGACTATTTCCGCGCCCGCGCGGGCGC
>PLIU01000137.1 GCA_003140095.1 Verrucomicrobiales bacterium | reverse complement strand
CTGCTGGAATGGGACGCCCACATTCCTTCCTTCGAGGAAGTTCACCGCGAGGCGCTGAAAGCCAGACGATTTATGGGAGAGGTCGCGATCCATGACTGAGGCTATTCCAACTCCAAGGCGTCAGAGCCGGCGGGAGTATCTCCAATTGCAACGCCTGATGGCGGGCGCGGTCATGCGGCCGCTCACGCGTCGCGGCCGCCTGCAATCTCGCTGGCGCGACGGGCAGCCCATGAAAAAAGTGGCCGCCGGCTTCATCAAACCGAACGACCGGCTGACCTCCTTCGAACGCCTGGAGATTTACAACCGCCAGTATTGGTTCCGGCTGCTGGATTGCTTTTACGATGATTATCCCGGAGTGCGCGCCGTCCTGGGCGATCGCCGTTTTGCGCGGTTGGCGGAAGCCTACTTGACACGACATCCCTCGGCCTCCTTCAGTTTGCGCAATCTGGGCCGGGGTTTGGTGGAGTTTTTGGCCACCCAACCCCAGTGGGCCGCACCGCACGGACCGCTGGCGCTGGACATGGCGCGCTTGGAATGGGCGCAGATCGAGGCCTTCGATAACGAGGCCAAACCGCCGCTGACGATGGATTCGCTGCTGGAAATTGATCCGGCGCGGACGCGCTTGCAATTGCAGCCGCACCTCACGCTGCTGGAACTGAGCCATCCGGTGGATGAATTTCTGATTCAAATCAAGCGCGCGGAACGCCTGCGCGACGAAGCCAGCAATGCGATGGAAGCGCACCCGGCCCGCTGGCGCCGCCGGCTCCAGCGGCGGTGGAAACCCGGAACAGTTTTCCTGGCCGTGCATCGGCATGACGACACGGTCTTTTACAAGCGGCTTGAGCCGGGGGCGTTTCGCGTGCTCTCGGCCTTCCGGACCAAAGCCGCCATCGCGGAGGCTTGTCAACAACTGGGCGCTGTGGAAGGTGCCGCGGCCGATGCTGGCGCCAAAGTCAAATCGTGGTTTGAATCGTGGGCCGCGCTTGGGTGGCTTTGCCGTTAGCTCAGAAGTGACCGGCCTCCCGTAAGACTTCATCCGGGTCCCAGCGCACTTGGGAGGCGTCGAGGCCGCGGTGCCCCGCCAGGAATGCGTCCAAAATCGAAACCGCCAAGGCGGCGCAACCCCGCCTGCTTGGATGCAGCCGGTCTCCTTGCAACAGCGCGCGCGTAGTGCCGCGGGCGAAAGCATAGCCATGCACGGTCAACGCTTTGTTGGCGGCAACCGCGCGCATGAACTCGGCCACCGGCACGACGGTCACCCGCTTGCGTCCGGCGGCCCATTCCTTGAGTCGTCGGTTGGCTGCCGCTCTGGCTTTGGGGCTGGGTATCTCGCGGGGGCTTAACATCCGATAGATCGCCGCCGATGCATCCGGAATGTCTCCGATGATCAGCGGACAATCCACCTCCTCCAGTAATTTCAGGCCCTTGTCGAAGTGGTCCAGCCGATCCTGGTCGGTTTGCCCGCGGCCATAGCAAAACCAAAAGAGAAAATCGATGCCGATGACCAGGGTCGGTTGGTTGGTCATGGCTTGGCGGATTTGCGTGTGCCCCATGTCGTCCGGGAGCATGAAGAACATCGCGTTGGCGAGGTTTTGCGGCGGTTCATGCGGCGCGAGCAGGGCCGCGTTGAGGTAACAATCCAAGGCGTACTCCTTGGTCTTCGGCCCCCCAAAAGGTTCGGAAGCGGTGAAGCCGTGCGACACGCTGGCGCCGATGATGACGATGCGCGCCCACGGGGCTTCTTCCTGAGCTTGGACAGGATTTGTCCAGGCGGCCAGGACGAGGATGAGAAGGAACGCGCGCATTGTCCTTCTTGGTGACAGCCTCGGTCCCATCAAGAGGCCCGGCGCGCTTTTTCTTTTTTCTCTTCCAACTCCGCGTGGATCGATTTGCGTTCGCTGACCAGTTGCTTCTCCAACTGCGCCACGGCCTCATAATCCCCTTTGGCCGCGGCGGCCGCGAGATTGTCTTTGAGGAAAATTTCGCGCTCGGCGATTTTGGCGGCGTACTTGGAATCCAATTCAGCCAGTTGCTTCTTTTTTTCAGCGGTCATTTTCACCGTAGGAGACGCTTTGTTCAAACGCTCCATGGCCAGTTCGTAGGCGGATTTCATATAGGCGCTATTTCTTTTTCCACGGCATGTCGGGAAATTTTTCGGGCAGCTTCACGGGCGGCGGCTTGGGCTTGGCCATCTCCAACTCGGTCTCCGCCGGCGGTGCCGCGCCCGGGGCGGCCATGTCGCCGCGCCAAGAAGCGATGCGGGCCTGCAAAGCGTGGTGCTCGGCCGTTTTCTTGTCGCCGGCCTTCATGTAAGCGCGGGACAAATTGGTGTGGACCAGTTGATCGTGCGGTTTCATTTTCTCCGCCTTGTGGCCCTCGGCGATGGCGGCGGCGTAATCTCCCTTGGCATAGTACGCGCCGCCGAGCGAGAGCTGCGCGTCAAAGTAGTCCGGGTCCAGGGCCAGGATCGTTTGCAGGCGCTCGATGGCGCCGTCGCAATGGCCCGTGCTGAACTCGAACATCGCCTCGTCAAATTGTTCCTGAAGGCTTGGCATAGCTTGCTCTTGCCCCTAAGCTTAATCTTAATTGTGATCTTAATCCAATTCTGATTTCTGAGATTAAGAGCACCATCAGGATTAGAATCAGGAAAATGGAAACGCCGATAAAGCTCATCTCCACCGATTTCGACGGCACGTTGCTGGCCGAATTTGAAAATCCGCCCGTGCCTCTGGCCTTGCAAGATCTCATCGGCCATTTGCAGGCCCGCGGCGCCAAGTGGGTCATCAACACCGGACGCGACCTCTCCAGTTTGCTGGAGACGCTGGGCCGCGCCCATCTGGCCATCAAGCCCGATTTCCTGGTCGTCGTGGAACGCGAAATCTATCGCCACCACCAGTCCGAATATGTCGAGCACCGGTCATGGAACCGAGCCTGCCACGACGCGCACGCCGAATTGTTCCAGCGCGTCATCCTGGATGTGCCGCGCCTGCGCGCGTGGGTGGAAGCGCGGTTCGCGGCCACGATTTACGAGGACGCCTTTTCACCCTTCTGCCTGATCGCGGAACGAATCCAGGACGCCGACGTCATCCACGACTATCTGACCGCCTACTGCCGCGAAGTGCCGAAATTGAATGTGATGCGCAACGACGTCTATTCCCGTTTTTGCCACGAAGCGTACGACAAAGGGACGGCGCTGGCGGAAATCGCGGGGGAATTGCACGTCACCGCGGCGGAGACCTTCGCCGCCGGCGATCATCTGAATGATTTGCCAATGCTGACGCGGCAGCACGCGCATTGGCTGGCGGCGCCGAGCAACGCCATCGATATCGTTAAGTCCGCCGTCCGCCGGCAAAACGGCCACGTCAGCGCCTTCGCGCACGGCCACGGCGTGGCGGATGGGTTGCAAACTTTTCTCGACCGCTGCTCGTAACGCGCCGGCTCATTTGCTCGCATTACTCCAATCGCCTTCGCCAATAACTCGGCCGCCGTTTCATGTGCGTCACCGCGATGATCAGCACGCTATCAGATCGATCGACCTAAAGCACCGCATACGGGAAAACGGATGAAAAGTGCCGCGAATGGGCGGATCAAAGAATGGATAACGATTGGAGTCTTGGCGGATGTCCCGGATCAGGCGGTCTATTTCGTCGTAAAACCGCACGCCCAGTTCGGGTGAAGTCTTCGCATAATATTTTGCGGCGGCGCAATATCCCGTTGCGCGGCCCGATGAAAGGCGTACCGTTTCAACGGCCCACCATGCGGCGCACTTCTGCGGAAACCTCGTCGCCGTCCACCGGTTGCTCAATTCCATCCTGGATCTAGGCGGCGACGACGTGTCTCTTATTGCCATGCGTCCGACACGTCCGAAGAGATGCCTTGGTGCAGTTGAATGTTCAGCACCAACTCCGCCAAACGAGCTGCGGGCCAGTGGCGTGTTTCCGCAACAATCTGTTCCACCGTTAACGGCATTGAGACGCCTTGCATGCTTTCCTATTCCGGTTCAACTTTTTTGAAAATGTTTTTTGGGAATTCTATTTCTGGCTCCTCATGGGTTCTAATTATCTTCGTCCAACCGGCAAGACACTCCCTCGCCACTCTCCGCCTTGCGCCGCCACCAGAGCATCAACTCCAACCCGGTGCGGTTGGGGTAGGAGCGCGGCACCCATTCCGCCTGCAAATCCAGGCGCGGGCTGAACCGGTCCATCAATTCCTGGCGCGTCGTGCCAAAGGGCGGCCCGTCGCGATCAGGAATCAAATAGTTGACTGCCAGGTAGCTGCCTCCGGCCTTGAGCCGCCGCGGCACGGCGTTCACGTAGTCGTCTCGCCGCGCCGGGCCAATGGCGCAAAAGAGCGTGTGCTCGAAAATCCAGTCAAACGGCCCCATCGCGGCGTCCGCCAGAAAATCGCCCAGGATGAATTGGGCCGGCAATCCCGCGGCGGCCGTCTTTTCTCCCGCCAGGCGGACGGCGCTGGGGGCGATGTCGCACCCCGTCACCGTGAATCCGGCGGCGGCCCAGAGGCGGGCGTCATGGCCGGTGCCGCAACCGGGCACCAGCACCGAGCCGCGCGCCAGGCGCGCCGGGTCGGCCAGGAAATCCACCAGGCCCGGCGACGGCTCGCCTTTTTCCCAAGGCATGTCGTGTGTTTGATAGCGCGTTTCCCAATCGGTATTCATGTCACCAAATGCTGGGAATGTTATACAGGGCAAAAGCCCGGTCGTGTCAATAGTCAATCCTTCCGCGATAGCTTGGGCGATCGGCAAACGGTCGAACGGATCCTTGTGCATGCACCCCTATGAAGACCCAACGTGCGGCGACTCGAGATCCCATCTGGAGCTTTCGGGGGCGACGCGATCGGCAGCACCTTCGCCACTGGTTGGTTGTCTTGGGTGAGAACCACTTCACTCTCCTGGTTTGCAAGTGTGACCCAGTCTTTCAAACTGGTACCTTTTGTCACGTCAATTGTCTTCATCTTAGGAAGCTTAACATATTCGGCCAACATGTCCGCCTAAATCATTCAAAGCTTGTTGGTCAACCCCCCAATTGCCCGTCGGCCAGCTCCACCACGCGCTGGGCGCGGGCGGCGATGTGCGCGTCGTGCGTCGCCAGGATGAATGTCGCCTGCCGCTCCTCGCGCAAGGCTTGCAGCAATTGGATGATGTCCGCGCCGGTGTGCGAATCGAGGTTTCCGGTCGGTTCATCGGCCAGGATCAAATCCGGTTCGTTCACCAGCGCCCGCGCAATGGCCACGCGCTGCTG
>PLIU01000347.1 GCA_003140095.1 Verrucomicrobiales bacterium | reverse complement strand
TGCAGCCGGTCGGCGAGCTTGATCAGCAGGACGCGCCAGTCGTCGGCCATGGCGACGAGCATCTTGCGGATGGTCGCCGCCTGCTGCGTGCTGCTGCTGCAATCGCTCATCACCCTGACTGGCAACTACAATTTCTTCAATCTCCTCACGATGCTGTTATGCGTCTTCCTGTTCGATGACGCGGCGCTCGGCCGCGTCCTTCCGCGATGGGTGAAATCCCGGGTGCAACGCCGCGCGCTTGTTCCGCGCCGCACGGCGATGCTCGCCGCCGGCGTGCTCGCACTCATCATCGTGCCGGTTGGCTTGAACCGTCTGTGGCAGACGTTAGCGCGTTCGGACCTGCCGGGGCTCGGCGCTGTCACAGATGCCGTCTCGCCGTGGTTCATCGTCAATCCTTACGGATTGTTCGCCGTAATGACCACCTCACGACCCGAGATCATCATCGAGGGTTCGGCTGACGGGCGGTCCTGGCGTGAATACGTCTTCCGCTACAAACCGGGGCCGCTGTCCAGGCCGGCACTGTGGAACATCCCCCACCAGCCGCGGCTCGACTGGCAAATGTGGTTCGCCGCCATGTCCACGGCCGACGAATATCCATGGACGCTCAACTTTGTCTGGAAACTCCTGCACAACGACGGGCCGGTCCTGAGCCTGCTGGCGGACAATCCCTTTCCGCAAAAGCCGCCTCGATATGTCCGCGCCAGAATCTATCGCTACGAATTCGCCCCTCCCGGCAACCCGGAAGGAGCCTGGTGGAAACGGACGCCATTGGGCCTCTGGCTCCCGGCGCTCTCCGCCGACGATCCCCGGCTCCGCTCCGTTCTGGCCGCCTACGGCTGGATTAGCAAAGAACCATGACCCGCCCATTCTCGCCAGGACCGCTGAAGGGTCCATGCAGGCCTTTCCATGCGCATTTTCATTCTTCATCAGCTTTGACTGGGTTTGACTAGGTTTGACTAGGTTTGACTGGTTTTGGCCGGGTTCCATCATTCACCATTCATAATTCATCCTTGTCTTGCCCTACTCCCACAGGTTTGATCCGGTTTGATTCGCCTTGATTCTTGCAAGGCCAACGAAATAGCCGCAATAACGCGCAAAAGTCGCACAACCGCAACAACTTCTGCGCTATCTGGGCTTTTTCTAGGCTGTTGCATCTCCGCACACTTCCATCACGGCAGGTTTGATTTGGTTTGNNTTTGGTTTGATTCACCTTGATTCGGCTTGATCCTCGCAAGGCCAAGGGCGTAGCCGCGATAAGGCGCAAAAGTCGCACAACAAAGACCTTCGCGCGTAGCTGCGGATGTAAGGAGGGGCGGACAGACCAGCAAGCAGGTTTGATCCGATTTGATTCGCCTTGATTCTTGCAAAGCCAACGGAATAGCCATGACAACACGCAAAAGTTCCACAGCCGCAATAACTTCTGCGCTCTTTGAGCTTTTTCTGGGCTGTTGTATTTCCGCACACCTCCTACCACGGCAGGTTTGATTTGGTTTTATTTGGTTTGATCCGTCTTGATTCACCTTGATTCACCTTGATTCACCTTGGATCCTCGCAAGGCCAAGGGCATAGCCATGACAACGCACAATAGCTCCACAACCGCAATAACTTCTGCGCTCTCTGAGCGTTTTTCTCGGCTGTTGCATTTCCCCACACCTCCACCGCGGCAGATTTGATTTGGTTTGATTTGGTTTGATCCAATTTGACTGCAGGGCTGTGGCGTGCTGCTTTGCGTTGATTTCACGTCCAGGAGGACAGGTTACCTTCAAAGCAAACGCACAAGGGCGCGAAGACGCAAAGAGAATTTTGCCCTTGCCAGTCCGCTCCACCAAAAGGTGAGGGTGAGTCACGGAGCCAAATTCGCTTTCTACCCTTGCAACTCTGCGTCTTGGCGTTAGATCCGAACTGCATGGATACGGCTAACTGAAGCGAGGTTTTCAACTTTCACACCCTAATTCTATCACACTTCCCAAAAAACGCCAAAAAAAATGCCATTTTATACCAACGCCCCATCATCTGAAAAAGCAATTGTAAAATCCCGCCGCCCGATCAATCATGGATCAATGAACGAAGCCGCCGTTCAGCAATGCCAACCGTTACACCGCCAACTGGGCGCCATCGGCGTCTTATTTCTGACCATTTCCGCTCTCTCGCCCACTTCGTCGGTTTTCGTAGCCGGCGCCTCGGTGGTGCATTCGGCCGGAACGGGTGCTGCGCTTGGTTTCCTGGCGGGTGGGGTGATCGCAGCCATTTTGGCGCTGCTTTACGCTGAGTTGGCGGCCTCGTTTCCTCACGCCGGCGGCCCTTATGGCAGCGTATCGGGCGCCCTTGGCTCGCGGGCAGGCTTCATCGTTCAGGCCCTCTTCCTCGTGACGGGGCCAGCGGGTGTGGCGTTCACCGCCTTGGGGTTCGCGGACTATATCCATTTTCTAGTCCCCGGATTCCACCAACTCTCCATCGCTCTGACTGCGGTCGGGCTGGCCACGATCATTTCCATTCTCAATTTGCGAACCAATGCCTGGATCACAGGCGCCTTTTTGGCCATCGAATTGGTCGCCATCTTGATTTTTTCCATGGTCAGCTTGACGCATCCAGTCCGCTCTCTGAGCGAAGTCTTGCTGCATCCCGTCGCGCCTGGCCCGCGCGGGATCGGGCCTACCCCATTGGCCTCCGCGGCTTTGGCTGTCGTCGGAGGATCCTGGGCTTGCGCCGGGGCCAGTTGGGCCATGTTTTTTGGAGAGGAACTCCACGACGCCCCGAGGCGGATTGGCCGCGTGATGGCCGTGGCTGGCGCACTCGCGTCGATTCTGATCGGCATTCCGGTCGTTCTCTTTGCCACCAGCGCGGGCAATCTGCAAACCATTCTCTCCGACGAGTCACCCTTTGCCGCCTTTCTGGCCATCACTGCCGGAGGGCGGCTGGCCACCTTCGTCAGCTTTGGCGTCGCGATCGCAATCTTTAACGCCCTCATCGTTTCCACCATCGCAATGGGCCGATTTTATTACGCCAACGGTCGCGACGGCATTTTCCCGGCGCGGGTCAACAGCGTGCTGACGCGGGTGCATGGCCGGTTCTTGTCGCCTTGGATCGCGACCTTGATCCTTGGTGCGCTCGGCTCGATCTTTTGTCTTTTGGGCGAACGGATGAATCTTCTCTTGCTCTCCGGCGAAGTCTTTAGCGGGGCGCTCGTGGCCCTGAGCGTTCTGGTGGGACGCCGGCTGGGCCGCACCGGCCAAATGGGCTATCGCACGCCCTGGTTCCCGCTGGTTCCGGTTTTCGGTCTCGTGGTTGCCGCTGGCCTGGCCACCGCCACCTTTGCCGACCGCCAGGATGGCCGCCCCAGCATGATGATCCTTCTTGGCGTCATCGCGATCGCCTCCGTTTACTACCAGATGGTTCTCCGTCCACGAGGCTGGCGCGTTCACCTTCCCGGCGAGAAGGGATCCCCGGGCACGTTCGTTACCCCGGAACCAAGTGGCTGCGAGGCAGCAGTGCCCCAGAAATGAATTAGAACGAGTAGATGCGCCGCGACAAACTGTGCCGCAGGAGAAAGCAGGTTAGCAGTGTAAAGGCGCCATAGCTCAGGAGAGCCATCGGGGGGATCAGCCACATCTCCAACTGATCACTGTTGGTAAACATTTGAATGAACTCCGTCGCGAATGCAGCCGGCAGGCACAGGGCAATCCAGGTCAGCACCCCCGCCACAATCAAGTTTTTCACCCGCAAGGCAAAGTAGGTGGCAAAAACCGGCAGCGTCAAAAAAGCGCAGGCCAGGATAAATGGCGACTGCAGCGCCTCCGAAAAGAAATCGAGGACCATAGAAGGACGCCATAGCCAAACCTTGTATAATCCCCCGCCAAGAAGATAATCTCCCGCCAGGATCAGGCCCGCTGGAATGAATTGTTTCCACAATCCCCACGTGCGGCCAAAGATAAGTTTGTTGACGGTTATGGGCGTGACCAAAATCAATTCCAACGCGCCGCTGCGCTTCTCCTCCAAAAAACTGTTGACCCCAACGAACGTGTAGATCCCGGCCAGGGCCAGCAACAACGGCACACGGATCAAGCTAACGGTGCCATCGGGAGCTTGGAGAGCGGCCCATTCGATCATCAGGAAAACCAGGCAGAGGCCCCATTTGCTCAGGCGCGCTTTCCACGAATACTGTTGCAGCCAGGCGATGGGGTTCCAATCCAGTGTCCGCTGCATTTTGCGCCGGAACCGGCGGCCGGACAACGGTGCGCAATATAGCCGGAGCAAACTTTCGCGCCGGGGCGATGGGATTTTATCCTGCCAGGAGCGTTGGATCCGGCGCGCCGCGAACCGGGCGGCCACATAAAAGATCAGCAGCACGACTGGCAGACTGGCCCCACAAAGGCATACCCAGATTCTGCTCAAAACGCCGGAAAAGCTGGCAATGGAGCTCCATCCGGCAAATCCCCGCACATCGAGCAGTCCGGAGAAAAGTGGCATGGTTGCCAGTTGCCATCTCCACCAAGGCATTCCGTTCGGGTTGGCGCTGGCGAAACCGCGCCACGTACCGATAAGAATGAACGCAAAAAGCTGGCTGAAGAGAAGCAAGAAGGTGGTTGCGAACAGAAAGGCCAGCAGGAAGGCCGTGTTCCGCTCCCGGGCCAGCGAGGAGGCGAGCAAACCCGCCGCCAAGCACAGCACCGTGGTGCAAAACTCCAAGCTCAAGGCGATGCAAGCGTCGAACCAGGTAATGCCGCCCGTCATAAAGGGAATGGCGAGGATCGGCAGCACTGCTACCCAGAGAGTCAAAGCCCGCAGTGCCTGGGCCAGCGCCTTGCCGGCGACAATTCCTCCGGCGCTCAGCGGCGTCAAGAATAACAAACCCAGCGTGCCCTCCCGCTTTTCCCGCGCGATGCAATCGGCCGTCAGCGCCGGCACGATCAGGAAGATGAGCCCGAGCAGCAAGGTATGGAGGCCGCAAAAAAGCCACCCGCCCAGTTGCGCCGCCGATTTTTGCGCGTTGGCGGCGATGATCCACAGCACCAGCGTGCCCACGCCCGCGCTCAAGAAGCGCAGCCGGTGGTTGACGCGTCGCCGCGCCCCTTCGCGCAGTTCCCGCTGCAGGACGGGCCAGACATTGAGTTGGGTGAACCTCTGGGCCTTCACGTTGCCGTTGCCGTTGGTTCAGAATGAATCGTGCGCACTCAATACCCAAGCCCCAACTGTCCATTCACCACTGTAAACTTTTGGGTTTCCTTGTCGCTGATTCACTGGCACGATCTTTTATCATGCTGAGCTTGAAAAAATTTTCCTTTGGCGTTGGCGATCGCTTTGGCCAACAGGCCAAGGCCCAGTTGCAAGCTTTCATGTTGCTCGCCGGCCAGGGAGTCGAAGTGGCGCCAGTGTGGAACAAATCCAATCGCGAACACGTTTTCATTGGCTCACAACCGCAGGCTGTTTTCGACGCCGCGCAAGCGGCCGTTAAATCGCTCGGCTGGAACCAGCCCTGGCACGTCGATGCCGATCATATCCGTCTGGAAACGGTGGACCGATTCCTCCCATGTTCCGATTTCTTCACCATTGATGTCGCCGACAACATCGGCCAGCCGGCCTCCGCTGACGCGGTTAAGGAGTTCGTCAGCCGGCATCCGGAATTGGGCAACGCGGTCTCGATTGACGGCATCGCCGCGCCATTCCATATCAGCCAAGTCGAAGTGACTCGCGTGGCGGCCAAGTATCTGCTCGCGGCCCAAGAAGCCGGAAAGATTTACCGCCATATTGCCAAGCGGAAAGGCGGGGAGGAGAATTTCATCGCCGAGGTTTCCATGGACGAAACGGATGCGCCGCAAACGCCACCCGAGCTGTTGATCATCCTCGCGGCGCTGGCCGATGAAGGTGTGCGCGCGCAAACCATCGCCCCGAAGTTCACTGGCCGCTTCAACAAGGGCGTCGATTACCAGGGCGACCTGGCGCAATTCGAGCAGGAATTCAACGATGACTGTGCCGTCATCGCATATGCGGTGGGCCGCTACCCGCTGCCTTCGAATTTGAAGCTCAGCGTGCATAGCGGGAGTGACAAATTTTCGCTCTATCCCATCATCCGCCGCAGCCTGCGCCGCACCGGGGCCGGCCTGCATCTTAAGACTGCGGGCACAACCTGGCTGGAAGAATTGATCGGCTTGGCGGAAGCTGGTGGTGAAGGTCTCGCGCTGGCCAAGGAAATATACGCGCAGGCCCTCGACCACGTCGAGGAGTTGTGCGCTCCTTATGCCAGTGTCATCTCCATCGATCGCTCCAATCTCCCACCCGCGCGCGAAGTGCTGCATTGGAACGGGGAGCGCTACGTCAACGCGCTCAGGCATATTCCCGGGCATCCCGAATTCAACCCTCACTTCCGGCAACTTCTGCACGTGGCCTTCAAATTGGCGGCCAAGGCGGGGCCTCGTTACCTGAATCTGGTGCAAGCAAACGAATCCGTCGTGGCCCGCAACGTGACGGAAAATATTTATGAGCGGCACATGCGGCCGCTCTTCATCGGATGAAATCAGCCGTGACCATCTCCCTGGTGCCGGAGGCAAAAGGCGGACCTTTTGTTTTTTGGGATGATCTGGAGGCAGGATGCGGGCAAGCGAGCCAATTGGGCTTCGACGCGGTGGAGATTTTCCCAACGTCCGCGGAGTCACTCCATGTCAAGGAAGTCAGAAACCTGCTCGCCCGGCATCATCTGCAACTTGCGGCCGTGGGCACCGGCGCGGGCTGGGTCAAGCACAAGTTGCGCTTGACTGATCCCGACCCGGCCGTCCGCCAGCGGGCGCGCGCCTTTGCCAGCGGCCTCATCGCGGCCGCCGGCGAACTCGGCGCCCCGGCCATCATTGGTTCCATGCAGGGACGTTGTGAAACGGAACCGCACCGTCCGCGGGTCCTGGAGTGGCTCGGCGAAGCGCTGGAGGAACTCAGCGGGCAGTCAGCGCAATTTAACCAGGTTTTGCTCTATGAACCGCTCAACCGTTATGAAACCGATGTCTTTACCCGCCAAGGCGAGGCGGCGGCTTTTCTCGGCCATTTGCGCTCCAAAAACGTCCGCTTGCTGTGCGATCTCTTTCACATGAACCTGGAGGAACGCTCCATCGCCGATGCCCTGCGCGACGCCGGCCCGCTCGTTGGCCATATTCACTGGGCGGACAGCAACCGGCAAGCGATGGGCTTCGGTCACACGGAGGTTGCGCCGATCGTCGCTGCCTTGCGCACGATCGGTTATTCCGGCTATCTCTCGGCCGAGGTTCTTCCATTGCCGAATGGCATCGCCGCTGCGCAACAAAGCGTTGCCAGTTTTCGCCACTGGACTTCTCCGTCTTGATCACCATGCTCAAACACCAACTCATCCATCCGAAAATCAACGAAGTGCTGGCCCGGGCGGGGCATCACGCGCGCATTCTCATCGCCGACGGCAATTACCCGGCTTCCACCAAGAAGGGACCCGCCGCGGAGTTGGTCTGTTTGAACTTGTCGCCGGGTATTGTTACCGTGGCTCAGGTGTTGCGGGCCGTTCTGAGCGCGGTGCCGATCGACCAGGTGAACACCATGGGCATTCCGCCGGACGATCCTTACGCCAAGCAAGGCGAACCGGCGGCGTGGAAGGAATTTCGCAACATCCTGGAGCAAGCGGGTATGAAAACACCCCTTGAACCAATCCAAAAATATGCATTTTATGAAGCGGTTGCTTCCCCCGACCATGTGCTCACCATTCAGACAGCCGATCAGGCTTTATGGGCGAATGTTCTCCTAACCATGGGCTGTCGCGTTCCCGATCCCGGCCATTAAGAACCCGCCGAACGGATGCCCGAATCAACGCTCATGCGCATCGATAGTCACCAACATTTCTGGAACTACAACCCGGTCGAATACCCGTGGATCAGGCCGGAATGGCCCATTCGCCATAGCTATTTGCCGGAGACGTTGGCGGTCGAGCTGAAATCATGTCAAATCGACGGTTGCGTGGCGGTCCAAGCGCGGCAGACCCTGCTGGAATCCCAGTGGTTGCTGGAATTGGCGGATCGCTCGCCGATCATCAAGGGCGTGGTCGGGTGGGTGGATTTGCGCGCATCGGATGTGGCCCGGCAACTGGGCCGATTCGCGTCGCATTCCAAATTCGTTGGTGTGCGTCACGTGCTGCAAGATGAGCCGGACGATAACTACATGCTGGATTTCCATTTTCAAAGGGGTATTTCTGAACTGCGACAATTCGACTTGACATACGATCTGCTGATTTTCCCAAGACAATTGCCGGCCGCGATCAGTCTGGTGTCGGCGTTTCCGAAACAACCCTTTGTGCTGGATCATATCGCCAAACCGCCGATCAAAGAAGGAGCGCTGGAACCCTGGCGCGGGCATCTCCAAAAACTCGCCGCCCTGCCGAATGTCTGTTGCAAAGTTTCCGGGCTGATCACCGAAGCCGACTGGGGGAACTGGCATCCCTCGCAGTTCAAGCCATATCTCGAAGTGGTATTTGAGGCTTTTGGACCGGAGCGCGTTATGTTTGGATCAGACTGGCCGGTGGCCTTGTTGGCGGGCACTTATCAGAAAGTATTTGAGTTGGTGCGCGAGTATGTCACTCCCTTGGGCGCCGGAATCGAAGCCGCTTTTTTTGGCGGCAATGCCGTGAACTTTTATCAACTCGGCTAAACAGAATTATGCAAACACGTCCGCTTGGAAAAACCGGTCTGCAAGTGCCCGTCCTGGGCTTCGGCGCCTCCTCCATTGGTCAGGAATTTCGGCGAGTCAACCTGGACGAGGCCTTGGCGAGCGTGCGCGTCGCGCTGGACTGCGGGTTGAATTTCATCGACACCTCGCCCTTCTATGGACGTGGCATGAGCGAGGTTTTGCTCGGCTTGGCGCTGCGCGACGTGCCCCGTGCTGCTTACACGCTCTGCACCAAGCTGGGCCGCTATGACCTCGCGCACTTTGATTTCAGCGCCCGCCGCGTGGCCGAGAGCGTGGATGTCAGCCTTCATCGGCTGGGCACGGACCACCTCGATATTGTTCTCTGCCATGATATCGAGTTCGTGCCGATGCAACAAATCGTCGAGGAAACCATTCCGGCGCTCAGGAAGATTCAGCGGCAGGGCAAGGTGCGTTTCTTTGGGTTCAGCGGCTATCCGCAGAAGATATTCCGGTTTATCTGCGATCAGACGGAGGTTGATTGCGTATTGAGTTACAATCAGTACACGCTGCAGAACACGCGGTTTGCTGATGAAACCATTCCTTATCTCAAAGCCAAAGGCATCGGTGTTATGAACGCCGGCCCGTTCAGCGCCCGGTTGCTCACCAACGCTGCCCTGCCCAAGTGGCTAAAAGAGCCGGAGGAGGTCAAAGCCGCCGCGCGCAAGGCCGCCGAATTCTGCGCCAAACGCGGCAGCGATATCGCCAAGCTGGCGCTGCAGTTTTCCACTGGCAATCCCGACATCGCGACGACCATCGCCGGCAGCGCGAACCCGCAGAATATTCGCCAGTGGGCGAAATGGGTGGCCGAGCCGCTGGATGCGCAATTGTTGACTGAGGTGTTGGAAATATTTCTGCCGGTCAAAAATCTCGGCCATTCGGAGGGACTGCCGGAAAATAATTGAAGCGCAAAACGCCATGAGAGCCATTCAATTGGAAAAACCACACAGCTTCCGCATGATCGAGGATTCTGAGCCGTCCGCACCGGGCCCGGGCGAAGCCCTGGTGCGCGTGCATCGCGTCGGCATTTGCGGAACCGATTTCGGCGGTTTTCTGGGCAAGATGCCCTTTTTCAGCTATCCGCGAATTCCCGGCCACGAATTGGGTGTGGAGGTCATGGCCATTGGCGAGGGCGTCACCAATGTGCGAGCTGGTCAGCGCGGCTCCGTCGAACCGTACTTGAATTGCCAGCATTGCTATTCCTGCCGTTGCGGCCATACCAATTGCTGTGAAAGCAACCAGACACTGGGCGTCCACTGCGATGGCGGCTTGCGTCCCCAGTTTCTCCTACCCGCCCGGAAGCTGCATGTGTCGGCCACATTAAGTTTCGAGCAATTGGCACTCGTTGAACCGCTGGCCATCGGTTGCCACGCCGTCCATCGCGGCCAGCCCGTGCAGAATGAGCATGTGCTCGTCATCGGCGCCGGTCCCATCGGCCTTGCGGCCATGGAATTTTCGCGGCTCACTGGCGCCAGGACCATCGTCATGGATGTAAACGAGGCGCGACTGGATTCTGTTCGTCAGCGCATGCGCATCCCCGACACCATCGTCACCCGCAATGACGGCGATGAATTGAAGCGGCTCAGCGAGTTGACCCATGGCGAACTGGCGGATGTCGTGATCGACGCCACCGGCAGTCACCGGAGCATGAGCCACGCGCTTAACTATTGCGCCTTCGGCGGCCGGCTGGTTTATGTGGGGATAACACAAGAGGAGGTTTCGTTCCCGCACGCGCCGGTGATGCACCGTCGTGAGTTGAGCGTGTTGGCCAGTCGCAACGCGCTTCCGGGCGATTTCACCAGAATCATCAAGCTCATCGAAGATGGCCAACTCGACACAGGGCCGTGGATCACCCATCACGCGGAGTTCGACCAGATGATCCAAGCTTTCTCAACCTGGATTCGGCCGGAAACTGGCGTCATCAAGGCGATGGTGAAAGTCTAGCTAGAGCGTGTCAACTACCGTGATCTCCTCAATTTTCACGTCCTTCTTGCCGCCCAAGTCGATGGCCTGTTCCCGCAGGATGGTCTCGAAGACGTGCAGCCGAGGGTCGCCGCCCGCCTTGACCAAGATTCTCTTGGCTGCCTTGTCATAACTGAACTCGCTCCATGGTTGGCCGTCGCGGAGGACTTTCTTTGGCTCGGCGGCCAAAGTCGCCGACCAACTACCGTCCCCTTCGCGCGTCCAGCCTTCGATGAGGTCCGCCCCGCTGATCGTCACTTTCTCGCCTTTCATGGCGCGGACCGTCACGCCGTCGTTTTTTGGAGCCAGGACCTCGCGATAGACTCCGCCGCGCAAAACAATCGTCTCTCCCGGCTGGGCGATCACGCTCGCCTTGGCCAGACTCGCCAGCGGCACGCCCGGATAGCCCCACGCAGGCTCATCCGCGGCCGCCGGGTGTCGAGGATCGACGTAATACACGTTGGGGTACTCCAAGGCTCCGACCGTCACACCGCCCTGGCCCGCCCCGATGGCCGGGCTGCCCTTGCGCAAGCGGAAATTCCGCTTTGGGGGATCCACAAAGAGCGGGTCCTTGCCGTTTATGTTCGTCCCTCTCTCTAGCGGGGCAGTCTTGAAAGTCAGGTTGTACGCCATGACAGGGTTGGCGGCAGAGAAGACCTCATCGCCGTCAACGACGGCTCGCTCCGCCTCGCAAAGGATGTTGTTGCGGATCAGCCCGCCGGTCGATTCCTTGCCTCGCAGACCTATGGCGGCCCAATTCACCGTCGAGATGGTGCAGTTTTCGATCGTCACGTCCAGCGTCTGAATGATGTCCGGGCCCCAGCCCCCTCGCATCGCCGGCGAATTGGGCGAGACGATGTTGTGCCGGAAGGTCCAGCCCCGCACGCTGCCGATGTGCGGCGCGCTCTCCACCATGCACATCTGATGGAAGTCAAAACAGGTGTTGTACTCAAAGAGGAGGTCCAACGCGATCTCGCCGTTGTTCGAGAAGGTCTGAAGACAATCGACGTGCGCTGTCTTGATCTCCTGCTGGGTGCTGCCGTGATAATAGTTGTAGCGCTCGATGCAACCCTTGCCGAAGAACCGTGTGTAATCGCAGTCGTCGTACTTGTTGCCCGGGGCGTACATGAAGAGGCGGTTGACTTCGTTGTTCTCCACCAGCCAGTCATCCCCGCCCAGGACGAATCCGTACTCGCTATGGTAAACCTTGTTATAGGCGACCCGGTTGTGCGCCACCTGGGAGTAATCGCGCGTGTTAGCATCGGCGCTCGGCTGGCCGGACACTCCGTTGACCGCCACCATCATATCATGGATGTAGTTGTCCAGAATTTCGCAGTGGCTGGCGCGCAATTGGACTGCCGTAGCCGGTTGGCCGGCTGTGATCTCGAAGCCCTCCACGCGGATATAACTCGCCTCCAGGTCAAAACCGCCCACGCTCGCCAAACCCCGGGGCATCGCCGCGAACACGACAGGCTCGCCCTTCGTTCCACCGGCCGTTACTTTGACTCGCTCATCATACTTGCCCGCCATGACGCAGACGGTGTCGCCCGGTTTGGCCGCGTTGGCGGCATGCTGCACGGTCTTGAAGGGCTTTTCCTCCGTTCCCGGGTTAGTGTCGGCCGCGTCGGGGGCCGCCTGGTCAACTACATACGTGGCCGCCCGCGCGCGCCCAGCCAAAACGCCGACGCACATCAGCGCACTAAAAAAGATCAGCCAGGTGCTTTTCATGGCTGGCTTTCCCGGGATTCTGTCTGTAATCTGAAAACTCCAAACTCGGACGATGACAGACACATAATCATGGCGATCAACCGCGATCATAGTTTAATGGCATGGACCCGCAACATCAATAATCTCGGTTGAAATGAAACCATGAAGCCCATTCTTATTGCGCACCGCGGCGCCTCGGCCATGGAACCAGAAAATACACTGGCTTCCTTCAAAAAGGCATTGGCATTTCCTTTCACAAAAATGATCGAGCTGGACGTTTATGCCATTCCTTCAGGCGAGCTTATGGTCATCCATGACGACAAGGTGGATAGGACGACCAACGGCCATGGATACGTCATGGAAAGTTCTTTCGAGTTTCTCCGGTCGCTGGATGCGGGCGGCGGTCGCGGCCAAGGTAAGAGCAAGAGCAGCAGAAGGCGCGAAAAAATCCCCACCCTCAACGAGGTTCTCGATCTGATCAACCGAAGAGTCAAAGTGAACATCGAGTTGAAGGGAGAGAATACGGCCGAACCCGTCAAAAAGATTCTCCAAGAGTATTTAGCGAAAGGATGGAAGCATGACGACTACCTGGTCTCATCGTTCAATCATGAAGAATTGAGGAAGTTCAAGCGGCTCCTGCCCGAGATACCGGTCGGCGTCCTCTTCGTCGGCATACCGCTCGGCTACGCCAAATACGCCCAAGGGATCAAAGCTTATTCCATCCACCTGTCCGTTGAATTTGCCAATCAAGAGATGGTGGACGACGCGCATCGCCGGGGCATCAAAGTCTTTTGTTGGACGTTGGAAGAAGCCGATGAAATAGAGAGAATGTGCAAGCTCGGCGTCGATGGAATATTCGTCAACGATCTGAAGTTTGCTTACGGTGTTCTTAGGAAGTTATGCTAAGTTCTCAATTGGATCACTCCGTTTCATGAGATATTCACGACCACTTTGCCAAGGACAGCCAGCTTCGGTTGGATCCCCAAGCCGGGGGACTTCGAGGCGGCCATGCGGCCGTTGACGCGCTGAGGCGCGCCCTCGGCGGTGCTGACCGTCACATAACTGTTGAAGTCGGTCGTGCTGAACAGAAATTGGGGCGGCGTGCTGTGCGCAAGGTGCGCGATGGCGGCGGTGGCAATGTCGCCTCCCCAGGAGTCTTCCAAGGTCATCGCGATGCCCATGCTGACGCAGAGGTCGCGGGCTTGCCGGGTTTTCGTCAGCCCGCCCAGTTTGCTGATCTTCAAGTTCACCACGTCCATGGCCAGATCCGCTTTCGCGCGCAGCAGGATGCCCAGATCATCGATGTTCTCATCCAGAATGAAGGGATGTTCGCATTGGCGGCGCACCGCCAGGCACTCCTCGTAAGTCAGACACGGCTGCTCGATATAAACATCCACCTCGCGCACGGCGCGGGCGACCCGAACCGCCTCATGCTGCACCCACCCGGTATTGGCATCGGCGACAAGGCGGTCACCCGGTTGGAGCTTGGCGGCGACCGCATGGATCCGCGCTATGTCCACATCCGGGTCGCCACCGACCTTGAGTTGAAAACGCCGGTAGCCCTCGGCGCGATACTGCGCGACCTTGCCGGCCATTGCTTCGGGCGTTTCCTGTGAAATCGCGCGATAGAGATGCACGTCCTCACCGTAACGTCCGCCGAGAAGCTCGCACACCGGCAGATGGGCCGATTGTCCCAAGATGTCCCAGCAGGCGATGTCGATGCCGGACTTCACGTACGGGTGTCCCTTGAGCGCGGCGTCCATTCGGTAGTTGAGCTTCGTCAACTCACGGGGATCTTGGCCGAGCAAGTGCGGGCCCAATTCGCGCAAGCCCGCGCGCACGCCATCGGCGTAAGCGGGCAGGTAAAACGGCCCGAGCGGACACACTTCGCCATAACCGACCAGTCCGGTCTCCGTCTCCACACCGACGATGGTGCTGTCGAAGACGGTCACGGACTTTCCGCCGGACCATTTATAGGTCGTTTCGTGCAAGGGCAGTTCGACGCGATGGGCAAATATTCGTTTGATTTTCATGAGGGAATGACTGGCAGGTTCCCGGTTCGCTTCGCCAGACCCCAAAGCGGGGGAGGGAACGCTCGACTTCTGGATCGTGTTCTTTCAGGTTGCCTTGAGTCAAGATGCCGGATGATCTCACGCGATGAGCATATCCGCTGAATCTCAAGGTGTCGCGGAAAAAATGCTTTTATCGGAATACTTTACAGAATCGCCTTGGTTTTTTGTAACGTGTTACTGTGGAGCAGCTTGCGATTTTAATGCGGAGGACATCCTGTCTTTTCCTGTCGGAAAACCTTACAGTATCCCTCATGGCGCAAATTCAAGGAAGCCAGCCATCGCGGTTCTAACTAGTTTATGCACAACAGCTTAAGAATAAGAAAATCTACTTCATGATCTTTTAACCTGAATTAATGATCTGGCACCGTGGATGCTATAGGAATTGAAAAGTGAGCAAAGATTGGATTCCTTAACTCAACAAGGAGGAAGACTTTAATAATCAAAATCGTTGATAAGTTGAGGGAAAGAATCTAGTTATGAAAATGTTCATTAAATTGGAAACGCTTGTTTTTGCCGCCTCATTTCTGGCGATAGTTGGCATAGCCTCAGCACAACCAAGCATAGTTTATGACGGGGACACGTTTACTCTGATTACCGGTAACTCAGATATCGACACCAGTTGGTCCACCGCCGAAGCGATGGCGAATGGCGCCGGCGGATATTTGGCTATCTTGCCCAACCTAGCCACCGTCGAAGCCGTTTATAATGGCTTAATTAACAATCCCATGACGCCATGGTTCAATAGTTCTGGTTCCGGAAGCCAAGCTCAGGAGGCATGGTTGGGGGCAGTACCGGCTGATGGTTCCCATTCCACGGTTAATCCGAATGACTGGTCTTGGGTGACAGGCATCCCGGCCCCGGGAGCGGTTCCCTCCGTCGTGCCGTGGACTGTTGGAGGGCTTTTTGCCCCTGGCGAACCTAACGGGGATTCAGAGGGGTTGGCCATCAATCGGTATAGTTCTTACCTGTTCAACGATGAAGGCGGTTATGTTGGCGGATATATCATGGAAACGGGTCCTCTTCCCACTGGCGTTCCCGATTCGGGCGTGACACTGGGCCTCTTAGGTGGCGCATGCCTCGGTTTGCAGACGCTCCGTCGCAAGCTGTCCAAGTAAGAATATAGTCTGCTGTTGGTGTTGGTGTTAGTGTTAGTGTTGTTGTTTCAAAGGCAGGGCCAAAGGGCCCTGCCTTTTTTCTTGTAAGAATCAATCCCGACCTGCTTCCTCCGCCTGTGACCCTGCGGCAATGAGTGAATTGTGAATGAAGAGTGCCGAGTCACCGCCGTGAAAACAGCCGCAAGAAACGGGTGGGAAAAGAGCGAGCACATGGCAGAATGAGCCTATGAACGATTACGATCGCATCGCACGCGTCATTCGCTACGTGGACGCGCACCAGGCCGAGCAGCCCCGGTTATCCGTGCTGGCGCGCGAGGCCGGGTTGAGCGTTTTTCATTTTCACCGGCTCTTTTCCACCTGGGCAGGCGTGACGCCCAAGTGCTTTTTGCAATGGCTGACTTTTTCCCAAGCGCGAGGCTTGCTGTGCGAGGGGGAAAGTGTGCTGGACGCGGCGCTGGCTACTGGCTTGTCCGGCCCCAGCCGATTGCATGATCTCTGTGTCCGACTGGAGGCCGCTTCTCCGGGCGAGATCAAATCCGGCGGCGCGGGTTGGACCATCACGGCGGGATTCGGCCCCACGCTGTTTGGAGAAGGCCTGGCAGCGCAAAGCCCGCGCGGCATCTGCCATTTGTCTTTTCTGGACAGGGGCCGAAAAGCCGCGTGGGACAACCTCAAACGGCTTTGGCCCAATGCGCGCTGGCAGCGCGATGATGCCGCCGCGCAAAGGCTGTTGGCCGGCATCTTTGCCAGCACGGTCCAGGCCGACGGGTGCATGCCGTTGACCGCGTTGGTGAAGGGAACTGAATTTCAACTGCGTGTATGGCGCGCCCTCTTGCGGATTCCTTTCGGTCATTTGACCACCTATGGCCAATTGGCGGCCGCCATTGGAGCGCCTTCGGCCGCGCGCGCCGTCGGTTCCGCGGTGGGAAGCAACAAGTTGTCGTGCCTAATCCCCTGCCACCGCGTTATCCGCCAAACCGGCGCAGCAGGTGAATACCGATGGGGTGCGGTGCGCAAGAAGGCCATGTTGGCGTGGGAAGCGTTGGCGGCAGAACCTCCTGATCTTAGTCCTAATCCTAATTCTGACCTAATCGCTTCTGACCAGAGAGATTAAGAGTATGTTGCAGCCATTCCCGCGCCGGAGGACTCTACGATGAAAAAGCATTTTCTCACCATGATGCCGGCTTGTGCGTCCGTGTGCCTCTTCTTGACGCTCGCTCTTCCCCAACACAAATGCATTGGCTTGTCCGGCATCAACGGGAATTCCCAGGCGCCGCCGCGCGTCTCTTACTTTATCTTTTACATTGAAAAGCGCCAGTGGCTGGCGGACGCCCGCACGATCGTGGCGGGTATTCGTTACTGGTACGAATCGTATGCAACCGATACAATCGTTGCGACGAACATTTTCCGCGTCAAACATTGGTTGTTTCCACGCCCTGGCTTGTCCGCTAATCAAACCCAAGCCGATGCGGCAGGCGCACAGGGCAACGAAATTCGCCCGTGCCTGCCACCGATTGATGATTGACGGCGTCACCCCACCCGCTTTCGAAAACCCGGCTCGATGACTCCCTCCATGGCACGGATGAACGAACGACTTTACTGACTTTACTTGACCGGTAATGCCTCAGTGACGGCGGATTCGACGGAGTCGAGGAGCCAAAGGGACCTTCCTGGGCGGTTCGTTCTTGGCGGCGTAAATGAGTTTTGAGGCGAACGATTTCTTCTTGCAGCTTGTCGATGAGCAACTGCTTTTTCAGACATCCTGGGCCATAGGTCGTTTGGAATTTCGTAGGGTTTACTCTGGGGTTGGGGCGTCACGCCGCTGGCGGTGTTGGCGCAAAAGCTCAGGTCCCAGTTGGTAGAGGAATGCTTCCAGGGCCTTGCCGTTGCTCAGGGCTTGGCGCAACTGCGGGACCAACTCCGCCGGCACATACATACAGCGGCGGCGGCCTTTGTCCGTGAAGGAAAGGATGAAAGCCGGATGTTTGTCGCCGCGGGCGCAGGCAGGGCAGTTGGGCCGGATGCAGGGTTTGCGGACTTGGGCCAGGGAGCCTTTGATGGCGGGCCAGAGCTTTTGGAGTTGGCGGAGAAAGTCCTGGCGGAGAGCAGAATCGGGAGCTTTTGGATGCTTCATGGTATGTATATATTATATTATACATACTCGCGCAACAAAAAAAATGAAAAAATCATGGCCCGTTTTCCCGCCGTCTCTGAGGCATTAACTTGACTGTGGTTGGTGGTGCCCTAATTTGGGAAAGTGGCTAAAAACAGCCACAGTTTTATGCCTTGACGGCCAGAATTGGGGCGGGGCATGATTCCGCTTCCAATAGGAGCGGCATGTGATTGCGCGGAATCCAGACCGGGAAGAAATCTCCACGTCATACGTTGAACGTCAGAATTTGACGATACAGTTGCACATGCGCCGATTGACGCGGTTGACCAACGGGTTTAGTAAGAAGTTTGACAACTTCCGGGCGGCAGCGGGCTTGCACTTCGGCTATTACAATTTCGTTCGCGTCCATAGGTCATTGCGGATGACCCCGGCAATGGCGGGCGGCGTCACCGATCATATTTGGACGGTTCCCGAATTGATTGAGGCAGCCGCGTGAGTACGAACTTGGAAACGATTCAAAAGGCCGTCGAAAAGACGGTTGGTGGCCCGGTGTGGCGCTCCGGGTCACGAGCGGTAATCGAGACATTTCAAGGTCAAGTGGTGTGGAGGGTCTGGTCGAAGTCTTTGTTGTGTCCAAGCCGCCACCTGAAAAGGCTTACGGATGGATTGCAGACTCAATGGATGGCGTGGACTATGTGGCGGTCTTAGGAACACCTCCAATCAACTCCCCGCTTGATGCGGTGAGGGCATGGATTGTCCTCCAAAGCAAAAAGTGATCGGCAAGCCCCATGCCAAAAACTAAACAATTTCAAATTAGGGCACTACCCTATGGTTTGCCGGGCGAATAAATTACTCCTAGAGTTATATGACAGCGGCAGCGGCAGCGGAGAAACAGATTGAATGCTATCGCCACATGACCGGCCAGCAACGGCTGGCCATCGCGTTGGAATTGCACGAACTGTCCTGCGAAATGGCTCGTGAAGGAATTCGTTGCCAACATCCCAATGCTGATGCCGATGAGGTGGAATGCTTGTTGCGTCGTCGCCTCGAACTGGCCCGCGGCCCATGAATGAGCGCGAACTTCTGTTGGATTGTTTGCGCCGATTGAACCGCACGGGCGTGGCTGATTATCTTACAGGTTCGATGGCGAGCAACTATTGGGGTGTCCCGCGCACCACCCACGATTTGGAATTCGTCGTGCAACTGCCGATGTCAGCGGTGCCGCGCATCATGGCTGAATTCAGCGGCGATTTTTATATTGATGAAGCCGCCGTGCGCGCCGCCTTTCAACCGCCGCGTCAGTTCAACGCCATCGATACCCGCTCCGCGTTGAAGGTCGATTTTTGGCTGCCCAAGCACGAACCGTTCGACGAGGCCATGTTCCGCCGGCGGGTGCGAGTGACGCTATTCCATGAATCAGCATGGATTGCCACGGCGGAAGACGTCATCCTGCAAAAGCATCTTTGGAATCGCATCTCGCCATCCGAGCGCCAGTTGGGCGATGCGGCGGGCGTGGTGGCGGTTCAAGCCGGCGCGTTGGATAAGGACTACTTGAGACGCTGGGCGCAGGAGTTACTGATCTCAGACCATTTGGAACGCCTGTTGAGCGGCGAAATCAAGCCCAAACAAACATGAGTCAATTCGGCGGCGTTGAGGCGCGGGCGATGACGTGCCAGGCGGATTTAATCGAGTCGCGGAGGCCCCAGATGTCCATCGCTGCAATCAACAAAGCGCCGCCAGGAATCGCGGCGGCTGCGGCAAAAAATTGAAACCGTTGATGTATGGAATTGTCTCACCCTGGCGCTCCCAGTCTCAAGCGACCTTCGCAAAAATGCAAGGGCCTAGTAAGTTGTGACCCCGATGCATCTTGTTTTTCTTGTTTGACACTGATGCATCCTGCTCGGCTTGGACCTGGACACTTCGATGCGCCTTGGCTCAGGGCGCATGCTCATCCGATCCAGGCGGTTTGAAAATGAATTCAGCTGTGCGGCAGGTATGCACGCAAAAAGTCAAATCCACTGTTTTTGCATCCACAGGTAAATCAAAGGTCATGAAGGTCCCCTCGCCCATGGACCAGTTATCCAGGTAATTCGCGCCATCCAGTCTGTTGCCAGAAGATGGAGCGTAATCTTTCCAACCCAACGCATGGCCATAGAACTCCCTGCATTGATCGTCCACAGCGCGAACGGTCAACCTTTGATCGCCGCTCAAATCGCCGAAATCAAACGCGAGATGCGGCGATTTGGATTGGACCCTGAAAGTGGGGACGAGGATGGAATGCTTGCCGGTCCAGTTACTTGGCATGGAAATAATACTGGCGGAATCTTCCGTGATCGGCTCTTTCGAGGGCGTCGCTTCGAGCGGGATGTTGTTGGAATAAGTAAAGTTTCCAGCGCCGCCAAAGGTCACCGCCTTCACCGGGACTCCCTGCAATTCCTGCGAACGGTCGAGCAAAGTGAACTGTCCCGGAGCTGGGACAGCCAGGCCGCGCAAAGTCCAGACGGCGTTGGAAGCGGCACGTGACTTTTCGCTGCCGAAGAATTTCACGCGCATTTTCCAAGCGGATTCGCGCGGACAAAGACAGTCTTGTGCGCCGGATGCTCCCGAGACAAAATTGCCGCCGCTGTCATACAAATCCGTCTCCAATGCCTGCCAGTTCGTCGAAGGCTGGCCGTCCTCGGTGAACTCATAATCGGCCTGAATCGCTCTTCGTTTCAGGTTAAGAGGCAACGGGAGGAAGCTGTTCGTCTTTTGGATCGTCACTTTGGTGAGGATGAAGGAGAGCCGGTCTTGGGTTCGGACAACGGGTAAACGTGCTTCGGGCCAATCGGCGATCCGCAGCCGCGGGGCGGGATTGGCGATCCTGAATTCGGCGAAATTCGTCTGCCCGTAATCTGGCGCGCCATTTGCCCGTTCACCGTAAACCAGCAAGCGGAATTTTTTATCGCGTCGCGGGAAAGCCTCGAACCGAAACCAGCCAACACTGGAGTTCATCCATGGTGGCCCCATTGTTTTAGTGGGAATCAGGCCGTCATCGTAGCCACCTCTTTGGGTTGATTCATAAACGCAGCCATCTTTGTCAACCACTTGCGCGAGCCGGGCCTCCACGCCGCGATAACCTTTCCCGGGATCGCGGCGGCTAATGTAAATGTAAAGCGCATCATCATTGGCGTGCATCACGGCATTCTGACGCCAAGAAAAGTTGCGACCGGGCCGCTTGGGGCCGGGCCATTTGGCCTGCCACGAAGCCGGCAGCGTGGCCTTGAGTTTTTCAATGGGTCCACCGAGTTTGATGTCTTCCTGTTTGCCGAACGTCACTTTTTCCACACGGATGAACGAGCCGTCGGGCATAGTGTAATCGCGGCTGCCGGCCAGCGACCAGAGGAGCCATCCCAGGCACAAGGCCACCAGGAGAAATCCGCACAGGTTGATGAGGAAACGGCGCATGGGTTCAAGGCATCCACTGGTCGGAGACTGGCCTCACACGCCATTTTTTCAAGTTTAATCGCACTTTTCCATTTTGAAAACCGCGTAAGACAGCCTTGTTCAGTTGCCTCAACTTGCGATAGAAAAGTCGGATTTACCTTGAACCGGCCATGAACATTGGCGAGCATCCACGCCGGACAAAATGAACGAATTGATATTCCCGTCGAAGAGGCGCCCGAAGGCGGTTATATGGCTCGCACGCTTGGCGAGTCCGATATTCGAGATTGGGGTTAGCGATCTTTTCATCCACGAACTCCCGTCCGCCAAAATCTCTAAGACCGAGCGCAAAGGTCTCGCTGAGGTAATTCGAAAATTCGGCGCAAAGGCGCACGCACGTTATTATCAAGCTTAATATGGAAGTCCCAATCAAGATACTTAATGAAGACGCAATGCGGGTTTCAGTCGATGTTTTGGCTCTCAAATATGCTCAAGCGAATTACGGTCTAGACGCGCATGTAACAAAAATTCTGATAGATGGAGGAATAGATCCATCCATAATGCGACCAAAGGCCGGAGGGTTTCGGCTCGTTGGGGGCGTTGCTGAACTTGCTGCGAGTCGAGTATTGTTTGTCGGAGTCGTGCCTTTATACACATTCGGATATCCAGAGATTCGGGATTTCTCCCGAAGAGTACTTTCCACACTTGCTGGCTCCGCAGCAAATACCCGCCGCGTTGCTTTGACCCTTCACGGAGCAGGATATGGCCTAGACGAATTGGAAGCCTTTGAATCGGAGGTTGCGGGTGTGGTGGACGCCATTCGGACCTTGGATTTCCCAGAACGACTTTCGGAAATACTTTTCGTCGAAGGCAATCGTGGCCGAGCCATGAGGCTTGAAAAGCGTCTAAGAGAGTTGCTTCCAGCTGGCACGATTTCGGCGGCGCCAGTGATCAGAGGAGCTGAGTCCATAGCTGAGGACAGCGAACGGCTTCGCTCAGCGGGATATTCTTCAAGTTCCAAGGCGCACATATTTGTGGCGATGCCATTCAAGAAGGAAATGAATGACCATTATCACTACGGAATCCAAGGTGCAGTTCATGATGCTGGCTTTCTTTGTGAACGCGCTGACCTGTCGTCCTTTACTGGAGACGTGGTGCAGTGGGTGCGAGACAGGATTAGGACCGCTAAGCTTGTAGTTGCTGATTTGACCGATGGGAATCCCAATGTGTATCTTGAGGTTGGATATGCCTGGGGCTGCAACATTCCGACTGTGCTCCTTATTAAAGATACGAAGGATTTGAAATTCGACGTTCGCAGCCAGAGATGTTTGGCATACGGTGACATCCAAGAACTGGAGAGGTCTTTAACGAAGGAACTGAAGGAATTGAAGAAGAAAGGGACGATTTAAGGCGAGTAGTCAAAGGGGTCCAACTGTAGTTTTGTTCGTTTTTTGTGTTTTTCCGTTTGTTTCTCATTCGTTTTCCGCCAAGCGTGAAGGTTTGCTGCTCAAGGTCCGCCAGGTGCCCATGTGCATGATAAATGGCCCCTTCATATTCGATGCGGCGTTGCCGTGGCATGAGAGGATTCTCTCTTAAAGTAAACCCCACGTCAAACACAGATTTGACAAAAAACTATAGTTTGGCCCCTAAACTAAAATCTGAAACCATCCAGGATAATTAAATAAGACCTGCCGCAACGAGCCGACGATAATGCTCCCCAAGGACCGTAAGCTTGCACGCTTTGCTTTCCATCGCAGAGGCGCCATGTCAAGGTTTTTATGGGTATCTTGCCGCACTTCGGGCACGATGCGTGAACAACACTCGGCGTCATTGGCCAACCATGCAGAGGGACGCCGGGTCGGGGCATCCGGCCTACAGCGGGCAGTTGCAGGCCGCGTGCCCCCACGCCGCCGGGGTCACATGCGCAATTTCCCCCTACCCCCCAGAGTAGCTCGTGCGCCATGAGACAGCCTCGGCGTCTCACGGGGCGAGCCTCGCCCCCTGGCCACGTTTAACGTGGCTGGGCTGAATGAGTCAATGCCTTCAGGTTCCCTTCAGGTTTGAGCAGCGACAGAATTGATTTCGCCCGCCGGGTCACGGGTCAATGCGTTAGTGGCCAGTGGTCAGTGGCCAAGGGTTAGTGGCCTGCAAAACCAGATTGCTCCCGGTGGATGCCGCGACGAAGTGGCCAGGGGTTAGTGGCCTGCAAAAACCTCCCGGTGGGAAGCGGAGATTCTTGGGTCTCGCGGTAGTCAGAACAAATTAAGAGCGGCCCGCTTTGCGGGCTGCTCATCCCTTCCGAATATCCATGCAGAGGGATTTTTAGGACGCGGCGAGGGCCACGCGGCACTACCTATTGTACCTGCTGCGCAGCACTATCCCACCTGTTGGTACGTAAAAAAAGTTGGGTTTCCTGCAGAAAGTTGTTCACTTGGACAGCCAATGTCCAAGTGGGCGGCGCATACTGGGCGCGAAAGTTACAATATGAATTTGAGTAACGAAGAAAAAAGTGAAAGCAAGTTTCTTGTTCAACAATGGAACGTCCCCTGCTGGCAACCCATGGAGTTGCACGGTAGCGGAATGGGGTTCGGCGGGGATTTAGGATTATGATTAAGATTAAGATTAAGATTAAGATTAAGATTAAGATTATGATTATGAATGACTTAACTCATTTATTAAGGACGGAGGAAGGACAGGAATTTGCCATGATATGCCGACATAACGGTTTGGATGGGTATTTTCGCTTATTTCCGGGTTTTCCAATTTTAGGATATTCGAGGAATTTCGAGATTTTTGGGTATTCCAAAATTTTCGAGGAATTTCGAGGACTCGGCAAAAAAATGGGGGGCAATTTCGATTCGAGGAATTCCTTCGGCGATCCGCCTTCGCTGAAGCTACGGCGGACAAGGGCGACGGCGCGGGCGAAGTGGTCACGGGGAAGTTTAGCCCGACTTGACGGATTCG
>PLIU01000298.1 GCA_003140095.1 Verrucomicrobiales bacterium | reverse complement strand
TGAAGAATTATGTCTTACGCCCTGCCACTTGCGTTGTCACATCATTCCGCCGGGCGGATGATGGCGATGACCACGCCCGCGGGTTGCAAGTATTTCCCAGCCACGCTTTTGATTTGCTCCAGCGTCACCGCTTCGTAATGGGCGTCCTCGGTGTCGATGTGTCCGTAGCCGAGGCCGTACAGCTCGTCCAGCGCCATCGTCACCGCCAGTCCGCCAAGGTCCTGCCGGGCGATTTTTCTTTGGCCGATGACTTTGGCCTTGCAGCGCGCCAATTCCTCGGCCGTCAATCCCTCCGTCCGCAGCAACTCGGCTTCCTGCATGAGCTCGCGTTCCACCTCCGCCAATTTTTCGGGCGAAGTGCCGACGTAAAAGGCGAAATAGCCGGGCACCAATCCGAGAAAATTCTGCGCCCCAACATAGTAGGCCAGGCCCAGTTTCTCGCGCACGCGCAGAAAAAGGCGCGAACCCAGGTCGCTGCAACCCTCCTGCAAAAGTTCCAGCGGGTATTGGTCCGGGTCCTTGATCGTCAGGCCCGGAAAACCCACCAGCATCACGGCTTGTTTTTTGTCGCGGAATTCGGTGACGCGTTTGATTTCTGTCCGCGCGGGCGCGAGCGGGGCCGGCCAAGCGATCGGCGGGCCTTTTTTCCAACTCCCAAAGGCTCGTTGAACGGCCTTTTTCACGTCGCCGGCGGACACGTCGCCGTAAACGGCGAACACGCAATTTTCAGGGGTGGCCAGCCGCTGGTAAAACCGGGCCACGTCGTCGGCGCGTAACGCTCCCACGCTGCTTTCCGTACCGAGCGGGTCCAATCCGTAGCCAACGGGGCCGAACAGCGCCTTGCGCATGGCCTGGTTGCAACTTTGCAGCAAGTGGTCCCGCTGCGAGCGAATCAATTCCAACTGGATGCCTTGCTCCCGCGCAAAGGCGTCCGCGGGGAACGACGAGTGCAGCAGGACATCGGCAAAAACCTCGAAGCCTTTTTTGAAATCGCTGCTCATCACTTCGGCTGTCAAACCAAAACTGTTGTTGCCCCCGAAGCTGTCAATGCTGCCTCCGACCGACTCAACGGCGATGGCGATCTGTTCGGCGCTGCGCCGGCGGGTGCCCTGCAGTATCATTTTGGAGACGAGTTGCGTCAGCCCGTTGTCGCCTCCGGTCTCGACCAGCACGCCGCCCTGAAAGACCGCGCGCAACTCAACGAACGGCAGGCGATGGTCCTCCTTGACCAGCAACCGCAATCCGTTGGGGAAAACGATTTTTTGCGTCGCAGATTCGACGGATACCTGGGCGGTTTCCGTTTCTCTGGGCACGGCGCCCGCCGGCAACAGGGCGTACAAAGTGCGGTTAGACGGCGTCAAGTATTGGCGGGCCACGCGCTGCAACGTGGCCGGTGTCACCTTGCGCGCGGCGGCCAGATAACGCTCGGAAAAGTTCAGGTCGCTGGCCGCCATCCAGCTTGAGCCGAGGTCCTGCGCCTGGCCTTGCATGGTTTTGCGGGTGGACAGGGTGGCGGCGGAGAATTGCTTGATGACTTTAGCCAATTCGGCGGCGGGCACGCGGTGATGATGCACACGATCGAGTTCCTCCAGCAGGGCGCCGCGCGCGGCGGCAAACTTGTCCGCCGGCATGACCGCGCTCATGCCGAAAAGCCCTTGTTCGCCCGGGCTGTAAGTCCAGGCATCGGCCGAGGTGACCAGCCCCTTTTTTTCGCGCACCTGTTGAAACAGGCGGGAACTGCGTCCGCTGCCCAGGAGCGAGGCCAGAATATCCAGGCCTGGCATGTCCGGATGCCGGATGTCTGGAATGTGCCAGGCGAAATGAAAATAGCCCAGTTCGATGGGAGCTTCCTCGATGATGTCGCGCGGGGCCGTTTGCCGCGGTTCACGGGGGAGCACCAGCGGGGACAAAGCCCTGGCCTTGGTCTGCGCGTAAGCTAGGCGGATTTGACCCGTGACGTCCGCCGTCTTGATGTCGCCCGTAACCACGAAGAAAATGTTATTGGGCACATACTGTTCGCGGTAATAGCCCAGGATGTCCTCGGGCTTGAGTGTGTTGAAAATATCGGGGTAGCCGATGATGGTGAAGCGGTAGGGGCTCTTGGTGTAGGCGGATTCGAACAAGCGCCGGCCAGCCCGGCGACCGGGATCGTCCTGGTTCATGTCCATTTCGCGGCGGATAACGTCCAATTCCTTGTGCAATTCGTTCGCCGGCAAAGTGGCGTTCTGCATGATGTCGCAAAGAATATCGATGGCTATTTTGGCGCCGGTGTTGGGCACATTGATATGATAGACGGTGCGGTCAAAGGAAGTGAACGCGTTCATGTACCCGCCGGCGGACTGCACTTCCTGGTCGATGCGGCTGCCGGGCCGCGTCGTGGTTCCCTTGAACAGCATGTGTTCCAAAACATGCGATAGGCCTGCCCCAAGCCATTTGCCTTCGGTGATGCTGCCGGCGTGGCACCAGGCCTGCGCGGAGACGACCGGCGCGCTATGGTCCTCGCGGGTGATGACCACCAATCCATTCTCCAGTGTTGTCAGACTCGCGCCCGGCGGCATGGGCGGAATTTCCGCCGCCACCGGACTTTGGTTGCGGTTTCGGCGGGCCTCCTTTTTCGCTGGACCATTTCTCATTCGTACATCGCAAGATAAAGAATCCCGGGGAGGGATGCAAGGAATTGCCCGCCAGAAAGATCCGTGCGGAACGGTCAAGCGCGGGCTGCGCGCTCCTCGTTCAACAAGGCGTACCACGAAACGTTTACCCATGCGTTGCCATCGAACCAGGATTGGACAAACTCGCCTTCCTTGCGCAACCCCGCTTTTTCCATCATCCCGCGCGCGGCGGCGTTCGGGCTGGGGCAGGAGACGGCGAGGCGGCGCGCGCAAAGCCCATCGAAGGCGAAATCCACCAAGGCGCGCGCGGCTTCCAATCCCAATCCCTGGCGCCGGCGCGGGGGCGTGATCGTGAGCGTGAATCCGGCGGTGTTGTGATTCCTGTCTGAATAATAAAACAAAACATAGCCGGCCAGTTCCTGGCCTTCCACAAGCTCGACCGCCAAATAGATGCCGGCATCGCTCCGTGTGAAACGCGCCTCGCGTTGTTGCGCAATCCATTGATCAACATCCGTTTCGCTGACCGGAAGCGTGCCGGATTCATCCAGCGCGATCATCTCCAACAGCTTGACTGAGTCGTCAGGATGGAACCTGCGCAGCAACAGGCGCGGCGTGCTGATGGGCAAGGGCAGCTTGCCGCCGGTTTGGGCGCCGGCCGCAGGCACAATGAGCGATTCCATGCACGATGCGCATTCCTCCAGCGTGTGAGCGGAGGCCGCGGGGAAGGAATTCACTTTCCCGCAATAAGGGCAGTTGAAATCGAAAAAGGAATCGTCTGGAGGCATTTCGATCAATGGTTTGCTCCTCGGTTGGCGGTATGGGTCGTGTCCGGAAAAGAGACCCCTCAATCCCCCACGCTCATCTTGGCCGCGTCCTTCTTCTCCTTCGCGGCCAGGACTTTGGAAGGCAGAAAGGGCTTGCGGAAGGCGTCGTCGAAATTGTAGCCGCCTTTGAAATCATCCCGGCTATCGGATTCGCTCTTGTTAGCCACCTGATACTTGATCATGTTGAAAACGATCTCGCCAAAATCTTCGCAAGAATGAATGCCCCATGCCTCCAGCATCGTGGGCACCATCGGGCCAAAGCTCTTGATGGCGTAGAGGCGGATGCCATCAAGCAATTCCTTGCCGCCGACGTGCGTCTGGCCGGCTTTGTGCCGGCCCAAGGCGCGTTGCGTGTGTTTGAGCGCCTCTTGCACAAACACGTAAGCCTCATAGTGATAGCGCGGGTCCGCTGTCACTATTTTTCGTATGTCGTCTTCAATATTCGACGCTCTCATATCAGGAATGCTGCCTCCAAACCGCTGGCACGGACGGATGGGCCGTGCGATACACCTTTACCGCCCAGCCTGTCAGCACCAGCGCAATTGTAATACACAGCACAATCTGTTCCTGTTTCGTCAGGTACTTCACTTAAATCACTATACAGCCATTTGCCTGAATCCCAAACACAAATCAAACCACAATGTTGACCAGCCGCTTTGGCACCACAATCACTTTCTTGACCGGCTTGCCTTCCATGAATGGCCGCACTTTTTCCGACGCCAGCGCCGCGGCTTCGATGTCCGCCGGCGTCGCTCCCGCCGGCGCCACGATCTTGTCGCGCAACTTGCCGTTGACCTGCACCGCGATTTCGATCGTTTCTTCCGCCAGCAAGTCCAGATCAAACTTGGGCCAAGGCTCGTAAGCCAAGGTCAAGCCGCCGCCCATCTTGGAGCCCAGTTCCTCGGCCAGGTGTGGCGCAAATGGTTGCAGCAGGAGCAAAAAGTTCCGCATGACCGCCGCCGGCTTTGTTTCCCAAGTAATCGCGTCGTTGACAAATATCATCAGGGCGGAAATGGCGGTGTTGAACCGGAAGCCATCGAGGTCTTCGGTGACTTTCTTGATGCAGGCATGCAGCGTTTTCAATTGCGCGGCGGTGGCTGGCGCGTCCGCGATCGAGCCGCTGAGTTTAATGCCGGCCAGACTGTCAGCGTTGTCCACGCCCTGGGCGGTTTGCCTCTGCTCGAATTCCGTTTCGCTCCCTTCATCCACAAACAAACGCCAGACCCGTCCCAAAAAACGATAAACCCCCTCTACGCCCTTGGTGCTCCACGGCTTGACCATCTCCAGCGGCCCCATGAACATCTCATAGAGCCGGAACGCGTCCGCCCCGAATTCGCCCATTATGTCGTCCGGGTTGACCGCGTTGCCGCGCGACTTCGACATTTTTTGCCCGTCTTCGCCCAGGATGAGGCCCTGATTGACCAGCTTGAAGAACGGCTCCGGCGTGGAGACATAACCCAAATCGAAAAGGACGTTGTGCCAAAAACGGGAGTAAAGCAGATGCAACACCGCGTGCTCGATGCCGCCCACGTACAAATCGACGCCCGGCCGCGCGCTGTGTCCGGCCGGATGCGTGCCCATCCAATAACCCTCCGGCTCGGTCCCGCAAAACTGGCGGTCATTGCGGGCGTCGGTGAAGCGGAGGTAATACCAGCAACTTCCCGCCCATTGCGGCATGGTGTTCGTTTCGCGTTTGGCGCCGTCCGGCAATTCGACCCATGATTTGGCCCGCGCTAGGGGCGGTTCGCCGGTGGCGGTGGGTTTGAAATCGCTCAACTCCGGCGGCAGCAGCGGCAAAGCGGAATCAGGCAGGGCCTGATGGTGGAACGATCCGTCGGGCGAAGGCTTCCACACAATCGGGAACGGCTCGCCCCAATAGCGCTGCCGGCTGAAGAGCCAGTCGCGCAATTTATAGTTGACTGTATTGCGGCCCAAACCCTTCTCCTCCAGCCAGGCGGTGATTTTCTTCTTCGCTTCCGGCGTCGGCAGGCCGTTGAGAAATTCGGAATGGACGCTGATTCCGTCGCCGAGAAAGCCAACCGAATCCTGTCCCGCGGGCGCTTGCACCACCACGACCATGGGCAGGTCAAACTTGCGCGCAAACTCCAAATCGCGCGTGTCGTGTCCGGGCACGGCCATGATCGCCCCCGTGCCATAGCTGGCCAGGACGTAATCGGCGATCCAAATGGGAATTTGCTTATTGTTGACAGTGTTGACCGCATAGGCGCCGGTGAAAACGCCGGTTTTGTCGCGGGCCAATTCCGTCCGTTCCAAATCGCTTTTCCGGGCCACCTCGGCTCTGTAGGCGGCGACCGCGGCCCGTTGTGGCGCGGTGGTGATGACATCGACCAGCGCGTGTTCTGGCGCCAGCACCATGTAAGTGGCGCCGAACAACGTGTCGGGCCGCGTGGTGAAAACCGAAATGGCCGGCCCGCCGGCGGCCAGCGGGAATTGGACCTCCGCCCCTTCGCTGCGGCCGATCCAATTGCGCTGCATTTCCTTAAGCGACTCGCTCCAGTCGATTCGCTCCAACCCCGCCAGCAGCCGCTCGGCGTAGGCGGTGATGCGCAGCATCCATTGCCGCATCGGTCTGCGCGTGACAGGGAACCCGCCGACTTCGCTCTTGCCGTCGATGACCTCTTCATTGGCCAGGACGGTGCCCAGTTCCTCACACCACCAAACCGGCGCTTGGCTCACGTAAGCCAGGCGCTTGCTGTCGCGATAGGCCTCGGCTTCCTGGGCGGGGCAGGGGAGCGTTTCAATCGGTTCCGCCTTGCCGGTGGCCGAATTAAACCAGGAATTGTAAAGTTTGAGAAAAATCCATTGCGTCCATTTGAAATAACGCGGGTCGGTGGTGTCGATTTCGCGGCTCCAATCGTAACTGAAGCCCAGGGCCTTGATCTGACGCTGGAAGACAGCGATGTTGGCCTCCGTCGTTTTGCGCGGATGCTGCCCGCTGCGAATGGCGTACTGCTCGGCCGGCAACCCAAAGGCGTCCCAGCCCATCGGATGCAGGACGTTGCGGCCGAGGGCGCGTTGGTAGCGGGCCAGGATGTCGGTGGCAGTGTAACCTTCCGGGTGGCCCACGTGCAGGCCGGCGCCGGATGGATAGGGAAACATATCCAGGATATAAAACTTGGGCGGAAGCTG
>PLIU01000355.1 GCA_003140095.1 Verrucomicrobiales bacterium | reverse complement strand
TGCCGCGCTTTATAGACCGCTCCTATCCCGCCCTGCCCGATCAGTTCAAGGATTTCCAATTGTGGAAACAAGGGCGCCAATTCCGCCACCGGCGGAGGGGTGAATGGCCGGGGCGGACCAGTCGGGTCGCCCGGTATCTCGGTCGGGTCGGCCTTGAGGAACGCGGCTGCGCAACGCGGGCAGACCCGGGCCGTCGAACCGCCCGGCATTTCGGCCCCGCACTGCGGACACTTTGAATTGGCAATCTCGCTCATACCCCTCGTAATAAGAAGATGCAGCCGGTTGTTACATGGAGTTTGCCCTTTTTATCCATCGCTCAAAATCTCCAGGACGAGCCGCAACTCGCCATCCACCTCCTCGGGCGCGGAAACAGTGTCGGCGATGGTTTGGCGGAAAACCTCGCGGAACCGTTTGCGGAAACGATGCACAGCCACCCGCGCGGCGCCTTCCGACAGGCCCAGCGCGGCGGCAATTTCCGGGTAGGCAATGGAACCGCGTTCGGCGGTCAAGTGCGGCTGAAGTTGACGCCACAAGTTGGTTTTGCCCTCGGTAATATATTCGTGTTCCAGCCGAGTCATCGCCTCGTCGAGCAGCGTTAGAGCCCAGCTCCGATCGTACATCCGATCGGGTGCCAGCCCCCCGCCCAGCTCGCGGCCCAACCGCTCTTCGGCCAAGGCGGTGTCGAAAGAAAGATGCGTTGCGCCGCCGCCTCGTTTTAGCGCGCGGGTGCGGTCCCACTCATTGGCCAGAAACCGCTTCAAGGCCATCCTCAGAAACGTGCGGAAACGTCCCTTGTCCGGCGTAACCACGCGCAGGAAGTCCTTCGTCAAAAGGCGCACAAAGAAATCCTGCGTCAAATCCTGCGCCTCGGGCGGAAAGCGTCCCGTGCCGCGCACGAAGGCGTAAATGGGATACCAATAGGTTCGACATAATGATTCCAAGGCCTCCTTGGACCCCGGCGCGGCCTTGTTTTTGGCGTTCAGCACCATGGACCATCGCGTAGTCACGAACAGCGAATTCGGCTGAACGGCCTCCGAGCCGCCTTCTTGGGAGATGTGCATCCTGATCATGGTATAAGGAAACGGCCGGAGTTGTTACACTCGGCCATCACAGCCGCACGGGAATGTGGCGGGAGGCGAGAAACCTTTTGACTTCGCCTACGGTAAATTCGCCAAAGTGAAAAATGCTCGCCGCCAGCACCGCGTCGGCTTTGCCTTCGAGCAACACCTTGGCAATGTGTTCCAAGCTGCCCGCGCCGCCGCTGGCCACCACCGGCACATTCACCGCTTCGCTGATCCGGCGCGTGATTTCCAAATCAAAACCGGCTTTGGTGCCGTCGGCGTCGATGCTGTTCAACACGATCTCCCCCGCTCCCAAGGCGGTGGCTTCCCTGGCCCAGGCGACGGCTTCCCGGCCCGCAGGCTTGCGGCCGCCGTGCGAGAATACCTCCCAGCGATCCGGCGCGACTCTCCTGGCGTCGATCGAAACGACAATGCACTGGCTGCCGAATTTTTCAGCGCCCTGGCGGATGAGAGCGGGGTTGGCCAGGGCGGAGGAGTTGATGCTCGTCTTGTCCGCGCCCGCGCGCAACATGGCGTGCATGTCTTCGACCGAGCGGATGCCGCCGCCGACGGTCAGGGGCATGAAACATTGGTCGGCCGCGCGCTCGATGACGTCGATCATCGTAGCGCGGCCATGCGCGCTGGCCGTGATGTCAAAAAAAACCATTTCATCGGCGCCCTGTTCGTTGTAGCGCATGGCCAATTGGACAGGGTCGCCGACGTTGCGCAGTTCGCCGGCTTCAGCCCGGCCGAATTGCACACCTCGCGTGACTTTGCCGTCATGCACGTCGAGACAAGGGATAACGCGTTTGGCCAGCATATCGATGACGCCCGCACAGTATCAGAACTCGGAGCCAAATCAAACCCAAGAACACAGCGAAGCCAATGGCCGGCGATTCCCTACCCCCGCATGGCCATCCTGCGGGCCATGCGCTTTTGCTTGCCAAAGACCGTGCCGGTGTCGTATCATGGCGCCCGTTAATTCCAACAAAGGATACGCTATGAAGAATCTTAAACACATGGTTTCTTTCGCTTCCGGCCTGATATTTATTGCCTTCAGCATTCGCACCCCCGCACAGGATTGGCCGCAATGGCGCGGGCCAAATCGGGACGACAAAGTTCCCGATTTCACGCCGCCGAAAACTTGGCCCCAGGAACTCCATCAGCAATGGAAGGTGACCGTCGGCCAGGCCGATGCCAGCCCGGCCCTGGCCGGCGGCAAATTATACGTCTTTACCCGGCAGGAGGACAACGAAGTCGTTCAGTGCCTGGACGCTGCCACGGGAAAGGAACTCTGGAACTACAAGTATGAGGTCTTGGCGATCAACGGCCCGGCGGCCAGGCAGCATGCAGGCCCGCGCAGTTCACCCACCGTGGCCGAGGGCAAAGTCATCACCTTGGGTGTGCGCGGTGTTTTGTCGTGCCTGGACGCTGCCGATGGCAAGTTGGTGTGGCAGAAGAAGGACATTCACGGCTGGCCCAAGTTTTTCACCGCCATGTCGCCCTTGGTCGTCAACAGCCTTTGCATCGCGCAACTGGGCGACGAAAACGACGGCGTCATCATCGCTTATGATTTGTCCACCGGCGACGAAAAATGGAAATGGAGCGGCGACGGAACTGCTTACGCCTCCCCGGTCGTCATGTCGATCGGCGACACTAAACTCATCATCGCGCAAACGGACAAGCGCGTCGTGGCCATCAATGCGGCGGACGGCAAACTGGTTTGGGAAGCGCCGTTCCAGGGTTCGGGTATGGGGGGATACAACGCCGCCACGCCCATCATCGAAGGCCAGACCATCATTTACACCGGAGCAGGCCGTGGCGCCATCGCGGTGCAACTGGAGAAACAGAGGGGGACATTCACAGGCAAGCAACTTTGGGCCAACACCGAGGTGTCGCCGCGATTTTGCTCGCCGGTTTTGAAGGACGGCCTTCTCTTCGGCCTGTCGGAAAAGGCGGGATTCTATTGCATCAACGCCAAAACCGGCCAGACCGCCTGGAACGAGCCCGACGCCAAGCGCGGCGGCTTCGGTTCCATTCTTGACGCTGGCTCGGAACTTATCGCGCTGACTCCCAAATCGCATCTCATTGTCTTCCAGCCCAGCGACAAGGCCTACACCGAAGTGGCCAACATCAAGGTAGCCGACACCGACACCTACGCCCAGCCTGTGCTGGCGGGAAACAAGCTATTCATCGAGGATGCGAATTCGGTGACCTTGTGGACGCTGGATTGAGCGGCAAAAGAGTGGTGGGTTGCCAAGGACTCCAGTCCATGCCGTGGTGAAATAAAAATCAAAAGTCCTTTACACGGCAGATGCATAGTGGTATTGTGCCGACAATTTAAGGTCAATCGCGCAACCATACTTCCCGTCAGTCGCGCAACCATACCTTCCGGGAAAGCCTGCCCTTTGGGCAAGGTTTTGAGTTGGTTTGGCTTGGCTTGAATAGATGACGGGAGTCGAAAGGCCCTGAAATGCAAAGCTTTGAGTTGGATGCGGAGACCGACAGTATCTGTACGGCGCCGCAAAGTTCTCCTTTTCCAAGAGGCCAATGGCCGATGTGCCAGACCGGCTTTTTCGACCCGGATGAGGCGATTATTCCAACGCGTTCTGACAATCCTTCCGGATTTCGTTGAACAGAGTTGAAATTCCCGTATTTCAATTCGATGAAACCAATAAAGAGACGCATCGCATTCGAAGCGGCAACTGCTTTGAGCATCCTATTGCCTTGGCTGATGGCGGTGCCGGTCTCAGCCCAGACCACCATTGCGAATCGCACGGTTCCCGCCCACTCGGCCCCAAGCGCTGCATTCGTTCTTTCCACATCCCCTTCCACACAGGAGATCCGCCATCTCCGGCTCTTTGCCGAACCTCTCCTTCCGACAGGCACGCTCCCATCCGCAGAGCAGAACCGCCAATTGGCAGATGCTCTGAGTCAGTATGCCCAGCGCGCCGTTATGGACGACTTATCGGCCTTGGAACAATTTGTGGCCAGTCATGCCGATTCGCCTTGGACCCCTTCCTTAATGTTCGATCTCGGCATGGAATACTACAAAACCGGCTGGTATTCGAAAGCCCTCGCTGCTTGGGCGCAAGCGTGGCCGCTCTTGCAACCGGCGACTGATCCGCCCGCCAAGGCCCTTGCGGACCGCGTCGCCGGCGAACTGGCCTTGATGTATGGCCGGGTGGGACGAATGCCTGAATTATCCGCCTTGCTGGATTCCATCAAAGGCCGGGCGATCATGGGCTCGGCCGAGGAAAAAATTTCGGGCGCGAAACAGGGGTTGTGGACGATGCAACATCGGCCGGAGGTCGCCTTTCGTTGCGGGCCGCTGGCCCTGGACCGGATCAACGCTTATCAGGATCCGTCCAAGGCGGGCAGCGTGCTGGTCCGAGATTCCAAATCCACCACCAATGGCTTCTCCCTCATCCAGGTGGAGGAGATCTCCCGGCAATTGGGGATGAACTACCAGATGGCCTACCGCACTCGTGGCGCGGAACTGCTGATGCCTGCCGTCGTGAATTGGAAACTCGGGCACTACGCGGCGTTAATACGCGAAAAAAACGGCCTTTACCTGCTACAAGACCCAACCTTTCAAAATGACACTTGGGTCTCCCCGCGCGCTTTGGAAGCGGAAACGACGGGCTACTTTCTGGTGCCCCCGGGCCCTCTTCCGGCAGGCTGGCGCCCCGTTTCCGCGGATGAAGGAGCCAGAGTTTGGGGCAAAGGACAAATTGCTCTCAAAGACCAAACCTCCACCACGCCGTATGATTATAAGGCCCCCTGTACGCCTCCCATGCCCGGCATGGCTGTGGCTACTGTAAGCATGATGCTCTGCAGCTTGAACATTCAGGATAATCCGGTCGGCTATTTACCCCCCGTTGGTCCGGCCATCCGGTTTGTCGCGACCTACAATCAGTATGAATCCGGTCAGCCTGCCAATTTCAGCTATTCCAATCTGGGCCAAAAATGGACCTTCAACTGGCTGGCCTACCTTACGGACGACCCCGGCAACCCTTATGCCGACGTTACCTATTACACCGACGGCGGCGGCACTCTGTCCTTTACCGATTTCGACGCTATTTCGAATTCCTTCGCGCCTGAAACCAAGAGCCAGACCATCTTGACCCGGACTTCGTCCAACAGTTACGCCCTGCTTTTTCCGGATGGCTCCAAATCCATCTTTGCCCTGCCAACCGCCTCGAGCGGAACGTCGCGGAATGTCTTCCTGACCCAGATGATTGATCCGGAGGGGAACTCCGTCCAAATCAGTTATGATGATCAGTTCCGCGTCATTGCATTGACGGATGCAATCGGCCAGGTCACGGTCTTCTCCTATACGGATGCGGTTGATCCGCTGAAGATCACACGGGTCACCGATCCCTTCGGCCGCTTTGCCACGTTCCAATATGATGCCAATGGTTTGCTCTCTCAGATAACCGACTGCATTGGCCTGACTTCGCAGTTTAGCTATGACTCGGGCACATTCATCCAGGCCATGACCACGCCTTACGGCACCTCCTCATTCGCGTACGCCGACACGAATAATGACTGGGGACCCTACAACTGGTTGGTGACCACCTATCCCGACGGCGAAATGGAACGGGTCGAGTTTAACCAATCGCCAAACGTCGGCATTCCCACAATAGTGGCGGAATCCATCGTTCCCAATGGCTTGTCAACTACAGACAATTATCTCAATGACCGCAACACCTTTTTCTGGGATCGAAATGCCTATTCGGCGTATCTCGCCGATCCCACCGATTACACCACTGCGCGCCTCTACCATTGGCTCCACTCCGATGATTACACCACGGCAACCGGTGTCAAGGAAAGTGAACAGGAGCCGCTCGAAAACCGCGTCTGGTTCAACTACGTGGATCAGCCGAGTTCCATCGCCATTGGAAATTCCAGCCAACCCATCCTCGTGGGCCGAGTGCTCGACGACGGAAGCACGCAACTCCATACCTATGCTTACAACGCCTTGGGCCAGGTCGTCAATTCCATTGATCCGCTCGGCCGCAGCATGACCTTTGTTTACTCAACCAACATGGTGGACTTGCTGGAGATACGTCAAACGACCGGGACGAACAACCTGCTCCAGGCCCGGTTCCTCTACAACTCCCAGCACCTGCGGACCGCCCTTTTCGATGCCGCCGGGCAGATGACCACCAATGCCTACAACTCGCGCGGCCAATTGCTCTCGACCACCGATCCGCTCGGGGAAACGTTCACGATGACCTACGATACCAACGGTTATCTCCGTGCCATCGTTGGGCCGCTTGGCCCGGCAAACGACACCAAAAGCTTCGCCTACGATGTGGTTGGCCGTCTTAAAGCCTTCACCAATACCGACGGCTACTCGCTCACCTATAGTTATGACAACCTCGACCGGCTGACCAACATCACCTACCCGGACGGCACCTTCGACGTGTTCACCTTCAGCAATCTAGACTTGGTCGTGGCTCAAGACCGCCTCGGACGCCAGACCGTCAACACCTACGACTCCCTGCGCCAGCTCATTGCCACACAAGACCCGCTCGGACGCGTCGCCCGTTTCCACTATTGCGGTTGCGGTGCTGTGTCCGAGCTGACTGATCCGATGGGAAGGGAAACGAGCTGGGAACACGATGTCGAAGGCAGGGTCACCGCCCGGCACTACGCCGACGGCTCGCAGACTTCCTACAATTATGAAAATACCACCAGCCGTCTGCAGTCCGTTGTGGATGAAAAAGGGCAATCCATCGTTTACACGTATTACCATGACGATGACCTCCAGAGTGTTTCCTATCCCAATGCGCAGAATTATACCCCCGGCGTTTCCTACACCTATGACCCCAATTATAACCGCATGGTTTCCATGCAGGACGGCATTGGCACGACGGCTTGGAGCTATTACTCCGCGGGAGCGTTGGGCGCGCTCGATATTTCGACAATAACTGGACCGTGGCCCAATGAGACGGTGCAGTATCAATACGATACCCTCGGACGGCCGACCAACCGGACCATTAATGGCGTGGCGCAAACCATGGCCTTTAGCCCGGTGGGCCTTGTCACCAACGTATCCAACGCCCTTGGCAGCTTCGGCTACGATTACGATGGCGCGACGCCACGCCCGCTGGCCGTTTCCTACCCCAACGGCCAGGCGACTCACTACACTTACTTCCGCAATCTGCGTGACTTTCGCCTGCAGCAGATCACCCATCAGAACCCCAATGCCTCGGTCATCTCTCAGTTTACCTACGCCTACAACCCGGTCGGCGAGATCACCAACTGGACGCAGCAATTGGGCGCGCTGACCCAAACTTGGAGCATGGAATACGACGCCGCCAACGAGTTGCTGAGTGTGGCGGAGTCCGGCTCCAATGCAGTCAATTATAATTATGGCTACGACGCGGCGGCCAACCGCTTGTCCGAAACCACCAACCGCGCCCAGCACAGCTTCAATTATAACGCCTTGAATCAGTTGCTTTCCTCTTCGGACACAGACGCGACCAATGTGACCTACCAATGGGATGCCCAGCAGCGCGTGACGGCCATTACCCAGGGGACCAACCAAAGCCAGTTTTTCTATGATGGGTCTGGCCGGACCGTTCGAATCCTTCAGACCAGCGGCGGTGTGACTCAAGCAGACCGCCGTTTCGTCTGGTGCGGGTTGCGTATGTGCGAGGAATGGAATTCAAACAATGTCGTGGTCAACCGCTATTTCGACCAGGGCGAGCAGCAGAGCGGGACCAACCTTTTCTACACGCGGGATCAGTTATGCAGCATTCGAGAACTAACCGACAGTAATTCAGCGATTCGCGCGGAGTATGCCTATGCGCCTTTTGGTTCATCCATCAAACTCAATGGAAACATGGAAGCTAACTATGGTTTCGACGGCCGCTTCCGCCACTTGCCTTCCGGCCTTGGTTTGTCCCCTTACCGGGCTTATGACGCGGCCAATGGCCGGTGGTTAAGCAGGGATCCGGCTGCCGAGAACTGGGGGGGGAATCTCTACGCCTACGCCATGAATGACCCGGTCAATATGGTGGATACAACCGGGGCAAAACCCAAGCCCCAATGGGGAGACGCCTTGTACGACACCGAGCACGGGCGCGTGCATGTCGTGACGGAGGACGAGTTTAACCGGCAAGTGCAAAGTATGCGGACTAGAATTAGTAACTTTGAGCATGCCTATGGCCAAGGCGCTCTTCCCATTTTTGCCTTGACCGCCGACAGCATGTATTTTTCCGACGACCTAAAAGGGAGTTATTTGTGCTTTCGCGGACAATGGGTGCTGGGAGTGGAACTCAACTACTACTTTCAAGGCATGATATGGAGAGAGGCTGGTTATTCGGAGAACACCGCGCATAACATCGTTGCGACTTGGAAAGGTGTCATGTACCAGGTAACCCCTACCGCCGCCACGTATAACATGACATCATACGGCTACCAAGAGCACACCATTGTGAATCCTCTGCCCGTTATCGATTATAACGAAGCGTATCGGGCCGTGATATTGTCCGACGATTACTAGCCATGACCGCGACACGAAACTTACTGGCCAGAACTATAGTTGGCGCCTGCCTATTGTGCCTGGCTGCGCGCACCCAGGCGCAGGTTTCCTTCCAGTATGATCTGGCGGGCAACCGCTTGGTCCAAAGCAATAGCGGGGCTGCCGCACCGCCTCTGTTTCAAGACCTCACTCCTGAGTATATCGGCGCGATATCCAACGGGCTGCTGTCGGTTTCTGTGCCGGTCACCGGCGCCGGTCCATTTACCTACCAGTGGTTGCTCAATGGCGTTGCCATTCCGGGCGCCACCAACAATGCCTTTCTGCTCACCAACGCCGCGTCCATTAACTTGGGCAAATATCAGCTTGTGGCCAGCAATAGCGAGGGCACCGTCACCAGCACCGTTGTCAATGTCTCTTTTTTCGACCCCGACGGCAGCGGCCTGCCAATCGCTTGGGAAATTGCCTACTTTAACGCCACCGGCATAGATCCCAACGCCGATCCCGACGGGGACGGCGTGTCCAATTACCAGGAGTACCTTGACGGCACCGATCCAACCAATCCGAACTCGGTCATGCCACGGTTGTATGTTTCCAGTTCCGAGCTAGGCGGCACTGTCAGCGTGGTGCCACTGAAACCCAAGTACCAATTAGGCGATATCGTTCAAATTACAGCCCTCTCTCAGCCGGGCGTGATTTTTGATGACTGGCTGGGATCGAATGCGGAGCCGGTATTGGGAACTTTCACCAATTTCGGCGCAAATTTGACTGTGGTCATGAACAGCACCAAATGGATCCTGGCCCAATTTTCTGCCGCTGTGGTGGGCTGGGGGAACAATGCCGATGGCCAGACGCAGGTGCCTGCAGGTTTGGGCGATGTCGCGGCCATCGCCGCGGGCGGGGAGCTCAGCATGGCGCTGGAGAGCGACGGGACGGTCGTGGCCTGGGGAGACGATAGTTTTGGAGAGACCGATCTGCCTAAGAACTTGAACAACGCAGCAGCCATCGCTGCGGGCGATTATTTCGGCATGGCGCTCGTGAGCAACGGGACGGTCTTGGCCTGGGGGTACAATGTTGATGGAGAGACCAATGTGCCTGGGTCCTTGAGCAATGTGGCGGCCATCGCTGCGGGCAACTTTTATGGCATGGCTCTGCTAAGTAATGGGACCGTGGCGGCTTGGGGCGACGACAGTTATGGGCAGACCAATGTGCCCTCGGATCTAAGCAACGTGGTCGCCATCTCCGCGGGGGGCAATGCCTGCCTCGCTCTTCAACTCAACGGTACGGTGGTGGGCTGGGGTGACAGTAGTTATGGTGAGAACACAGTTCCCTCAGGGCTAAACAACGTGGTCGCTATCGCCCAGGGGAATTATTACAGCCTGGCACTCGTCAAAGACGGCTCGCCCTTTTTCACCAGGCGGCCGGTCACGGACAGTATCTCCAGCGGCGCGACAGTGATCTTGAACGCTGGCGTCGTCGGCGACCCGCCGCTCAGTTATCAATGGAGTTTGGACGGAACGAACTTGGTCGGCGCAACCAATGCCACGCTCAGCCTGCCTAATGTGCAGACGACCAGTTCAGGGACGTACAGCGTGGTGGCGAGCAACTCGCTCGGCGCCGTCAGCGGTGTCAACTTAACCTTAAATGTAGGCAACACGGCCCCCTTTATCCAGGATCAACCCTCCGGGCAGACAGTTCGATTCGGAGAAAACGCCGCCTTCGTGGTGGATGCCACGGGTTCTTTGCCGCTGAGTTACCAGTGGTTCTTCAATCGGGCGAGCATCCCCGGAGCGACCCAGGCCACGCTGGATGTGGCGAATTTCACAGCTGCCGATGTAGGCAACTATCACGTGGAGGTAAGCAACGCCTTCGGGACGATGATCAGTTCGAACGCGGCCCTTACGCGGGCAATCACTTCGGTAGTGGCCTGGGGCGATAATTTCGACGGCCAGACGAATGTGCCTCAGGGCCTGGGCGACGTGGTCGCGATTGCCGGGGAGAGCGAATCCAGTCTGGCGCTGGAGAGCGACGGGAGGGTCGTGGCTTGGGGGGCCAACTATTCTGGAGAAACCAATGTGCCTGGGAATTTAACCAAAGTGATGGCCATCGCCGGAGGCGGCTATTTCGGCCTGGCGCTTCAAAGCAACGGAATGGTGGTGGGTTGGGGTGATGACGGTTATGGGCAGACCAATGTGCCTGTGGGGTTAAGCAACGTGGCCGCCATTGCTGCGGGGAACTACTTCAGCCTGGCGCTTCTGAGCAACGGGACCGTGGCCGCCTGGGGTGAAGGGTATGACGGGCAGACTAATGTGCCTGCGGGTTTGAGCAACGTGATGGCCATTGCGGCGGGTCAAGATTTCAGCGTGGCGCTCCAATACAACGGGACTCTGGTGGGTTGGGGGGATGACAGTTACGGGCAAATCACCGCTCCCGAGGGTTTGAGCAACGTCGTCGCCATCTCGGCGGGCGCCTATCACACCGTGGCACTTTTTGTCAATGGCACGGTCGCGGCTTGGGGTTACAATGGCTATGGCCAGACGTCTGTGCCCGCTGGTTTGAGCAACGTGGTCGCCATCGCCGCCGGCAGCTATTTCAGCCTGGCGCTCCAGGGCGACGGGACCTTGGTAGGTTGGGGTGACAACAGTTATAGCCAAACCACAGTTCCAGCGGGCTTAAGCAACATCGTGGCCATCGCGGCGGGCGACTATCACACGTTGGCAATCTTAAACGACGGTTCGCCATTCATTTCCCGGCCGCCCAGCAGCGCCAGTGCCTACACCGGCGCGACGGCTGTTTTGAGCGTTGCGGCCGTCGGCGCGTCGCCAATCAGTTATCAATGGACTTTGGACGGAACGAATCTGGTTGGCGCGACCAATTCCTTATTGATCCTGACCAACGCGCAAACGTCCCGTGCGGGCGTGTACAGCGTGATTGTGAGCAACTCACTCGGCTCGGCCAGTAGTGCCGGTGCGACCTTGACGGTAAACAGATCGGCGCCGATAATCCTAGATCAGCCCTCCAGCCAGACAGTGCCATTTGGAGGAAATGCCGTCTTTGCGGTCGCTGCCGCCGGTTCTTTGCCGCTGGGTTACCAGTGGCAGTTTAACGGGACGAGCATCACCGGAGCGACCGCGGCTACGCTGGATCTGGCCGATGTCACCGCCGCCAATGTGGGCAACTATCGCGTGGAGGTCAGCAACGCCTTCGAGACGGTTATCAGTTCGAGTGCCGCTCTTGTGCGGGCGACTACTTTGGTGGCGGCTTGGGGAAATAACTCCGAAGGCCAGACGAATGTCCCTGCGGGGGTGGACAATGTGGTGGCCATCACTGCGGAAATCTATGCCAGTCTGGCGCTCAAAAGCGACGGAATGGTGGCGGCTTGGGGCGACAACAGCTATGGGGAAACCAATGTGCCGGTGGGCTTAAGCAATGTGATGGCCATCGCCGGTGGCGGCTATTTCGGCCTGGCGCTTCAAAGCAACGGAATGGTGGTGGGTTGGGGGGACGACAGTTATGGGCAGACCGATGTGCCTGTGGGCTTAAGCAACGTGGCGGCCATTGCGGCAGGCACATACCACGCGCTGGCGCTCCAGGGCGACGGGACGGTCACGGCTTGGGGTAACGACGGGAATGGGCAGACCAATGTGCCACCGGGCCTTAGCAACGTGGTAGCCATTGCTGCGGGGGATTACTTCAGCCTGGCGCTCCAGGACGACGGGACGGTAGTGGGCTGGGGTGACAACAGTTATGGGGATACCAATGTGCCTGCGGGATTTAGCAACGTGGTGGCCATCGCCGCGGGCGGCTATTTTGACCTGGCACTCCAGGACAATGGGACGGTAGTAGCTTGGGGCTACGACGGTTATGGCCAGACCAATGTGCCTGCGGGATTGCGCAACGTGGTGGCTATCGCTGCGGGAGACTATTTCACCCTGGCACTTCAGGACAACGGAACGGTCGTGGGTTGGGGTGATGATTCTTATGGGGAAACGACTGTGCCGGCGGGTCTAAGCAACGTGGTGGCCATTGCCGCAGGCGCCTATCAAACGGTGGCGATTTTCAATAACGGTTCACCCTTCTTCACCCGGCAGCCGATCAGCGCCTATGCGTACAGCGGCACGACGTTGATCTTGAGCGCCGGCGTCGCCGGCGTGTCGCCTCTCAGTTACCAATGGAAGTTGAACGGAGCGAATCTGGTTGGCGCGACCAATGCCGTGCTGACGCTGGCGAATCTGCAAACCGCCAGTGCGGGCGATTACAGTGTTGTGGTGAGCAACTCATTGGGCACGGCCAGCAGCATCAATGGGATCTTGAAGGTGAGCAACTCGGCCCCCATCATCTTGGATCAGCCCGCTGGACAGACCGTGTTTTTGGGAGCTAATGCCGCCTTCTCGGTGGCGGCCACCGGTTCCGTCCCGCTGGGTTACCAGTGGCAGTTCAACGGATCGAGCATCGCTGGAGCGACCCAGGCCACGCTGGAATTAACGAATGTCACGGTTGCTGATGCGGGCAACTATCGCGTGGAGATGAGCAACGTCTTCGGGACAACCATCAGCTCAAACGCCGCCCTTGTGCGGGCGCTGACGATGGTGGCGGCATGGGGCGATGACTCCTACGGCCAGACGAGTGTTCCTCCGGGGTTGGGGAATGTGTTGGCCATTGCCGCGGAATCCTATACCAGTCTGGCGCTAAAAAGCAACGGGATGGTGGCGGCTTGGGGCGACAAC
>PLIU01000387.1 GCA_003140095.1 Verrucomicrobiales bacterium | reverse complement strand
AACGCGTCGGTGTTCTTTTCGCTCACGCGCTGGCTCTGCCAAATGGTGGTGGCCGCCGGTTTGGAGGGGTCCAGCCGGAGCATCCATGAGCCGTTGTAGAAACAAGTCAGAAAGAGCATGTCATCCATTTTGCGCGGCGTTGGGATGGTCATGCCGGCTTTAACGGGCTGCGAAGAGTTCAAGGACCAATAAACCTGGCCCGTCTCCGGATTGAGCGAATTGACCGACTCTGGATGCCAAACGATCAGTTGCCTGACGCCACCGGCCTGAAAAATCACGGGGGAACAATATCCCGGCTCCTTGGCGCTCAAGGCCCGCCAGATTTCCTGGCCGGTGTTTTTGTCCAACGCGACCACCGTCGAGTTGGAGCCGCCGGCCAGACAAATCAACTTGTTTCCTTCCAGCAGCGGGTTTGCCGCAAAGCCCCACATGGGGGTCTTGATTTTATAGTCCGCTTTGAAATCCCGCGACCACACCACGCTGCCCGTTGCGGCATCCAGGCAGAACAGATTACCTTCGGCCCCGAGCGAGAACACCTTGCCCTCGCTAACCAGAGGCGTTGTTCGCGGGCCTGCCGGGTAGCTTACGGTGTAGGGACAATCGTATTGGTGCCGCCACAGGACAGTTCCATCGGCGGCATTGAGGCAGACAATCCCTTCAGTGCCAGGGATGCTCCCGCGCGCGAAGGGGTCGGCCGCTGTGTCCGAGGCTTTGGCAAACTGGTGGTCGAGCACGTAAACACGCCCTTGAGCCACGGCGGGTCCGGAATAGCCGGAGCCAATTTGAGCGCGCCATACTACCGGCGGGCCGCCGGCCGGAAACGAACTGACAATGCCGGTCTCGCGCCAAACGCTGTCCCTCTCCGGCCCAAGCCACTGGGGCCAATCGTCGGCGCGGAGGCCGACTGCGCAGGCCATTGCCATCGCTGCCAACCATATTCTACGCATAATGAATCCTTTGGTTTGCCAGCCAAAGTCTGCCACCGCTGCCCGCCAAAGTCCAATCAAGAAAAAAAAGAAAGGCGGAATTTAATCAATTCCACCTCTCAATGTGAATTCTGTTGAGCTAAGCCCTGATTAGGCGCGCTTGGCACCGAACTTCGAGCGAAGACCCGTCAAGCCGGCAAACACCGAGCCGAGCAGACCCAGAGTCATGCCACTGTCAGGAACGGTACTCGCGGTTGATTCAAACCCGAGGGCCATGCCGGATTGGCTGGCAGTCACTTCCCATGTCCCGTAGGTCTTGTTCAATCCATTAATCTCGGCCCAACCACTGCCACCCATGTCGAGCGCGTAGCCGCCACTTGTGGCGCCTTGCGTCGTAACAGTGGAGGTCGTGGCGCCGAACGTATAGGTGTTCACGCCTGAAACAACTGTCCACAGCAGCGCTGCCGGTGTTGAGGGATTAACGTCCAACGGATTGGCGAACGTCGCCACGGTGAACGGGGCAATCCCCGCATAAGACCCAGCATCGCTGACGACTACTGCGCCGATGTTGATCAACTCCGTCGCGTCGCCAAGGTTCTGGCCCGGAAGGAGAGAGTAGGAACCGGCAAAGCCAATTGCGCCGCTAATCGAATTGGCCTGAGCTTGAGGCAACGCCAGCATCAGGGCCATGGCCCCAACTGACAGTCCAGCAAGTATTGATTTTTTCTGAATGGTCGCTTTCATTATTATTTCGTCCTTAACTTTACTCAACTGTTTTGGTTTCGTCTCACCTTCTGCGCTTTTACGCGCATTGTCTGTTAAATACTATTGCAATCCTCGTGCCAACTATTTCATCGAACCGTCCACCTCGTGACGATACATACATAAGTAGTTAATTGGTAACACTTTATGAATTATGTGGTGGCGCCTTTCGCTCTTGCATCCATATGCCCGGGGTCAGCAAAACTGTAAAGGATTCCGACGGAAAAACATTTTGAAACGGTTGAGCTTAATAATGTCAAAAAGCACCTCTGCCTTCCGGCCCGGTTGTCAGCCTGCCCCTCGCCGCAGGCTATTGCGGCACCAGCAGGACACGATAGAAGCGCTGGGAGTTGGTGATCGAATCTGTCATGCTGGACGGCTCATTCGTGGCGATGATAAGGCCGCCGAGATTCGTCCAGTCAGTGTTCGTCAAAGACCAGTTATATTGCACTTGGTAAGCCACCCCGACCGTCGCGGTCCACTTGATCGATATCTTGTCCGCGGAACGAGCCGCAGGCTGGAAGACCGGCGGGACAGGCGCCAAGATGGTCAACGTTCCATCAACGATAGAAACATGGTAATTTGGCAGCCGGTCGCCGGGGTCCGTCAGGCTGGCCACGATCAGATAAGGTCCCGCGCGGCTGCTGGGCGTGGCGGCGGAACCATAGGTGGCGGTGATATTGTCCCCGTTTCGTAAGCCGACGATGACACCGGTGAAAGCGGGGTTGGCCACGCCATAGGGCCGGGTGGCGTTGCTGGCGGTGACACTCAACGGCGCCGGCGTTACCACCAGGCTGACATAATCGGTCACACTGGAATAATCCACCGAGTTACTGGGAGTAAAGGCCGCTGAGAGCAGATTGCTGCCTGCATCCAGAACGGACCCGGCAGGCGGAACGTAGGAGAAAGTGCCCTGGACATTGGCGGATGCGTTGAGCTGGACGGCACCGAGAACGACACCGTAACTCAGAGTCGGCGGATTGGTCCAAGTGACGACGGGAGTGCCAACGAACAAGAACGCGTTGGTCAACACGGCGGTTTGCCCGTCTGCGTTGGTGATCACAACGTCCACCGGGCCGAGGGTCGAAGAGGCGGGCGTGACCACCGTGAGATTGGTGACGCTATTGAAAGTCAGCGACGCTGCGGCGAGCGAGCCGAAAGCAACCATGGCATGGCTTTGGAATCCCGTGCCAGAGATCGTCACGGTCCTGCCACCTAGAGCAGGCCCGGTGGAGGGGGTGACCCGGCCGAGGGTCGGTGGAGCCGCCCTGACGCTAACGTCGTCCAGTCCAAGGTAACCAGAATCATCGCTAGCTCCAATTTCAAGCACGGTGTTCGTGTGGGTGGCCAAAACGGTGAACTGGAGGTTGGTCCATCCGATCGCGGGGAGGTTCGTGTAGTCAAAGAGCGTTTCGCCTCCAAATGAAACCAAGAATTCATTGGTCTTCTGCCCATCTGGAATATCCAGCCAGAGCGAAATCGAATACGACGACCCTACAACGGTGGGAATGGCCTGGCTGAGATAAGCCATGTCCCCGGTTTCGCCCAGTTCCACTCCATAGGTTCCCGAGTGGACGGCAATCGCATTGGTGCTGACGAAGCACTTGCTCGCCTCCTCGGTAAGTGTCCAATCTGTAAAGTTGCCGGTTTCAAACCCGCCGTTTTGAACCAACTGGCCGACCAAAAAAAGCAGCGGCAGGCTTTCCTCCGCGCCGAAGGTGAGGTTGCTGAAGACAACGGACTCTGAATAAGCTCCCACGGGCAGACTGGTGGCGGCGTCACTAAGGCTGCAATGGACCTGGGCCGAGCCAGAAGGCCCCAGAACGCCGCTGGCGGGTAAAACATTGAGCCAGAGCGGATTGGTGGCGACGCTCCAGCTTACGGCGACGTGGCTGGTGTTGGTCAACTGGCAAGTTTCAGCCGCGACACCGAACGGGCCGCTGGGCGGACCGGCAAATTCAAAGCCGGCTGCCGGTGAAACCGCCAGCGGATCCGAAATCTGCAGCGTAAACGACCGGTGGTGCAGAAAGCCGTTGCTCAGATTGGTCAACGTCAAGTGCGCGGTATAGCTTCCAACAAAAAGATTTGAGGCGGCGCCATTCAGGTTCACCACCACGCTGTCCGTAACGCCGGGGTTGAGGGTCCCGTTGGCAGGCGAGGCGGAAAGCCATGTCGCGTCACTTTGCAAAGACCAGCCCAGCGAGCCAGCCCCTTCATTCGTCAACGAAAAGTTCTCCGTCGTCACATCGAATGGGCCGCCGGCAGGGCCGCTGGAGACGAAGCCCGGTATGGGCAGCATCACCAAGTTGTCCGGAGGCGCGAGGGCATCGATTAAATTGCTGCCGTTGGGGGTGCCCCACCCGGAGCAAAGATCATAGCCGAGCACGGCGAAATAGGCGTCGGGACTTTGGTCGTTGGTGTTGTTGCCCGTGGTGATGTCATGGAAGACCGCGTGGTAATTTGTTCCCTCGCCGATGGCGTAGATCGCCGGATTGATAAAGCCCAGGCTGGCTTGGCCGTGAGCCTCAGCCTGTTGATTGATGAGCGCAATGAACCCTGCCCATAGCGGAGCGGCCGCACTAGTGCCACTGGCGGCGAACGGAATTCCATCCTCCACGACAGAAAATAAGCTGTCTGCCACGAATGAGACGTCTGGGACATTGCGCATTTTGCTGGAACCCTTGTTGGACGACATGTTCACCACCGCTTGCCAGATCGGGATGGAATAGGTGGCACTGGTGCCCCCGCCGCTGCCGCCCCAAACAGTCTCCGAAGCCCACGCCCCTCCGACACTGGCAGTGATCAACGTTGTTCCTCCAACGATGGTAATATACGGATCGTCGCATGGGGCAGGATCCACTCCGACGACGGCGCCGGTGTCGCCCGAGGCCTGAAAAAACGACTGTCCCTGCGCGGCAAATTCCTGAAAAATCTGCTCCGTGGTGGCGTCGGTGGCAAAAGTCCAGGAAGAACTCAACTGCTTGGCGGCGTTGTTGGTCGCCATGCAGTTCAAAATATCGTCGGGAATTCCATTGGGGCCACCCTCATAGACAACGATCTTGGCCAATCCCGGAGCCATGGCCATCGCCATTTCGATGTCCAACGCGACTTCGTATTCGCCCATACCGGGAGACCCGTTGAAATTGTCCAAGTACACATTCTGCAGCGGCACGTTTGTCAAGTTGTTCGTTTGCTCGTACGTCTCGATGTCATTTGTGTAATAGCCATCCAATTCGAAGAGGCCAACGACTTGCCCTGATCCCGTCAGCGAGACCCCCGGCGCATAAGCCGTCCGCAGATCGTGGGCGGTAAAGGAGTTAAAGAGGCCGGAACCCGTGCCGCCCAATGGGTTTCCGCCAGAAGCGCCGCCCAGCGGCCGGTTCTTTACGCCGGATGGATGCGGCCGAGTGTAATCATCCAGCCCACTGATGTGCAGCAAAGGCACGGCCAGGTCCAGGGACGGCTCGCGGTCCGGCGCGTAGAATGTCCGAGGCTGGCGGGGGTGGTCAAAAACGTTCATCTTGACGTGCAGCGACCTCTCCATACTCGACACTGATCCCCGCACGTCCAGCAGAACGCGGTTGCTATAGAAGGCGACCGGCTCCAAACCATTGGCACGGGCGAAAGCGATCACCGCCTGATAATCTTGTTCTGTCGGCGCAAAGCGCTGGCTGAACTCTTCCGGTGTCAGATAATGATGGTAGTCGCGGCTGGATGGATCGTAAATCTGCTGCAAAAGACTGTTGAGCGATTCCTGATTTCGCCATGGAAGACCAACTGCCAATGTCAGTCGGTTGGTTTCCGCCAAGCGCCCAACCGCTCGCAAATTCAGTTCGCGTACGGCGCGCGGAACATGATCGCGCAAAACCTGAGCTTCGGCCGCAAGGCACTGATCCACTTTTGTCAATACCACGATCGGCAGCAGAATGAACAAGGCACGCATTGATTTTTCATTTTGCTCAAGTTGGGTCGTTTATGGTCTCGCCGTTGCGCGGAAAAGTCAAACTCGATGTTTGCCTCTGGTCACTTTTACCTCATCCCCGACAATTCTATCGTGGGTTCCGCTGATTCTTTACTAGCCGGGAAGAGGTTCATCGCCTTGTGCCGGGTAAAAAAATTGGCAGGGTAGTAAACCCTGCCATGCATCTGAAACTTAATATAATCGCCGCCTTAGCAACCGAGCTTGCGGCGCAATCCCTGAAGGGCGAGCAGTGCTGAACCGAGCAGACCCAGCGTCAAGGCGCCGTCAGGAACACCCACTACGCTGGCGGTCGATTCAAACCCCATGGCCATACCGGTTTGGCTGGCGGTCAACTCCCATGTCCCGTAGGTCTTGTCAAGACCATCTATCTCCGCCCAACCCGAACCGCCCATGTCGAGCACAAGGCCACCACTTCCGGATCCCTGCGTCGTAACCGTGGAGGTCGTGGCACCGAACGTATAAGTGGTCAGGCCTGCAACAACTGTCCAAAGTGTCGCTGGCGGTGTCGAGGGCTTAACGTCCAACGGATTGGCGAACGTCGCCGGGGTAGTCAAAGGAATCCCCGCATAACTCCCATTGTGACTGACGACAATCGCAGAGATGTCAAGCAACTCCGTCGCATCGCCGAGGTTTTGGCCTGCGGGTAAATCGTAACTACCTGCAAAGCCAATATCGCCAATAATCGGAGTGGCTTGAGCTTGTGGCGAAGCCAGCATCAGGGACACGGCCCCTAATGTCAGCCCCGTGAGAATCGATTTCTTAGTATTTGTGATGTTCATTGTTGGTGTCTTTCGTTGTTTAGCTTCACATTGCTCTACTGTTATTATCATATTCTGTGTGCATCCATGCACGTTGTTCTGAAAGAGTTTAGTGCAATACGCGTGCCAACTTGATCCATCGTACCACTCGCAATCTGGTGGATTTTACCTAAGCAATTCATTCCAAATACTTTACAACTTGGATTATTCCCACTTTTGCTTCTTGGGCCGGCTTGTCTGAACAGGCCCAAACCGTAAAGAATTCCGACGATCAAACGCAGCCGAATGCGTTTTTAGGTCTGTAAGGCGCTGGCTTTAAGTAACATACGCGATTCTTCGTCGTTTTGTAAGGATTCCCGACGGTTAAGCCGTTGAAATCATCCTCTTGCAGGTGCCGCCTAGGCAAGTTGGTAAAGCTTTGGATAAAGTATAATCGATTGTGGAGTGTATTTTGTCGGAAATCCTTACTTATGTCAGATTTGACCATGTCGACTAAGTGTAACATGCTTGGGCTCGGTGTGTTGCATGCTTCGTCAGTAGGCGGCAAATCCGCGAAAAGGAGGAATTCACGGAAAAGGGCTTACACTTTGGCTGCGGCTGATGTTGCGCCGGGTTAGCCGCAAGATGGTTTTTACTTCATACGCAACTATTTGAATTGAAGCATTTTAAATGAACTTCGTCGGTGCAGTCCTCGCGCCATGACCTTTCCTGGCACATTTTGTGCTCTATGACTCAGACAATGAAAAGATTTGTAGTGGCGATTCTCGCCAGTTGGAGTTGTTTTGTATTTTTCACGGCCCGAGGAGGGCCGATTGTCATTTTGGGAGTTAATTATATCGTTTCCCAGCCCACGGACATTTCGGCCATTGGTGCCCGTGACGGAGGCACCGGCTTCACTTTCACGGAGACGGTCGGCATTTTCAACGATCTAACTGGCGCTGAGGTCGGTCCTGTGGTTGTTTTCGGGCCAGGGGAGACAGGCGTCCAAGTGGGCGATGTCTTCTATGAGAGATTCCCTAGCTTTGTGCTCTCGCCGGGTGATTATTCCATTATTTCCCTTAGAGACGGCAGTACGTCCACAGCCGGATTTGGCGGCCTCATCGGCAACACCTACGCAGAGGTGGGTGCTGATGTGATCCTGCCGGAGGGTGATCGGTTCAATTTCGGCACCGATTTTGGCAACCGTCAATACCAGCCTTTTTTCTTGATCAATCTGGTGCCCGATGGCGGCACGACCGCCATCCTCCTGGGAGCCTCGCTGGCTGGTCTGGCATGGTTGCGACGAAAGTTTTAATTGCTCTCGGTTGACACCCTGACCTAAGCGCCCGGTTATCGGGCGCTTTTGCTTTTCGACAAAGTTTTGGTTTGCCATTCGCCAGGCCACGAACGACTCTTCAACCGCAATGCCTTCTGAAGCAGCGAATTTGAGCCGGAGCGGCATGGCTGAGAGCGACCAGGTGCTTTGGAGCCAGCCGAATAAATCAATCCATGGTTTTGCGCCGATCCCGTCCACTGCGGGATAGGGCCTGGTGCCGGATGCACCGCGAGAATCCAACGGCCATGAATTTCTTTTCCCGCAAAACCGCCCACGCTGACTATTATGAGCTTTTGCCGCGCATCCATTCCTTTCTCAAGCCTCGGACCTACGTCGAGATCGGCATCCGGCAAGGCCACTCGCTCAGACTGGCCAAAACGGCGGCCTCCGTCGGCATTGACCCCGCTCCAGCCCTGGAGCATAAGCCCCGGCGCGGGACGCGAATTTTTCAAATGACCAGCGACGAGTTTTTTGCGCGCCATAATCTGGCCGAAGAACTGGGCCGCCAGACGGTGGACCTGGCCTTTGTTGATGGTATGCACCTCTTTGAATTTGCGTTGCGCGACTTCGCCAACTTGGAAAAATTCTGCCATCGCGATTCCACCATCTTGGTGCATGATTGTTATCCGGTGGATCGCGCCAGCGCCGCCCGCGAACGCACGACTCAAATCTGGAGCGGAGACGTCTGGAAGCTCATCGTGTGCCTGAAGAAATACCGGCCGGACTTGCGCCTTTGCACGGTGGATGTGCCCCCCACCGGCCTGGGCATCATCCGCCGCCTGGACCCGCGCTCGACAACTCTGACTTCGCGCCTGGATGGTTTATATGAGGAATTTGTTCCGTACGATTATGGCCAAATGGAACCCGACAAGGCTCGACAATTAAACCGTGTAGAAAACAGGTGGAATGAAATTCAATCTCTTCTCTCTGCTCCCTCGATCGCGGCCACATAAGCCCCTTTCCAGTCCAAAGGCCCTGGGCGTGCTCCTGTGCTACAACGATGCGGATATCCTGCCCGAAGCCATCGAATCCCTACTCCAGAACAATCACGATTTGATTGTCTGGGACCACGGGTCGGACGACGGAACGCACGAGGTGCTGGACCGTTACGCGGACCATTTTGTGGAGCGGAAATTCATCCCGCGCGAGTTTGACTTTTACAAATTATACGGGGAAATGTCCAGGCATTTGCGCCGGCACTACCGCAAGAACTATGATTGGATTTCATGGCCGGACCAGGACGAGATCCTGGAAGGACCTTCGCGAGCAAAGACCTACTACGACTATATCGCCGAAGTAGTGAACTCCCCATTCAATTGGATTCGCTTCCGCAACTTCAACTTTTGGTTTACGGAGGAGGACGACCCCGCGATCCTGGCCGCGACCCAACGCATCCGGCGCTACAGCCTGTTTGCCGACTGTTCCCCGCGCATCCGTGCTTGGCGGGCGTCGGTCACCAACATCCGGCAATTCAACCATAACCCGCTGGCTGGACTGCCGGACCCGCGTCCGTTTAACCTGCGGCACTATCCGATGCGAACCCACGCCCACATGGTCAAGCGGCTGAACAAAGACCGCGCCGGACTGGCAAGACAGGGCAACAACTGGCATTATGACAACATGAAGACCCACCTAGCCAAACTCCTGATTCCCGCCTCATCGCTTCACTTTGACGACGGCCATTCAGAACTCAATCCAGAACCTATCTTTAACTGGCGCGCCATTTACGGCTACGCGCAGACCGCAGATAGTTTGAAATGATGCCCCCGTTGCAGAAGTGTCGATGAATTGGACATTGAGGGAGACTTGGAGTCCATGAGCACAACTGGCGCAGCCTTTTGCGCACTCCAGTGAAACTTTTGCGCGTCTGGGGGGTATATTAAGCGAGGAAAACAGCCTTTTCCTGGTGAAAGCGCATGTTTACTCGGTTGGCACGCTGGTTGCTTAAATGTGGGGCGGGCCATTAAAGAAACGTAGAAATGAACACCACATCGCAGGCGGAGCAGCAAATGAATACGACCATAATGAATTATCCGGGTTTTCAGACTTTGCCAAAAGGAGTCAAGCAGATGCTCTTGGTTTCCGAGGCACACTTTTTCGATCAACCCGCGTCTCATCATAAGGAGCAAAAGGGTACAACTCAAGCAATCAGAACCCACGGAGGTTTAAAGGACTTTTTCAGAAGTCCCTTGATCAACTCGGCTATTACGTTAGAGGTATAATCATCTCATGAAAATTGACCAAATCTTGCAAATGAAAGCCCATCCCACGGGAAGGCCTTTGACCTTCGGTGATTTCGTGGCGGGCGTTTACCACACTTGGGGCAAACGCAGGGCCAAAGGAATTATTCAGCTCGCCATCAAAGCGCATGTGATTGAGTTTCGCGGCACAGAACGGTTTGTGTTTTCTTGAAGAATTCAAACACATTGTCTGCGTCACCCGATGGAACTGCCTCGCTGTGCTGGAGCAGTGGCGTCAGCCCAGTCCGGTTTGCCTAAAAGATGGAAAGAGAGATGCCTTGCTTTCCGGTGGGAAGCACATGACTGCCGCCCGTAAATCATCATTAACTCGCGTTAAGCGGGATGCGAGAATGATGTCCTAGTCTAGGCTTTCTGTAAAACGCATCCCGCCTTTTTTTTGGCCGAGTTCTCGAAATTCCTCGAATATCCCCGAATTGGAAAACCCGGAAATACGCGGAATATCCCTCTCTGCCCCTATGCCGGCAGATCCCGGTAAATCCCTTCACAAAATCTACCCAAATATCTTAACACACAACACACGCCGCCGCCAGGATTATTTTCAACAAAAATATTCCCTTATTTTGAAAATAAATAACTTTTATCGCAAATTATATTGACATTTTGGGTTCATTGGCGCCCTATGAGCTGGTTCAGATCAAACCTCGCCTCACGCGGCAATTTTCGTGGCTTGGGAAGCACACGGCCCTCGCCCATTATTTCAACAATTTCTTACGAGGATTTGGGTGGGGCGTGCGGGACGCCGCCAATTCGGCATTCCTTTCGATGCGGCAGAGAATCGGAACGGGACAAACGCGGTGAATTTCGCGGCGGCCGGGCAGGTTCATTCTGGGCTGCGGCCGGGCTTTTTGGAGCCGGTAAGATTTATCCTGTAAATCCTGTTCATCCTGTCCGAACGTCTTTCCGGAAAGAATTGACAGGATGAACAGGATGAACAGCATGCGGAAATGGAAAAACAAAAATTTACTGAGAAAATCATTGGTTGCGCCATGAAGGTTCATTCTGGGCTGGGGCCGGGCTTTTTGGAGTCGGTTTACGCAAAGGCGCTGGCGCATGAGTTGCGCAAAGCCGGGCTTAAGGTCGAATGCGAAAAACTGATCACAGTCAAATATGACAACGTGGTGGTAGGCGAGTTTTCGGCTGACAAGCTGGTGGCGGAGAAAGTCATGGTGGAAGAAAAAGCCGTCCAAGCTCTCGCTCCGGCCCATGAAGTCC
>PLIU01000211.1 GCA_003140095.1 Verrucomicrobiales bacterium | reverse complement strand
TCCTCCGAATTGATCGCGCGCGAGATTCGCATCACGCTGGGCCAATTGCCCGGAACCTTGGCCGAAGGACCCGGCAAAATCAGAATTGTCGGCCAAGGCGAGATGACCCGCCAATTTGTCAACGAAATCTCCCCGCGCCTGACGGCCATGGGTTTGACCGTCGAGGTTTCCGAGAAGGCTTCCAGCGCCAGTTTTGACAAGCCGTTGCCGGCGGATCTGGCCGCCTCAGCGCCACTCGCGCTGGCCGCCGCCTGGGTGCGGGGCGCGGCAACAACGCCGGAACTCCTCCCGCCCAAAGTGCAGCAGTGGCAGCAATGGATGAGCAAAGGGTTATCCACCCGCAAGCTCATCTGGGCCGGCGAGGCCGCGGCGGCGATGGTTTGCTGCGTCGTCCTCGCCTTTGGCTACCAGCAATGGCGGCTCTCCAGCCTGCGGGGCAAATGGGCCGCGCTGGCGCCTCAAGTCACCGATTTGACCGCCATGCAGGACGAGATCAAGCAGTTTCGTGACTTTTATGACGCAGCCTCCCGCGAGGTGAAAATTTGGGCCACGCTCGCCGCCCTCTTTCCAAGGGATAACTCGGTCTCTCTCAAAACCCTGGAAGTGCGCGACCAGAACAACGTAACTTGCTCCGGCGTGGCGCGGGACAACGATTCCTTCCTCCGGGTCTTTGGCAAACTGAGCGACGCCACCAACGAAATCAGCAACGTGCATCCTGAGACCTCGGGCCAGAAGCCCATTAAATTCACGCTTACTTTTCTATGGATAGGAGGAACCGCCCATGGAAGCTAAGAACCGCGAAAAACTCCTGCTCATGGGCGTCGGCCTATGCGTCGCCTTCTGGCTGCTCAACATGGTGGTCTTCTCGCCTTTGACGGACAGTTGGCACAGCCGATCGGACGAAATCGACAGGCTGCAAAAGGAAATCGCCGATGGCGCCAGGCTCGTCCAGCGGGGCTCCACCATCCGGCAGCGTTGGGATTTCATGCGGGCCAATGCGCTCAACAGCAATCCGAACGTGGCCGAACGCCAGTTAGTCACCGCCTTTGACCGCTGGGCCAGATCCGGCGGCGTCACCCAAGGCTCCTTCCGTCCGCAGGTGCAGGAGAGCGACACCAATTTCCTGACCGTGGATTGCCGCTCCGATGTCAGCGGCGGCCTCAACAATGTCCGGGACTTTCTCCGGGCCATGAGCCAGGACCCGCTGGCCGACAAGCTGGATTCGTTTGTATTGACTGCCAAGGACGACAACGGAAAGCAACTGACGCTGGACTTGAACCAGAGCGGTTTGGTCCTGACTGATTCCGTGGCGTCGTTGCCTCCGTCCACAGCCGATTTGCCGCCCGCAGTCAAGGAAACCAACTCGTCCACCAGTCCGGAATTGGACCCGTTCCAACTCATTGGGCGCAACAACATTTTCGACCAGAGCCGCATCGCCCGCGACATCTCCGAGACTCGCCCACCCGTGCGGCCTCCGAGGATGGAAACGTTTACCCTCTGCGGGTTGACAGTCGATACTGATAAAGCGCAGGGAGTGGCTTTCTTTGAAGGCAGTGGCGTCAGAAGCGCGCATGAGTACAAAGTCGGGGAGACCCTCAATGGATTCAAGATCACAAAAATCACGCTCGACGACGTGACCCTGACCAATTCCAGCAGCACCAATTCCAGCAGCAATTCTTTGGTCATCACGGCGATGACGAGTCTGCGCCGCGAGGAAAACGGGCCTTGGCGCCCGGCGGGTTACATCGCCACTGAACCGGCGCCAGCTACCAATTCAACCACTTCAGTTACCTCGGTCTCGGCTCCCGCAGCCGGGTCTAACAGCATTTTGGAAATGCTTAAAAAACGACGCGAACAGGAGGAAAAATGAAAATAGAGCATATTGCAACCATTGTATTAACCATACTCACAACAGCATGCCTGGCCGCCGCCGCGGATGACCCTACCAACGCGCCTGCCACCGACCCATCCACCACCAACGCGCCTGCCACCGACGCGTCCACTACTAACGCACCTCCCACCAACGAGACCGTTACCAACGCGCCGCCCGACGCCGCCAGCGCGGATCAAACGGCCATGCCAGCCGACAGCGGACTGGCGTCCACCAACGGCTTGGTGCTCAACTTCCACGATGTCCCCTTAAATGCCGTGCTCAATTACCTCAGCGCCAAGGCGGGGCTGATCATCGAATCAGATGTGAATTTGCAGGGCAAAGTCAACGTGGTTTCCCGGCAACCCATCACCACCAACGATATCGTCCACGTGCTGAACGACTCGCTGGGCAAGAATGGTTTCGCCGCCATTCTTGTCGGCCGGAGGCTGTCCATCATGAGCATCGAGCAGGCCAAGACCTTTCCCGGCACGCCGGTCAGAGTCGCCGACGTGTTCACCAACATCCCGATGGATGACGAAGTCGTGACGGAAATCCTGCCCTTGCATACCCTCAACGCGCAGCAATTGGTCAAAGACCTTGAGCTGTTGAGACCCAGCACTGCCACCGTCTCAGCCAACGAAGCCGGCAATTCCATTATCATGACTGCCCAACAGAAGGACGTCCGCCGCTTCGACGAGATCATCAATGCCCTGGACGGGTCGGCCCTTTCCGAAGTCATCGTGACGCCCCTGAACTACGCCGACGCCAAGTCGGTCGCGACCGAGTTGAAGGAAATTTTCCAAACCGAGGATTCGAACATTACCCGCGCCAGCACGCGCAACAACTTCGCCGGCCGTGGTGGTGGCGGCGGTCGTGGCGGCTTCAATCCCATGGCGAACATGATGGGCATGGGCGGCGGACCCGGAGGCGGAGGCGAGGATTCCTCGAAAAATGTGCAGACACATGCGGTCTTCGTTTCCGATGACCAATTGAACGCCGTCATCTCCAGCGCGCCGCCCGACTACATGCGCATGATCACCAATGTCATCGTCGATCTGGACAAACCAAGCCAGGACATCACGGTCATGCGGGTTTTTCCCTTGAAGCATGCAGATCCGGGAGAAATCGCCGATGAGCTGACCACGATGTTTCCCTCCACCACGAGCACCGATCAGAACAATCGCAGCGCGGGTTTCCGGTTCAACCCATTTGGGATGGGGCAGCAGCAACCGGCCGGCGAATCGCAAAGCCAAAGAATGAAACGTGAACTCACAGTGATGGTGGTGCCCGACCGCCGCACCCAGTCTGTCATCGTCTCCGCTTCCAAGGACATGATTGAACAAATTGACGGAGTGATCAAAGACCTGGATAAAGGCGACCAAGGCGTGCAAATCGTCACGGCCCTGAATTTTGGCGGGGCGGATCCAGCCACGGTGGAACAGGCCATGGCCGGATTGTTTTCCAGCGTCAACAGCAAGGCGCCGACGACAACACAAACCGCCACGCCGATTGGCAATCGTTATACTGGCAATGCCAACAGCCAGACCACCACCGCCCAATCCCTCACCACAAGTTCCGGCGGCATGGGCTCCTCCAGCCTGCATTAACCCAAACAATTGATTTAACCGTCGGAAAAATATGAACATCCGGTCCTTGAAATTTCAAACCTCCTTGTGGGCGGCTTTGGCTCTCTGCGGCCTGACCCTTCCCGTCCTGGCTCAAACAGCAACACGACCCGGGGGTGGCGGAGGAGGAGGCGGCGGGGGCGGCGGTACGGGCGGCGGCGGGGGCGGCACAGGCCGCACCGGCACCGCCAGCACCGCCACCACCGGTGCCATTGACCGTCCTGGCAACGGCCAGGTCGGCTCGGCTAACTTTTACGTCGATAAGGATACCGGCCAGGTGTTTGTCATCGCCGATGCGGCCACCACTGCCTATGCCAGCCAGGTCATTTCCAATCTGGCCAAGCCCAAGCCGCAAGTCTTGATCAAGGTCGTTTTCCTGGAAGTTGACTATAACAAGGGTTTGGACGTCGGCGTCGAGGGCACCGTGACCAAGCACCTTAACGCCAGCACATCCAACACCGTTTCCAGTTTGTTCGGTCTCGCCCAGCAAGGCACTACGCCGACCTCGGGCATCAGCACCCTTCCTGGCGCCGGCATGTACACAGTCGTTGGCGACGATTTCTCCGCCACTTTGCGCGCCATCGAGGAAGTGGGCAAGGTCGATGTCCTTTCCCGTCCCACCATCCTGGCCCGCAACAATCAGATGGCGACGATTCAGGTCGGGTATCAGGTTCCGCTCATCACCAGCGTTAACATCACTGCGCTTGGCGGCCAGGACAACGGCATCACCTACACGACGGTCGGCATTATCCTCAACGTCACCCCCAATATCACCGCCGACGGCATGGTCGAAATGATCCTGGCTCCGCAAATTTCCTCGGTCGATACGGCCCTTGCCCAAGTCATCTCTTACACCACCAACGGCGCCCCCATCTCGGCTCCTGCCATCGCCATCGAATCCGCCAATACCGTCGTGGTCACCCCGGACGGCCAGACCGTGGTCATCGGCGGCTTGATGAAAAACAGCAAATCCAGCACCGATAGCAAGATACCGCTTTTGGGCGACATTCCCGGATTAGGCGCGTTGTTCCACCACAAAGTATCCTCCGTGACCAAGCAGGAGCTAATCATTCTGGTGACCCCTTACGTGGTGCGGACGCCGACGGACCTGGCGCGGATGAGCCAGGACGAGCGGGGCCGCGCGCACATGGTGCCGAAGGGCTTCACCCAGCCGGAATTGAATCAATTCCTGGAAAACGGGGAACCCAAGACGATCCCGCCGACCAATGCCGCGCCGCCGGTTGCCATTCCTGCCCGGCCACGCTAGATTTGACGCATGATCACCGTTCGCAGTTGGGCAGTTTATGGGATGCTGGCGGCCATTTGGGGCGCGCTGCTCGGTTGGCAGGTGGCGGAACACATCAGCAAAACCAAGGAGCTGCACGACAATCTCATTGACCGCGGCCGGTCCCGGTCCTCTACTTGCGGACGGCTCATGAGCGCGCCGGGCGTCATGGGCGGGGGAACCGTCAGCAAGGAACGCCTTGAATCGGCCCTCAACGCACTGGTGGTCCCCAACGATTTACTCTCCATCGAAGTTCTCAATAACGCCGACCAAGTCGTGGCCAAAGCCGGGGAGCCGATCGGCGAGTTGCCGGCTCGCGGCGAATTCGAGGGCGGCGTTTGCTGGGGGGGAGACATTGCCACCCTGAAATACCCCATTGATTTGGGGACCAACATGGTGCCCGAACTGGTCATTCCCAGGGAGGATTTGATGTCCATGCGGACCAATCGCCTGGCCGCTGAATCTAACAACCCCGTGGCGCGGTCTCTCACCTCGACTAACCGCTCACGGCCGGATTTGCGCAAGGAGCGGCCTTACTGGATGACAGAAGAGAAATACAGGGAGCTTTTGGAAAGCAAGAGCGCGCATACGTTCATCGTCGTGATGTCCGCCCAATCCGTCCTCGCCTCGGTGAAGGACGATCTCTGGATGCGCGTGATCATCGGCCTCCTGGGCACCGTGGGGGTGGCCGGATTTGCCGTGGCCTGGCGCAGCATGATCCAAACTTCCGAATTGCAACTGCGCCTGGTCCGCGCCAGCGAACAGAACCTGCACCTCAAGGAGTTGAGCCTCGCCGCCGCCGGCCTGGCCCACGAAACNNTACTCCCGTCCGCGCGAAGTCCGCCGCGCTGCGACCGACCTCAGCGCCGTCGCCAGCGAGGTCGCCCGCACGCTGAATTACGACCTCGAGGAGAAAAAAATCCAACTCGAACTCCTGGTGGAATCAGTGGTCATCGAGGCGGACGAACAACTTTTGCGCCAGGCCCTTTTCAACCTGGTGCTCAACGCCATTCAAGCCGTGCCCCCGCAGGGCGTCATCCGCATCCGCGCCAGCCGGCGCAGCAACGAGGAGGCCTTCATCGAAATCTCCGACAACGGCCCGGGCGTGCCGGCCGAGAATCGCAGCGAGATTTTCAAGCCCTATTTCACCACGCACACCGAAGGGACCGGCCTTGGTTTGTCGGTTGTCCAACAAATTGTCCTGGCCCACGGCTGGGAAATTCAATGCCTGGCCAATGAGCCGAGCGGCGCCCTTTTCCGCATCTCTCACGTCAAACTGAAGATCAAGGAGTGAAAAAACGTGCCCGTCTCTTCTCCAGAATCCAGCCCCCAAACGCCCCGCCTCCTGATTGTGGATGACGACGCCGGCCAGCGCAGTCTGCTGGATTCCTTCCTAGCCAGCCAGGGCTTCGAGACCGTGCCCGTTGCCACCGGCCAGCGCGCCTTGGAAGTGCTGCGCGAGCAGAAGATCGACATGATGATCTCCGACATCCGCATGCCCGGACTCTCCGGCCTGGACACCTTGCGCCTGGCGCGCAAGGAACACCGTTCTTTTCCCATTCTTCTGGTCACCGCTTATGCCGATGTCCGCGACGCCGTCGGCGCCATGCGGGACGGTGCTGTCAATTATCTTTCCAAACCGATCGACCTGGACGAATTGCTCGCCTCCGTGCGCCAGGCCACCGGCTTGTCGCAACACGCTCCGCTCAAATTCGACTCCGATAAGCGGCTGCCGCCCAACATTGTCGCGGCCAGCCCGCTCATGCGGGCCCTCTTTCACGATGTGTCGCTGGTGGCCGCCTCGGAGAGCCGCGTGCTCATCACCGGCGAAAGCGGCACGGGTAAGGAACTCGTCGCCCGCGCCATCCATGAACACGGTTTGCGCAAGGAATGCCCGCTTATCAAAGTCAACTGCAGTGCCATTCCCGAAAACCTGTTCGAGAGCGAGTTCTTTGGCCACGCCCGCGGCGCATTCACAGGCGCACTCAAGGACAAGCCCGGCCGTTTTGAGTTGGCCGATGGCGGCACGCTCTTTCTTGACGAAATCGGCGAACTGCCCCTCGCCATGCAAGCCAAACTGCTGCGCGTCTTGCAGGAGCATGAAATTGAACGCTTGGGGGAANNAGCGGCGTCGGCAAGGAAGTCGTTGCTGATGTCATCCATGGCTGGAGTCCGCGCGCGGCGGGCAAATTGGTCAAGGTCAATTGCGCCGCGATTCCGGAAACGTTGCTGGAGAGCGAGCTTTTCGGCCACGAGAAGGGCGCCTTTACCGGCGCCTCCTCCCAGCGCATGGGCCGTTTTGAACTGGCCGATCGGGGCACTATTTTCCTGGATGAAATCGCCGACATGGCCCCGCAGCTCCAGGCCAAACTATTGCGCGTCGCGCAGAACGGCAGCTTTCAACGCATCGGCTCGAACACCGAAATCCACGCCGACACCCGCATTCTGGCCGCGACCAATCGTCATCTGGAGGAGGAAGTCAAAGCCGGCCGTTTCCGGGAGGATTTGTTTTACCGTTTGAACGTGGTCGAACTGACTGTGCCGCCATTGCGCGAGCGCCGGGAAGACATTCTCCCGCTGGCCCACCACATGCTCGCGGACTTGACCCAGAACCGCGCGCGCCTTTCCTCCTCCGTGGCCGATTGCCTGGAGAGCTATTCCTGGCCTGGCAACGTCCGCGAACTGCGCAACGCTATGGAACGCGCCGCCCTGCTTTGCCGCGGCGATTTGATCGTCCCTGAGCATCTTCCCGCCCGCATCCGTCCGGGCGCGCCTGCTTCCCTTTCTCTGGAACCGGCGGACGCGAAAAAATTGGAGGAAGTGGAGACCAACGCCGTCATGCAGACGTTGCGCAAAAATGATTTCAACCGCACTGCCAGCGCCAAAGCCCTGGGCATCAGCCGCCGCGCCTTGATCTACAAGCTGCAACGGCTGCGTGAACTAGGCCATTTGGTTGATGGCCCCTCCAAGAACGTCCAATAATAAATTCAACAATGAAAAAAAAGGATAAGTATGAAGTCTATTCTGATATGCTCAACAACGTTCCTGGCCGCCGCTTCGCTTGTGGCTGCCGACAAGGATGACGTCGCCAGCGCCGCCCACAAACTGGGCGACGCCGACAATTATAGCTGGACCTCCACCGTGGAGGGCGGCCAAAACACGCCCGCTCCCAGCCACTTCAAAACCCAAAAGGACGGCCTCATTTGGGTCGAGATGACGATGCGGGACAACACGACCGAGGCCTTCGCCAAGGGTGGCAAAGCCGCGGTCAAAACCGACGACGGATGGGAGGCGATTGACCTTACTGTTGCCCCCGCTCGCGGTGGCGGTGGCGGTGGCGGCGGCGGCGGCGGTGGTGGCGGTGGCGGCAACAATGCCGCCCGGTTTATTGGCGGGCGGCTGCGAACTCTCAAAGCTCCCGCTGCCGAAGCGGCAGATATCATCGGCAAGACCAAAGACCTCACCAAGGCAGGCGACGTTTACACGGGCGATCTGACGGAGGAAGCAGTTAAGACCATGCTGACCATGGGCGGCCGCGGCCGTCGCGGAGGTGGCGGTGGTGGCGGCGGTGCCGGCGGCGGCGCAGCCCCCACGGTTGCCGATGCCAAAGGCTCGGTCAAATTCTGGATCAAAGACGGTGTGATCACCAAATATCAAATCAAGGTTTCGGGCACGGTCACTCGCGGGGGCAATGACCAGGATGTCGATCGCACCACAACGGTGGAAATCAAGGACGTCGGCGCGACCACAATCACACTGCCGTCCGAAGCCAAGAGCAAACTCGGTTAACCTTGTCCCGTTCCGTCTGGCTCGGAGTCACGGCCCGCATGCGGTCCAAACTGCACTGGTTTGGGGTTCATCCTCATGCGGGTGGCTCCCCGCCAGCGGGCCGCCTTGTTCTGACACGGCGCCCGGAATGCCCACGATAACCATCAACAATAGGATCATTATGAAGTCTCTCCTGGTATGCTCAACAACGCTCCTGGCCGCCGCTTCGCTTGTGGCTGCCGACAAGGATGACGTCACCAGCGCCGCGCAAAAACTGGCCGGCGCCGACAATTATAGCTGGACCACCACGATGGAAAGTTCGCAATTCAACCCCGGCCCCAGCCACGGCAAAACACTGAAGGACGGCCTCGTCTGGCAAGATTTCACCATGCAAGACAACACCGTCGAAGCTTTCGCCAAGAGCGGAAAAGGGGCCATCAAAACCGACGACGGCTGGCAGACGTTGGACGACGCCGCCAAGGACGATGGCGGCGGCGGCGGCAACTTCACGCGTTTCCTGGCCATGCGCATGCGCGATTTCAAAGCTCCCGCCGCGCAAGCGGAAGAGATCGCCGGCAAGACCAAAGACCTCGCCAAGACTGGCGACACCTACGCGGGCGACCTGACGGAGGAAGGAGCCAAGAGTCTGATGACCTTCGGCCGTCGCGGCGGCCAGGGCCAGCGACCGGACATCTCCAATGCCAAAGGCTCGGTCAAATTCTGGATCAAAGACGGCGTGCTCACCAAATACCAGACCAAGGTTTCGGGCACGATGAAGGACCGCAACGGTGACGACAGGGACATCGACCGCACGACCACGGTGGAAATCAAAGATGTCGGCTCGACCAAAATCACTGTGCCGAACGAAGCCAAGAGCAAGATGAGTTGACTGAACCTATCCCGCTCAGTCTGGCTCGGAGTCGTGGCCCGCATACAGTCCGAACTGCACCAATTTGGCCTTCATCGTCACGCGCGTGACTCCCAGCCAGCGCGCCGCTTTGGCTTGGTTGCCCCCGGCTTCCGCTATGGCGCGCCCGAATAATTCCCGCTCCGCCGCGCCCATCGCGCGCGCGTGCGCGTCGGCCAATTCCCCGCGCCGCGCGGCCGCCAAAAGATCGTCCACGTACTCGCTAAACGCCCGCTTGGCAGAAAAATCCGGCACTGCCGTTTTGTCCAGGGCGGCGCGCGCGTGATCGACCGTCACGGTGTAACTCTGCGCCAGCAACAACGCCTTGCGCACGATGTTCTCCAGTTGCCGCACGTTGCCGGGCCAGGGCTGCGCTTGCAGGAACTCAATCGCTTCCGGCTGGATGGAAGGCTCCGCGTGGCCCAGAGCCGGCCCGTGTTTGCGCAGAAAATACCGCGTCAGCCCGGCAATGTCCTCGCGGCGCTGGCGCAAGGGCGGCAGCGTGATGACCACCACGCTCAGCCGGTAGTAAAGGTCCTCCCGAAATTCCTGCCGCCCGATGGCCGCCTCCAGGTCGCGGTGCGTGGCGGCGATGACACGAACGTCAAGAAGAATATTCTCCTTGCCCCCCAGCCGCTGCAATGCGTTCTCCTGCAAAAAACGCACCAGCTTGACCTGCGTGCCGGGCGTCATGTCCCCGATCTCATCCAGCAGTATCGTGCCGCGATGGGCTTGCTCGAACCGGCCAATGCGCCGAGAGTGGGCCCCGGTGAACGCTCCTTTCTCGTGTCCGAACAATTCGCTTTCCAGCAGCGTTTCCGGAATGGCCGCGCAGTTGACAGCCACGAACGGCGCCCCGCCCCGCTCGCTGTGCTGGTAAATGGCCCGCGCGATCAATTCCTTGCCCGTGCCGGTTTCCCCGCGGATCAATACCGTCACCGGCTTGGAGGCGACCCGCCCTATTTCCTTGTAAATTGCCTGCATGGCCGCGCTCTGGCCGACCAAGGCGTCGCTCGCGCCCGCCTCGCCCAGGCTGACCGGCTCGCACATCAGCCGGTTGCTGTCGGCCGCCTGGCGCACCAACTCAATTAACCGCGGCATGTCAAATGGCTTGAGCAAATAATCGTAGGCGCCGAATTTGGTCGCCTCGATGGCCGTTTCGGTGGTGCCAAAGGCCGTGGTCAGGATGATCGGCAGGCGCGGTTGGGCCGCGTGCAATTGGCGCACCAATTCCAGGCCGGAAAGGCCGGGCAACCGCAAATCGGTTATCACAAGGTTGAAGGTGTCCCGCCCTGCCCGCGCCAGACCCTGGTCGCCCCGCCGCTCCACGGCCACTTCATGGCCTTCCTCCAAGAGCACCCGGCTTAAAGTGTCCGCGATGCCCTTGTCATCCTCTATCACTAGAATTTTGGCGGCGGCGCTCATGCGGCCCGGGGCAAGATGATGCCGAAAGTCGTGCCGTGATTGACCTGCGTTTGATACTGCAAGGCCCCGCCGTGTTTCTGCACGATGCACGCCGCGATGGACAGCCCCAAGCCCGTCCCCTCAGGCTTGGTCGTGAAGAACGGATCGAAGAGCCTCTTTTCCACTTCGGGCGCGATGCCCACTCCCGTGTCCGTCACTTCCAGAATCACCACCTCGGTTTCACGTAGCCCCAGCGGCTTGCGATCCGGGCGGGAGCGCAACGTGATGGCGCCGTCGCGCCCGATGCTCTCGGCCGCGTTTTGCACAAGGTTGATCAAGACTTGCTTCATTTGTTCGCCATCGACTCTGACTGGCAGCGGCGTGGAATCTTCGACTAAAAGCTGGATATTATCTTTGGCCAGGGCCGGGCCAAGGAGCGCCTGCACCTCCTGCAAGGGCTGATTGGATGACATGGCTGTCAAATCCGGTTCCGACGGCCGGGCGAACTGGAGGAACTCCGTCACGATTCGCTCCAGGCGCAGGATTTCCCGTTGCACCAGCGCGGCATCGGCCGCCTCGGAGGAGCCGGGTGGGAATTTTCTTTGCTGGATGAACACGGCGGCCTTTATGGCCGTCAGCGGGTTGCGAATTTCGTGCGCCACTCCCGCGGCCAGCATTCCCAGCGAAGCGAGTTTTTCGTGCCGTTCGGCCAGTGACTGCGTTTCCACCAGTTTGACGTGCAACGGCACAATCCAGTCGCGATAGGCCAGCAGCGCCAGGACCACGCCACACAAAAAGAGCAGCGCCACCAAGGCCAGAACCGATTGGCGCAACTGGCTTAAAGTGTCGTTGGCCCGGGCCAGCACCTCGTTGCGCGAATCGTAATGCGCCCGGCCCAGCGCCTGCCCCAGGTCGAACACATGCTGCGCCTGCGGGCGGGAAGCGGTAAACTCGGCCAGCACATCCGCTGGCGTCCGATTGGTCTGGTCGCGCGCAAAAATTTGCCTCGACGCGTCCAAATAATCCTCGTAGGCGGTTTTGACTTGGCGCAACGCGTCCATTTCGCGGCTGGTCGTTAATTTGGGCGCTTGCCGGTCCAGCCAGGCATCCAGCTCATGGCTGGTGGCCAGAAATTGCTGCCAGGCGGCCGGGTCGCGGTCCGTGGTGTAGCGCAGCCGGATGTTATTGACCTCGCGCAAAGAGTCCTTGAAGTGCTCGGAGATGCCGGCGCTTTCAGAATCGACGATTTGCAATTGGACCCGCAGTTCCCCGGCCTGCTTTTGGGACAGGATGGTGGCCAGCGCGATAAGTAGGCCCATTAGGAGCGCCGCCAGACCCAGAGCCGCCAGCCGGAACTTTGCCTTCAAATTCATGCTGCCGGAAAATACACGAACCCCCCCCTACTCACAAGACGCGAACGGACACCCAAATGATCGCCTAAGGCTCCGAATTTCATGGGTTCGAGCTTACGCGCCTTCGACGGAATCTGTCGTCCAACAAAAAATCCAGATTAACATAAGTATGTCGCTTATGATTAGAATTGCTCATAGTAAACCCTCTTTTTCGGCAGTTTTTCCCTCTGGCAGGTTTGATTGGGTTTGATTGGGTTTGATTGGGCGGCAAGCCAGATTTGAGCTTAACATAAGCACTTCGCTTAGGTTTGACTCTTTCTGGTCAAACTTTCTTTTCTGGTTTGAGTGGGTTTGACCGGATTGTAATCCGCCAGCCTCTTTGCGCCATACCTGCATGCCCAATTTCGGGACACTCCCCCCACAGTCGCAGGTTTGATTTGGTTTGATTTGGTTTGATTTGGTTTGATTCACTTTGATTGTGCTTAACTGGAGCCTCAGCCGGACCTGTGCGGCAAGGGCTTAACGCAAAGACGCCAAGACGCAGAGGGCGGTCAGCAAGCGCAATTCGCTCCATGAGCAACATCCACCTTTTGGCGCCCCGGACCGGCGTGGCTAGAAACCGCTTTGCGTCATTGCGCCTTAGCGACTTTCCGTTGAAATCCTCACGCCTCATTGAATGGACACGGCTTAGCTCCTCGCGCATCGCGCGCCACCCCCGCGCCATTTTTCCAAGGCGGCTCATCGCTATCCGACTCTGATAAGTCTCATGACATATTATCTTACAAGTGCCGATGTCCGTCAAGTGATACGGCGCCAGGACACCGCCCGCAGGACTGGATTATTGCGGTGCAATATCCGAACCGCAGTCTCGTGAGAATATGCCTCTTTATCCGCGAATGCGAGCCCGATGCCGGCGACGGGCGGCGTTACGCAAATAAGCTCAATTCCTGCGTCTGCGGAAGACAAGGCGTCCGGCCCCGAGGGCGACCATTGCCGTCGTTAAAAGTTCAAAAGAACTGCCCGCATCGGCCACAAAAGTCCAAGTTCCGGACGCGGGAGTCGTTATGAAACCATCTGGGTCAAGACCGCCTGAATTTATGTAGAGACCCACTGAAGAGCTCTGGATAAGAAACACCAAGTCAGGAGAATCAAATGGAATGGCGCCCCCCCAACCACTATCAAAACCTCCTCCCCACCCAGAACGGTTGGCGGACCCAATGTTCATATCTGTTAAGCCATCACCAGACGACCATGAATACGAGCTTGGTGTCAAGGAAGCGGGCGCGGGCCCATATCCATAGGCCCCCGCCCACGCAGCCATATCTACCTCCGCAACCATGTGCATGGACACAAGGGAACAATATTCACCGTAGGGCGGATACGGATAGGGCGGACCAATCGCGACGGAAATTTCTATAGTCGTGCCGTTATACCAAGTCACTTGACCGGGATTTGCCGTAAACACGTAGGTGTAGTCAGTGTTGGCCAGGGCACACGGAATGGAGAATGCGACGATTAACAGTCCACAAATCCACCAGGCGTAGGTTAGCTTAAGTCTTTTCAATCCCATAAGTAAGCACAAATCATCAAAGAGGTCAACCTATTGTTTCGTCCCATTTGCGGTTGACCCGGTTTTCAAAGGAAGCACTCATCGGGTCGTACCTTGGGTTCAGTACAATTTCAGGCTTGCAGTCGATCGCGCCGTGGCTCAAATTTGCATCGCGGGGTAACATCGCGCACCAAGCAGAGATTATGCCATGAAAAATACCGCCGCGCTCATATACTGTAATGGCGGCCAGTGTTTTAGCCCTGGCCGGCGGTTCCACCAACCAGAACCCTTCCAATCTGGAATCCAACACCGCCGCCGGTAAGAATCTCCACCCGCAAGCAGGTAAGCCTTTGCTTGAGCGCATGGTCGGGAAGTGGGTACTCCGCGGCATTGCGGGCCAGAACGACCCGGCCAGCCCATTCGGGCCGGAGGTGGCGCAAGCCCAGACCGACGGCAATGTCTGCGTGGAATCTTCGAGCAAAAGCTGGATTGTCTTTGGCCAGGGCCGGCCCGATGAGCGCCTGCGCCTCTTGCAAGGGCTGATTGGAGGATATGGCCGTCAAATCCGGTTCCGACGGCCGAGCGAACTGGAGGAACTCCTTCACAATCTAGCCTTCGAATTCATGCTGCCGGAAAATACACGAAAACCCGCCCAGCCACAAGGAGCGGCGGCAAGCGGGCTGGTACAAGGATGAATTATGAATTGTGAAGGAAGAAGCGGCGAGGAAACTTCACGGCGGCATTATCAAAACGCTTGCTGGATTTGCTAATTGACACAACGGGCCGGAAATGGCAGCCTTTCCCCATCGGCAAAGATGAAGGACGCGCTGGAGCAATTCGCATCGAGCGCAAAATGATGCTATGCCAAAAGCGCGGGAAATCCCATGCGTCCTTCGTCACACATCACTGTCATAACGCGAAAAAACCAGAAAGGACACAAATATGAAAAAAACAGAAGTGAAGAACTTTGGGCAGCCCGACGAAGTGCGCGAGTTTCCCAAAGGGAGATTAGAGTTGATTCGGATTGGCGGCGCGACCGTGGGCCGCGCCACCTTTGAACCCGGTTGGCGCTGGGCCACTTCCGTCCAGCCGATCGCGAAGACCAAGAGTTGTGATGCCCCTCACTTCCAGTATCATGTCTCGGGTCTGATGCGGGTTCGTATGGACGACGGCGCGGAATTTGACTGCAAACCTGGCGATGTTTCACTCCTGCCTTCGGGTCACGATGCATGGGTTGTCGGTGACGAAGCTGCTGTCGTGGTTGATTTCCAAGGAATGATTGATTACGCGAAATCCATGTAACCCGGAATGATCCAAATTCAATTTAATAAATGCGCCGAGGAATTCTCCCGGGAACTAGTTGGGATATTAACTCAGATCCGTCGATATTAACGCAGGAGCAAATTGCTGGATCGATTTGGCCTGGGAGACTCTATTTATAGCCAGAAGAATAATTGCGATTTTCTTGATCATATAATCTTTATTTCAAAGATATTTAGTCGGCCGACGAGCTGACTCCTGGTTCGTCAAGCGCTCTCCCGGCTGCGATCGATTCCGAGACGGAACGCTTCGCCACTATATGCTACGTTCCAGATAGCATTTTAGCCTGAATAATCCGAAAATAATTCGCGATAAATACATCCGCAAAATTCGACCGCAACTTTCATTTAATTCAGAAATCGCTGTAGGGCGTTGATCTTTGACGAAAAGCCGCCAAGTCACTAGGCGCGAAGGAAAGAACGCGTCAGGACGGGCGCAGGACAAGTCAGGAGGGTAGAACACCCCATAGCGGCGGAAGGGTGTCCAGGGTTATTCTATGAAGTACGAAAGGCAATTGAATTATGAAACACAAACAAAAAAATGAATTGACGCTCGGAGACTTGATTACCGCGACCTACCAAGTCTGGGGAGCGGATCAGGCCGCCAAGATGTTGCGATTCGCGATAAGTTCCCGCCTGGCGGTGCTGCGCGAGCAGCCGCCCTTAACGATTTCCTCCCCGAAGGGGAGGTCCGTATGATCAAGCCTGTGAGTCTGAGGAATCAAATCGAGATCGGGCTGGCAGTGGTGCTGCTGGCGGTTTTTACGGGATGTGCCGGCGGATACGTGGAAGGAGTTGGTTACGGCGGCCCGGTGGTGGTGGCGGGGCCGGATGTGGCCGTTTACGGCGGCGGCTATTACGGAGGTGGCTACTATGGCGGCGGCTATTATGAACGGGGAGGCGCCGTGCATGGTTATAGTCAACGCGGCGCTGCAAGTCGCGGGGTGGCACACGGGGGCGGTGGCGCGCGCGGCGGCGGTGGAAGACGGTGAACCGCAACGGCTTAACTTATTAAACAAAAACAGAATTGATGAATCTATGAAACCTTCAAAGCATTTTACACCTTTCGCCGGCCTTCCTGTCATGGCATTGTTGGCGGGCGCGTGCGGTATCTTACCGGCGCACCTTCGTGCGGCCGATCCGAACGACACGCCACAGAAACCAGCGGTAACGCAACGACAATTCCCCTCGCCCGACGAAGCAGTCAAAGCCTTGCAGACAGCCACCGCAGCCAAGGATACGGCGGGATTGCGCGCAATTTTCGGCTGTGATGCCGACCAACTCTTGACCGGCGACGAAGTGCAAGACGCGCGCAACGCGCAGAAATTTGCCAACGCCGTTGCGCAGGGCTGCACTCCTGTGAAAGATGGGGATGATCGGATCACTCTGGAGGTTGGCACGAACAACTGGCCGATGCCAATCCCTCTGGTGAAAGCGGATGGCCAATGGCATTTTGACACGGAGGCGGGCAAGGATGAAATTATCAACCGGCACATCGGCAGGGACGAACTCCACGCCATTGGAGTTTGCCGGGCTTACGTGGCCGCGCAAAAGCAGTACGCCAGCGCGGACGCGGGACCGGACTCCTCCTACGCGCTGAAATTCAAGAGCACGCCTGGCAAGAAGGATGGCCTCTACTGGGTTTCGGCCCAGAACGAACCAGCCAGCCCATTCGGGTCGGAGGTGGCGGAAGCACAGACCGACGGCAATGTTTATATTGCGGGCAAGGGTCCGCAGCCGTTTCACGGTTATTTTTTCAGGATTCTGACCCGGCAAGGTTCGGCTGCTCCCGGCGGGAAAAAGAATTACATGAGCAACGGCAATTTGACGGGAGGATACGCGCTGGTGGCTTATCCGGAGCTTTGGGACAAATCGGGCATCATGACCTTTATCATCAATGAGGACGGCCACATCTTCCAGCAAAATCTTGGCGACAAAACTTCCAAGGTTGGAAGGGAGATGAAGTCATACAATCCGGACAACCAATGGACCCCGGTGGCGGATCAGGGAGTGCCGAGCGCTGCTGTGACCGTGAATTGACCTGCGCGCGCCCGCGCTCCCATGGAACGAAATACAGGGCTGCCGTTGTTACGAATTACGCCCTGAGCTAGGCTGCTGCTGGCGGCTCCGCTCTGGCGTAATTCTTTTTTTGTCGTAGAGTTGGTTCCGTCCTGTAAAACGCAGGACTGAATTTATTAGCGTTATGAATCTCCAACTCGAAAACAAAACGGCTCTCATTACCGGCTCCACCAAGGGCATCGGCTTCGCCATCGCGCGCCTGCTGGCGGCGGAAGGCGCCCACGTTATCATCAACGGACGTGGCGAGGATTCGACCCGGCAGGCGGCTGAAAAGATCGGCACCCGTGCGCGTGGCGTGGCCGCCGATGTGTCCACTGCGGACGGTTGCGCCGCTTTGATCCGGCAGGTCCCCAGCGTGGACCTTCTGGTCAATAACGCGGGCATTTTTGAACCGAAACCATTCTTGGAAATTCCCGACGCGGACTGGGATCGCTTTTACCAAACGAACGTTATGTCCGGGGTGCGATTGACGCGGGCCTATCTGCCTGGGATGCTCCAGCGCAATTGGGGTCGCATCGTTTTCATATCTTCGGAGAGCGGTGTTCAAATCCCCGAGGAGATGATTCATTATGGGATGACCAAGGCCGCCGAACTGGCCCTCGTCAACGGCATCGCCCAACTGACCCGGGGCTCGGGCGTGACCGTCAACGGAGTCCTGCCCGGGCCGACCGCCTCCGAAGGCGTGACGGAGTTTGTCAGCCGGCTGGCGTCGCACGCCAACCGGACGCCGGACGAATTTGAAAAAGATTTCTTCCGCAACGTGCGTCCGACCTCGCTGCTGCAACGATTCGCGTCCGTGGATGAAATTGCGAATATGGTTGCCTATTTGTGCTCGCCGCTGGCCAGCGCCACTAACGGCTCGGCTGCGCGCGTGGATGGCGGAGTGGTGCGCGGGACGGTGTGAGGGGTGTGAGATGCGCCCCATTTCGCGCTTGCTTCGGCGCGGGTTTGGTGAATCAATGGCAGGGCACGGTATGAAGATTCCTTGTCACAATGTAAGAGCCATGGCTATGACCGCGGGTTGCCTTTTTGGACTGGCGGCCGTTTCCTCTCCGGCGGCGAATTGGCCGCAATGGCGGGGGCCTTTCCTCAATGGCTCGACCACCGAGACCCATCTGCCCGATACCTTCAGCAAAACGGAGAATGTCCTCTGGTCCGCCCCGATGCCCGGTTCGGCCTCCGCCACGCCCATCATTTGGGACGACGCGGTCTTCATCAACAGCCCGGACGCCGATGGTAATTTGCTTCTGCTCTGCCTGGACCGGCAGACCGGAAAGGCGCGCTGGCAGCAACAGGTCTGTGCCGGTAACAAAGTTAAAGGACGCAATAATTCCTCCTCGCCTTCGCCGGTGACCGACGGCTCAACGGTCTGGACCCTCTTCGGCACAGGCGATCTGGCGGCCTACGATTTTTCCGGCAAGGAACTTTGGGCGCGGCATTTGACCAAAGAGTTCGGCCCCTTCGTCTTCAATTGGATTTATGGTTCCAGTCCGCTGCTCTACAAGGGACGGCTTTATGTGGAGGTCTTGCGGCGCGGCCCGGCGGAGTCGTTCCTCCTTTGCCTGGACCCAGCCACCGGCGCCAATATCTGGCGTCACGTCCGGCCCACCGACGCCATCCAGGAGTCGCAGGAGGCTTATTCGACACCGATGCCCTGCGAGTGCGGAGGGCGCGCGCAAATCGTCGTGGCGGGCGGAGATTATGTCACGGGCGAGGACGCGGAGACGGGAGAGGAATTATGGCGGGGCGGGCGAATGCGCAATTTCCGCGCCCTTTCCTCCTCGCGCCTGGTGCCCTCGCCGTTGGTCGCCGATGGATTGATCTTTGTTTGCGGCGCCAAAGGGAACCCGTTTCTGGCCTTTCGCCAATGCGGTTCCGGCGACATCACCTCCAACGGCTTGGCTTGGAGTTCGGAGAAGGATTCGACGGATTGCGTGACGCCGCTTTTTTACCAGGACAAATTGTTCATGCTCAATGGCGACCGGCAAATGATGGCCTGCTTCGAGCCGGCCACTGGGGAGGCCAAATGGCGGCAGCCGCTGAGTGTGCATGAAATTTTCCGCGCCTCGCCGACGGGTGCGGACGGCAAACTCTATTGTTTGAGCGAACGCGCCACGGCCGTGGTGCTCTCGGCCGCGGACGGGAGCGTGCTGTCAACAATAAAAATGGGCGAGACCGACCAGGGCGACGAGGGCTTGAGCCACGCCACCATCGCCGCCGCGCACGGCTGCCTTTTCGTGCGCACGTCGGGGCATCTCTATTGCATCGGCAAGAAGTAGCCCGCGCCGGCCATGCCGCTGCCTTACCACATCGCCACGCTGCTTTATTGTTTCAACCGGCGGGAGCAGGCGCTGCTGCTGCGCCGCGCTCAGGAACCCAATCTCGGCTTGTGGAGCCCTTGCGGCGGTAAACTCCGAATGGACGCGGGCGAGTCGCCTTACGCCTGCGCCTGCCGCGAGGCCGGGGAGGAAATCGGGCTTAGCCTGGCAGCGGGCGATTTGCATTTGACAGGCATCGTCAGCGAACACGGCTACGAGGGACAGGCGCATTGGCTGATGTTTTTGTTCGAGGTCAAGCCGCGTTTGGAGAGTCTGCCGCCGCCGCATCGGGAGGGGGAATTCGCGTTTTTCGACTCTGACCAGATCGCGGCGCTGAAAATTCCGCGGACGGATGCGGAGCAAATCTGGCCGCTATTCTGGCGGCACCGGGGCGGGTTTTTCGCGGCTCATTGCCGGTGCCGGGCTGACGGCGCCCATGAGTGGAAGGCGGAGGCGAGTTCAAAGATGTCCATCTAAACTCCAAGCCGTATATTTGACATGGATGAGCCGGTGATTGATTTGCAGAGCGACCACTTCTTCATGGGAGAGGCGCTGCGGCAGGCGGCGCGCGCCGGGGAAGCGGGCGAAGTGCCGGTGGGCGCGGTCATCGTGCGGGCAGGGCGCATCATCGCGCGAGCCTATAACCAGGTGGAATTGCTCATCGACGCCACGGCCCACGCCGAAATGCTGGCCTTGACCCATGCCGAGGAGGCGGCCGGCGATTGGCGGCTGACGGACTGCACCGTGTACGTGACAAAAGAACCTTGCCCCATGTGCGCCGGGGCCATGGTTCACGTCCGCCTGGCGCGCGTGGTCTTCGGCGCGCACGATGAGAAAGGCGGCGCGGCCGGCAGCGCTCTCAACCTGCTGCAATTCCCGACGCTCAATCATCGTTGTGAGATCACCCGCGGCGTCCGCGAAGCCGAATGCCGGGCGTTGTTGCGCGAGTTTTTCGCCGAGCAGCGAAGGAAAGGCTGAACACCGGCCCCGCACGCACACGTCAGAGACGGCTTAGATGGCTCCCAACAACTTGCGCTTGAGCGCGCGCAAGGTGCGGGTGGGATGGCGCACCGTGATGCGGTGCAGGGTCAAGGGCGGGGTGGCCGGAGTATTGACGCCGAATTGCGTCGTGCAGGCCGTCCGATAGCCGGCTTCCATCACCAACTCCCGCACCGGCTCGCTCCAGTCGCCGTAAGGATAAGAAAAATGTTCCACCGCCGCGCCAAAGTCGTCCTCGAGCTTTTTCTTGCTGGCGAAAATTTCCTCGCGCGCATCGCGCAGGGTCAGGCGGGTCAGGCGGGCGTGCGTGAGCGAATGGGAGCCGATGGCGTGGCCGGCGCCGAGCCAGTCGCGCACCTCGGCGGCATCCATTAACAACTCGGGCGCCTCGCCCTCGCGCAGGTCCCACTGGTTCATTTGGCCGATGAATTGCGGCACCAGAAATTGCAACGCGCGCCAGCCGCGCTCGGCCAGCGGCGCCAGCGCGTTTCGAAAAACATTATGGAAACCATCGTCGAACGTCAGCACCACGCGCGGGGCGGCTTGGCCGTCTTGACAGACCTCGGCCAGGCTGGAGGAGACGAAGCCGCTCTCGCTCAATTCGGCCAGTTGCCGCACGAATGTTTCGGGTGTGACGTAAAGCCCCTTGAGGCGGACGCGGCGCGGACGCGGCGCGATCTTATGGTACATAAGGATCGGCACACCCGTGTTGAACAATTCCCGAAAGGGCGCCAGCGTATGGTAATTCTCAGGCCAGGCAACTTGCATTCGATGCCGTCACTCTAAACGCCCTGGCGCCAATGGGCAAGCGGAGATGCGCGCCCCGCAGAGGGACCGGTCCTGAAGAAAGAGCCGGCACAGACTGAGAAGGGCGGCTGCCGAAGAGAGGAGCGCGCCGCGCTGGACGCGCTCCCCTGTGTCCATCTTCCGTTACTTTTCTGTGGCCGCCGCGTTCCCTGCGGCCTGGTGCCGCAGCATGAGGCCCAGCAGGCCATCAACCATGCCGTTGCCGCCGGCGCCTGTCACGGCCACGTCCGGCACGATGCGCACGTTGCGCTCGCCGACGATCTGCATCAATTGCATGACCGTGTAGCCCTGCGCGCCCAGCGACTCGACGCCGGCGCGATAGGCCGCCGCCAGCACGGAGACAT
>PLIU01000184.1 GCA_003140095.1 Verrucomicrobiales bacterium | reverse complement strand
CTGAGCTACGCTGGCGCACCGCCCTATATTTCGCGGTCTTGGCCCCGGTGTCAAATTGGATTTTCTCCTTGCCATGCGCTGGTTCGCCCCTAGATTGAGAGGATGAAGACGTTTGGCCATTTCGTTTGTTTTCTCGCGGCGTTGACGGTGGCGTTGGGGGTCTGCCATAACGCGCAAGCGGGCGATGCCCCGAAGAAAATCCTCTTTTTCTCCAAGTCCGCGGGCTTTGAGCACGATATGATCAAGGAAAAGAACGGGCAGCCGAGCGAGGCGCAAAAAATCCTGGCTAAACTGGGCCGGGAGAATAACTTCCAGTTCACGTTCACTAAGGACGGCTCGGTCTTCACGCCGGAAAACATCGCCCAGTACGACGCGTTCTTTTTTTACACCACGGGTGATTTGACCGAACCTGGAAGCGACAAAAACCCTCCCATGAGCAAGGCGGGCAAGGCGGCGTTTCTGGAGGCGATCCACCATGGCAAGGGCTTTATCGGCACGCATTCAGCGGAGGATACGTTCCATTCTCCCAGCGACCGTTGGGTGCTGGATGGCGATAACGCCGATCCGTACGTCAAAATGATTGGCGGGGAGTTTATCATTCACGGCTCCCAACAAAAGGCGCATCAGATCGTGGTGGACAAGAATTTTCCAGGGATGAGCGCGGTGCCGGATGATTTCGGACCGCTGGAGGAATGGTATTCGTTGAAGGATTTTCCGCCCAACTTGCACGTGCTGCTGGTGCAGGATACTTCAACCATGAAAAGAGAGATTGGCGGTGATCGGATAGCGTATCATCGGCCGAATTATCCTTCCACCTGGGCGCGGATGTATGGCAAGGGCCGGGTCTTTTACACCAGCATGGGACACCGGTCGGATGTCTGGACCAATCCTGTTTTCCAATCGGTTTTGATCGGCGGGATCAATTGGGCCGTCGGCAACGTGGAGGCCGATGTCACGCCGAACCTCCAAACAGCAGCGCCGGAGGCGAACGTGCTGCCTCCAGCCAAGTAAAACACAATTCTTTCGCTTTGCCGAATCTTAAGAAGGAAAAATGAGTGAGATCAGATATGGCCGCCGCGCCCTTCAGTGTCTTATTGATTGATGATGAAGAAAGTGTCTTCATCCTCCTGCGACGCTTCCTGGCCAAGGTGCCCGACAAGAAATTTGTCACCGAGTGGGCGAGCAGTTACGATGAGGGCCTGGCGGCCTTGCAGGAAAATCGCCACGATGCCTGTCTGCTGGATTACCGCCTCGGCCAGCGCACGGGCTTGGATTTGCTCCGCGAAGCCTCCGCGTTGAGCGTGCAGGCTCCCATCATTATTCTCACCGGTTCGGATGATCCCAAGGTCGATCTGGAGGCGATGGAGTTGGGCGCGGCGGATTTCCTGCTCAAGGATCAATTGGACGCGGTGGTGCTGGAACGGGTCATCCGGTACTCAGTGCAACACGCGGCCACTCTGCGCGCGCTGCAAAAGAGCCACGAACGCTTCCGCCTTCTCTTCGAGCGGAGCCTGGATGCGATCTTGATCTCCGATGACGGCGGACGATTGGTGGAGGTCAACGGCGCGGCCTGCCGCTTGCTGGGACTGAGCCGGGAACAACTGCTGGAATGGAATTGGAGCGACTTGCCGGCCCTGGCGCTGCATCAACACAGCCAACGACGATCGGAGGGCTTGGGCGAATTGGCCTTCACCAAACCCAACGGCGAACGTTGTTTCATCGAGTTCTCCTCCACGCAACTGGCGGCGGACCTTAATTTGAGCATCCTGCGCGATGTCACCGAGCGCCGCGCGCTGGAGCACGAAATCCAGGAAATCAGCGAACGCGAACAGCGGCGCCTGGGCCAGGATTTGCACGATGGTTTGGGGCAATCCATGACGGGCATCGCTTTTCTGGCCAAGGTTCTGGAACAGAAACTCAAGGTCAAGGATCTGGAAGAGGCGGAGGCCGCCGGGAACATCGCTTCCCTCATGAACGAGGCGCTGGCCCAGACCCGCCGGCTTTCCCGCGGCCTGTGCCCGGTGGAGCTGGACTCCAACGACATCGAAGCCGCCCTGGGACAATTGGCGGAGAATCTGCGCACGCTCTTTTCGGTCTCCTGCGAATTGCAATGCGAGCCGGAGATCAAGATCACCGACAATGCCGTCGCCGTTCATCTTTACCGCATCGCCCAGGAAGCCGCCACCAACGCCATCAAACACGGCCAAGCCAGGAACATCGGCTTGAGTCTTACCTCCAACAACTCGCGCTTGATCTTGACGGTGAAGGACGATGGTTGCGGTTTGCCGGCGGCGGCGCATAAGGGCAAGGGCATGGGATTGCGCGTCATGCAACATCGGGCGCGGATGATTGGAGCCACCATTAGTTTGCGGCCATCCAAGGAAGGGGGAGTCACAGTGACTTGCTCGCTGGCCAAGCGCCGAAATTGAAGGTTCTGTTTTGGCGGCGTTGCGGCTACGATCACAGGCGATGACAGACTCTGGAAGCCGAGGGCAGAAATGGGTCGTTTGCCTCTTGCTGGCCGTGGCGGTGCTGGCTGTGTTTTGGCCGGCGTTGCATTGCGACTTCATTTCTTATGACGACCCGGATTACGTCTCGTCAAACCCGGACGTGCAACACGGCTTGAACTGGCAGAGCCTCCAATGGTCCTTGACCACCGCGCACGCCGACAATTGGCATCCGCTGACCTGGGTGTCGCATATCGTGGATTACCGGCTTTACGGGCCAAAGCCGGCTGGCCATCACCTGACCAGCCTGCTGCTGCACGCGACCAATTCAGTCTTGCTCTTTCTGCTTTTGAACCGCCTGACTGGCGCGCTGTGGCCGAGCGCCTTGGTGGCGGCGATGTTTGCGCTCCATCCGCTCCGGGTGGAGTCGGTGGTGTGGATTTCCGAGAGGAAGGATTTGTTGAGCACATTGTTCTGGCTGCTGGCTGTCGGGGCCTATGCCCGCTACGCGGAGCGTGTCAAATTGCAAATGGCGAAGGGCAAATTTTTCTATGCGCTGGCGCTGGTGTTCTTCGCCCTAGGCCTGATGGCCAAGCCGATGGTGGTGACGCTGCCGTTTGTCCTCTTGTTGCTGGATTATTGGCCGCTGGAGCGGTGGGGGTTTGGCGCAACTTTACCGTGGCGGCTGATCGTGGAGAAAATTCCATTTTTTCTTTTGGCGGCAGGCGACAGCGTGGCGACCTTCCTGATCCAAAATCACCTTGGCGCGGTGGAGAGCCTGAGAGGGTTTCCTTTAAGCGCGCGCCTGGCCAATGCCCCCGTTGCCTACGTGCGTTACATCGTCAAGAATATTTGGCCGGCCAGCCTGGCTGTTTATTATCCGAGCCGGCGGCTGGGATGGCTGGAAGCCGGCGGCGCGGTGTGCGTGCTGGTGGCGGTGAGCATTCTTGTGATGCGGCGTTGGCGCGCGCAACCGTACCTGGCGGTGGGCTGGTTTTGGTTTTTGGGCATGCTCGTCCCCACCATAGGCTTGGTTCAGGCGGGCACGCAGGCCATGGCCGATAGATACAGTTACCTTCCCAGCGCCGGCCTGTGGATCATGGTGGCATGGGGGGTGCGGGATTGGATTGGCCACCGTCCGTTCCTGCGCACGATGGCGGCGCTGGCCGGAGGGACGGCGGTCATCGCATGCATGGTCTTGACTCCACTGCAAATTCGCTACTGGCAGAATTCCGGCGCTCTTTTCCAGCGGGCCATCGACGCGACGGATGACAACTATCTGGCTTACTACAATCTCGGTTGCTATGCCAGGGATCAGGGCAACTATCCCCAGGCTATTCTCAATTTTAAAAAGGCGCTGAGCACCGAGGCGGACAGCGCCCTCCAGGTCAACCCAGTCCGGACCTACAATAATTTGGGCTATTCATACTTGCACCAGGGGGAAATCACCAATGCGGTCGCCAATTTCGATAAGGCCCTTGCGCTGCAACCCCGCTACCCGGAGGCCTATTTCAATCTCGGCCGCGCCTTTCTGGCCAATCACCAGCCCGACGTGGCTGTGGATTGCTTCCAACGCGCGCTGGCGCTGGATTCCAGCGTGGCCGAATCCCATTGTCAGTTGGCCAACGCTCTGGTGCAATTGGGCCGGCCGGCCGCGGCCATCGCCGAGTATTCCCAGAGCTTGCAACTGCGCCCCACCCTGGATGAAGCGGCCAGCAATCTGGCCTCCCTCCTGGCCACTTGCTCCGACCGCTCTCTGCGCGACGGGGCCAAGGCTATCGCGCTGGCGCGCCAAGCCAGCGAGCACAGTCATGGCCAGAATCCGGCCATTCTCGGCACGCTGGCCGCCGCCTACGCCGAAGTGGGAAATCTTTCCGAGGCCGTGGCCACGGCGCAACAGGCGCGGCGACTGGCCCTGGCCCAGAACAACCCGGCGCTGGCCGGGGTGCTGGAATCCCAAATGCGACAGTATCAAGATGGCCACGGAGGCGCTCACCCATGACGGAGTCCGGAACGCGGCCGCCAAAATGGCTGGTCTGCGCCTTGCTCGGCGCGGTGGTGCTGGCCGTTTATGCGCAAGCGCTGCAATGCGCCTTTGTCAACCTTGACGATCCCGATTATGTCACTTCCAATTCGGACATTCAGCACGGCTTGAATTGGCACAGCATCAAGTGGGCCTTGACGACCAGCCATGGCGCCAATTGGCATCCGTTGACCTGGGTCTCGCACATCATCGATTTCCAACTATACGGATTCAAGCCGGCCGGACATCACCTGACCAGCCTGCTGTTGCACCTGGCCAACGCCGCATTGCTCTTCCTGCTACTGAACCGCACGACCGGCGCGCTGTGGCGCAGCGCGTGGGTGGCCGCGGTCTTCGGGATCCATCCGCTACGGGTCGAATCGGTGGTTTGGGTGGCGGAGCGCAAGGATGTGCTGAGCACGTTTTTCTGGATGCTCACGGCCGGGTCCTATGTCTGCTACGTGGACCATCTCAAACGCCACATTTCCAATTTCAAATTCTTCTACGCGCTGGCGCTGGTGTTCTTCGCCTTTGGATTGATGGCCAAGCCGATGTTGGTGACGCTGCCCTTTGTCTTGCTGTTGCTGGATTATTGGCCGCTGGGCCGGTTGGAATTTGGACCGCGCTTTTCCTGGGGGCTGATAGCCGAAAAAATTCCGTTCCTCCTGCTGGCCGCCTGCTCCAGCGCCATCACTTTCGTGCTGCAAAATAGCTCCGGCGTGGTGGCCTCGTTGTCCACTGTTTCCCTGGGGGAACGGTTGGCTAATATTCCCGTGGCCTACGTGCGCTATTTGGCGAAGATTTTTTGGCCGTCTAGGCTGGCAGTGTTCTACGGCTTTGAGCACTGGAACTTTTACCAGGTGGCCGGCGCGGTAATTCTACTCGGATGGATTACGGTGTGGGTCGTGCGGCAGAGGCGGGTGCGGCCGTATCTGGCGGTGGGCTGGTTTTGGTTTTTAGGCATGCTCGTTCCCACCATTGGCTTGGTGCAAGTGGGCCATCAGTCGATGGCGGACCGCTACAGTTACCTTCCCAGCGTCGGGATCTCCCTTATGGCGGCCTGGGGACTGTGCGAGTGGGCGGCGCATCGTCCTCGGCTGCTCCAAGCCGCCGGGACGGCAGGAGTGCTGGCGCTCGCGGCTTGCGCGGCGCTGACGCCCCGGCAAATTGTTTTTTGGAAAAATCCGGACGCCCTTTTCGCGCGAGCCGCCGACCTTTCCGATCAAGACTGCGTTACTTGTTACAATATCGGGTGCATGGCGATGGAGCAGGGCAATTTTGCCCGCGCCGCCAGATGTTTTGAGCGGTCACTCAAAGTCGCCGGCAAGAGCGCGCCGAAATCGTTCCTGGCGCGGGCTGAAAACGATCTGGGTTGCGCGCTGTTGGAGCAGGGGCGTGTTCCCGGAGCGATTTCCAATTTTGAAAGCGCCCTGGTGTTGCAGCCGGCGTATCCGCAGGCCTATTACAACATGGGCCGGGCCTTCATGACCAATCGCCAGCCCGACGTGGCGGTGGATTGCTTCCAACGCGCGCTGGCGCTGGATTCCGGCGCGGCCGAAATCCACTACAAATTGGCCAACGCTCTGGTGCAATTAGGGCGACCGGCGGAGGCGATGGCCGAGTATTCCAAGACGCTGCAACTGCGCCCCGCCCTGGATGAAGCGGCCAACAACCTGGCTTGGCTGCTGGCCACTTGCTCCGACCGCTCCCTGCGCGATGGCGCCAAGGCCGTCACCCTGGCCCGCCAAGCTAGCGAGCACGGCCACGACCAGAATCCGCTCATTCTTGGCACCCTCGCCGCCGCCTACGCGGAGACGGGTCAACTTTCCGAGGCCGTGGCCACCGCGCAGCGGGCGCGCCAACTGGCCCTGGACCAAAACAACCCGGCGCTGGCCCGGATGCTGGAATCCCAACTGCGGCAGTATCAGGATGGCGACGGAGGCGCTCACCAATGACGGAGTCCGGAACGCGGCGGACCAAATGGGTGCTCTGCGCCTTGCTCGGCGTGGCGGCGCTGGCCGTGTTTGCGCCGGCTCTTCGCTGCGGCTTTGTCAACTTTGACGATCCCGACTATGTTACCGAAAATTGGCATGTCCGGCACGGGTTCAATGGACCGGGCGTCTGGTGGGATTTCACCAGCGTCGCGACCTACTATTGGCATCCGGTCACCTGGTTGTCGCATACCTTGGATTGCCAGCTTTACGGTCTGGAGCCGGCTGGCCATCACCTGACCAGCCTGTTGTTGCACGCGGCCAATGCCGTGCTGCTTTTGCTGCTACTAAACCGCTTGACCGGCGCGCAGGGGCGCAGCGCCATCGTGGCAGCGATGTTTGCGCTCCATCCTTTGCGCGTGGAGTCTGTGGTTTGGGTGGCGGAGCGCAAGGACGTGCTCAGTGTGTTTTTCTGGATGCTCACCGTCGGGGCCTACGTCCGCTATGCCGAAGAGTTAAAGGTTCAACCCGCCTTCGCCAAGGCTGCGCCGGGCCAGAGTTCAAGGGTCAAAGTTTTTTACGCGCTCACGTTGGGATTTTTCGCTCTCGGTCTGATGAGCAAGCCAGTGTTGGTGACGCTGCCATTTGTTCTCTTGTTGTTGGATTATTGGCCGCTGAGGCGGCTGGAATTCGGGGCAAACTTCTCCTGGCGTCTGGTGGTGGAGAAGATCCCGTTTTTTATTTTGACCGCCGGTTCCAGCCTTGTGACGTTCTTGGGCCAGGAGCGCACGGGAGCCGTGGCTTCGCTGGCCCGGTTCCCTCTCGGCGTTCGTCTGGCAAACGTGCCGGTCGCCTACACGCGATATTTGACAAGAGTTTTTTGGCCGGCGGACTTGGCGGCGTTTTACCCTTATGTGCAATGGCGGACGGGCGAAATCGCCGGTGCGGCAGCGCTGCTGGCCGTGGTGACCGGATTGGTTTTGTGGCGGGCGCGGTCTGCCCCTTATTTGGCGGTGGGCTGGTTTTGGTTTTTGGGAATGCTGGTGCCGAACATCGGCCTGGTGCAGGCCGGCGGCCAGTCACTGGCCGACCGTTTCACTTATCTGCCGTGCATCGGACTCTGGATCATGGTGGTCTGGGGATTGTATGACTTGGCTTCCGGCCGGACGCTTCTGCGCGCGTCCATGACGGCGGCGGCGGCGCTGGCTGGGGTTGTTTTTGCGGTGCTGGCTTGGCGTCACACAGGCGATTACAAAGACAGTGGCACTTTGTGGGAAGCCACGTTACGCAGTTACCCCAATTGCCTGATGGCTCATAATCTTCTGAGCCGATGGTATATTGATAAAGGGGAATGGGATCAGGCCTTCGATCATTGCCGCCAAGCCCGCGCCATCCTGCCTGATGACCCCACCGTCCACGATGAACTGTCCCGCATTTTTTTGCATCTAGGCAAGGTGGATGAAGCCATTGCCGAGGCCTTGAAATCCATCCAGGCCCAATCGCGCAGTGAGGTGAACCGCGAAACTCTCGCCCGCGCCTATTTGAAAAAGGGCGACTACGTGGCGGCGGCCGCCTCGTGCCGCGAAGCGATCCGCCTCCAGCCCTTCGCGCCGGAAGCGTGGTGCAATCTTGGCTACGCTCTGCTCCAACAGGGAGAAGTTGCCGAAGCCACCGCCGCTTATGAGCGGGCCTTGGAGTTGAATCCCGATGCCGCTCTGGCTCACAACGATCTCGGCAACATCTTCCTGCGCCAAAGACGCATGGACGAAGCGATGGATCAGTTCCAGCGCGCCGTCGAACTCGAACCGTCTTTTGCGGAAGCCCAGTTCAACCTGGCTGGAATTCTGGCGTATCGCGGTCGCCTGGACGAGGCCATTGCTCACTGCCAAAAGGCGGTGGAAATTCAGCCTTCTCTCGCGGCCGCCCGCGAACGTCTGGCCTCCTTGATGGCCACGCGGGAAAGGAAAAGTGGCCGCTGAAAAAACCGCCAATTTGTGGCTCCAAGCGGTGTTCCTGGCGGTCGCCGTCGTTCTGGCCTATCAACCGGTCTGGCACGCCGGCTTCATCTGGGACGACGACGTATATGTCACTCACAACCGCCTGCTCACGGCCCCGGACGGCCTGAAGCGGATCTGGTTCTCGCAGGAATCGCCTTCGCAATACTTTCCGCTGGTCTATACGGTGTTGCGGATGGAGCGTTGCGTCTGGGGCTTGGCTTCCAGCGGTTATCATTGGTTCAATATTCTGCTGCACGCCGCCAATGCCCTTGTGCTTTGGGGATTGCTGCGGCGATGGCGCGTGCCGGCGGCATGGCTGGCAGCGGCCATCTTTGCGCTGCATCCCGTCCAAGTCGAATCGGTTGCCTGGGTCACGGAATTGAAAAACGTGCTCTCGCTCTTTTTCTGCCTGCTAACGGCGTGGGCCTGGGTGGAATTTGCCCAGGACCGGCCCGGCGCGTGGCGCTTTTACGCCGGCGCGTTGCTTTTTCAAGCGCTGGCGCTGTTCGCCAAAACCACCGCCTGCACGTGGCCGGTGGCGTTGCCGCTTATTCTCTGGCTGCAAGGAAAGCCCATTGGCTGCCGGCGCGTGTGGCAGATCATTCCCTTTTTCGCGATGGGGCTGATCATGGGTATGGTTAGCATTTGGTGGGAACGACACCATCAATACGCAGTCGGAGAGGCCTTTGCCATCGGTTGGATGAGCCGTTTGCTGATCGCCAGTCGGGCGATCTGCTTCTATGTTGGAAAACTCATTTGGCCGGCGGGATTGTCGTTTAGTTATGCGCGCTGGCACATCAACCCCGCCGATCCGTGGCAGTATTTCTGGCTGGCGGCTTGCCTCATGGCGGCCGCGGTGATTTGGACCGATGGGCGCGGCTTGAAAACGGCGGCGCTTTTTTATGTTGCCATGCTGGCGCCTTTGCTGGGCTTTATCACCGAATATACCTTTCGTTATACGTTCGTGGCCGACCACTACCAGTATGTGGCGAGCATCGGTCCCTTGGCGCTGGCGGCGGCTCTGTTTGACAGGCTCGCCGGCCGCTTCGCCGCCGTGAAAACGGCGACTTATGCATCCGTGCTGCTGCTGCTGGGGACTCTGACCTGGCGCCAGTGCCGGAATTATGCGGACAGCGAAACCCTGTGGCGGGCCACGCTGGCCAGCACGCCTACTTCCAACATCGCCCGCAACAATCTGGCCAAGGCGCTATTGGACAAGGGACAATTGGATCCTTGCATCTCCCTCTCGCAGGAAGTTCTGGCCGTAAATCCCGGCGACCCCGTCGCGCGCAATAATCTCGGCTTTGCTCTGCTGGAAAAGGGCCGCGTCGATGACTCGATTTCATATTTTCAGGAAGCCATCGCCGCGCAGCCGAACAGTCCCGACGCCTATTACAACCTCGGCCGCGCCTGCTTGAAGAAGGACCAATATGAGGCCGCGATCACCAACTTCCAAACGGCGGTCCGACTGCGGCCGGATTTCGCCAACGCCTATTGCAACCTTGGCTACGCCCTGCTGCAAACTGGCCGCATTCCCGCCGCCATCACCAATTACCAGCAATCCCTCGCGCTGGAGCCGGACTATCCGCTGGCCCACAACGACCTCGGCGGCATCCTCTTGAGGCTGGGCGAGACCAACCAAGCCCGGTCTCATTTCGAGCGCGCCATCAGGCTGAACTCGAATTTCGTCGAAGCTCGCTACAACCTGGGCGGCCTGCTGCTGGCGGCGGGGCAGTTGGACGAAGCGTTAAGTCAATACGAAGAAGTCGCCCAATTGCGCCCGCAACTGGCCGGGGTCCATTTCATGCTCGGCAAACTCGCCGCCGCCTACGCCCGTGCCGGCCGCCCAGACCGCGCCGTGGCCGTCACCACCCGCGCGCTGGAACTGGCCCGCGCCGCCGGCGAAACTTCCCTGGCCGAAAGTCTGTCGGCGCAGCTTCAGGCCTTGCAGACGGCCAAACCCTGAAGAGAATTCGAACCTTACCCCTGCCGCTCAGGCTCGAAGGATTTGCCGCAGCCGCAGCTTTGCGCGGCCTTGGGGTTGGTGATTTTAAATCCGCCGCCGGTCAGGGCGTCCGAATAATCCACCACTGCGCCTCGAATGTAATCGGCGCTGAAAGGATCCACCAGCACGGACACGCCAAAGTACGACGCCTCCAAATCATCGGGCCGCCTTTGGTCGAAAACCATGCCGTATTGCAGCCCGGAGCAGCCTCCCTTTTCCACGTAGAGGCGCAAACCCTTGGCCGCGCCTTCCGCATCCGCCGCCAGTTTGGCGCGAATTTCGTTGGCGGCGGTCTCGGTCAATGTCACCACCGTATCGTTGCTCATGTCGCTTGCAACGTACGCGACAATCGCGGAGGTGTCAAAACCAATTCGTTATCCTATCCGCAGGTGCAAACCAAATTCCGGTCGCCCCACACGCTGTCGATGCGGCCGGCGGCAGGCCAGTACTTATGCTCTCGCGTCCACGCGGCGGGGAAAGCGGCGCGCTCGCGCGAATAGGGGCGGTCCCACGGTTCCTTGACCACCGCGGCCGCGGTGTGCGGCGCGTTTTTGAGCAGGTTGTTGAGGCGGTCCATCTGGCCGGATTCGATTTCCTGGATCTCGGCGTGGATGGCGATGAGCGCGTCGCAAAAACGGTCCAATTCCTCCTTCGATTCGCTTTCGGTCGGCTCGATCATCATCGTGCCGGGCACGGGGAAGGAAATGGTCGGGGCGTGAAAGCCATAATCCATCAGCCGCTTGGCCACGTCCTCGACGGTCACACTTTTGAATTGGCGCAAGTCGGCGATGCACTCGTGCGCGACGAATCCGCTCTTGCCTTTGTAAAGCGTCGGGAAATAAGTGTCGAGCCGCCGCGCGATGTAGTTGGCATTGAGAATGGCCATGCGCGTGGCCTCGGTCAATCCGGCCCCGCCCATGAGGGCGATGTACACCCATGGGATGATCAAGATGTTCGCGCTGCCCCACGGCGCGGCGGCGACGGCACCGATCGGGTTTTCGCCGCCGAGATTGACCACCGGATGGCCGGGCAGAAATTCCGTCAAGTGCTCCGCCACGCAAATCGGCCCCATGCCGGGGCCGCCGCCGCCGTGCGGAATGCAAAAGGTTTTGTGCAAATTGAGGTGGCAAACGTCGGCTCCCATGCCGCCGGGACTGCACAAGCCGACCTGGGCGTTCATGTTCGCGCCGTCCATATAGACCTGCCCGCCGTGATCGTGGACAATCTGGCATAGGTCGCGGATGCCCTCCTCAAAGACGCCGTGCGTGGAGGGATAAGTAACCATGAGCGCGGCCAGGTCCTCCTGGTGCGCCGCGGCTTTGGCGCGCAAGTCCGTCAAATCTATATTTCCGCCGGCGTCACAGGCCACCGGGACGATGTCCCAGCCGATCATGGCGGCGCTGGCGGGGTTGGTGCCGTGGGCGGAGGCGGGGATCAGGCAGACGCGCCGGTGCGGCTGGCCGCGGGTCTGGTGATACTTTTGGATGACCAGCAGGCCGGCGTATTCGCCTTGCGCGCCAGAGTTGGGTTGCAGGGAGCAGCCCGCCAAGCCGGTTATTTCCGCCAGCCATTCTTCCAATTGCCGGAAAATGGCCTGGTAGCCGCGCGTCTGCGACAAGGGCGCGAAGGGATGAAGCCGGGCGAATTCCGGCCAGGAAATGGGCAGCATCTCGGCCGTCCCGTTGAGCTTCATGGTGCAGGAGCCGAGCGGAATCATAGAAGTTGTCAACGACAAGTCCCGGCTTTCCAGCCGCCGCAAATAGCGCAGCATCTTCGTTTCCGAATGATGCGTGTTGAAGACGGCCTGTTTTAGGAACGGGCTGGTTCGCGCCAGCGGCGCGGGATAATCCGCCGCGACTTTCGCGGCCAGCGCGGAAAGCGAAAGTTCCGGCGCTTTCCCGCCGTTGAAAACCGCCAGAATATCGAGCACGTCTTTCTCCCCCGTCGTTTCGTCCAGGGAGATTCCGATGGTCTGCGCATCGAAGTGGCGGAAGTTCATTCGGCCGGCTTCCGCCGCCCTGAGGATTTCCAGGCGTTTGGCGCCGAGTTGGATCTTCAACGTGTCGAAAAACGGGGCCGGCTGCGTTTGCGCCGGGTCGAAGCCCAGTTGTTGGAGTCCTTCGGCCAGCGCCGCTGTCAATAATTGCACCCGGCGCGCGATTTTTTTCAAGCCGCCGGGGCCATGATAGACGGCGTAGCTGGAGGCGATGTTGGCCAGCAGGGCCTGGGCCGTGCAGATATTGCTGGTGGCCTTCTCGCGGCGGATGTGTTGTTCGCGCGTTTGCAAGGAGAGGCGCAAAGCGGGATGGCCGGCCGAATCTCTGGAGACGCCGACCAATCGGCCCGGAATCAGCCTTTTACAGGCTTCAGTCGTGGTAAAAAATGCGGCGTGCGGGCCGCCGTACCCCATGGGCACGCCGAATCGTTGCGCGCTGCCCACCGCCACGTCCGCGCCAAATTCTCCCGGCGGCCGCAGCCGCGTCAGCGCCAGCAAATCCGCCGCCACCACCAGCAGGGCGCCCGCACCGTGGACCTGTTGGGCGAACCCTTCATAGTCGAAAATGGCGCCGTCGGTGGCTGGATATTGAACCAACGCGCCGAAGACTGTTTCGTCGCATGGAAACGTGTGATGATCGCCCACGACCACTTCGATTCCCAGGGGCCGGGCGCGGGTCTGCACGACCTCGATGGTCTGCGGATGGCAGGTTCGCGAGACAAAAAAGACGCTGCGCTCCGGCCGGACATTCTGGCACAGGTGCATCGCTTCGGCGGCGGCGGTGGCCTCGTCGAGCAAGGAAGCATTGGCGATGGGCAGGCCGGTCAAATCGCTGGTCATGGTCTGGAAATTGAGCAGCGCCTCCAGGCGGCCCTGGGAAATCTCCGCCTGGTAAGGGGTGTATTGGGTGTACCAGCCCGGATTTTCCAAGAGGTTTCGTTGGATGACCGGCGGGGTGACGCAATCGGAGTATCCCATGCCGATGAAGGAGTGAAAGACCTGGTTTTTCCCCGCGATGGCGCGCAATTCGTCCAGCGCGTCATGCTCCCCCAAACCGGCGGGAAGTTGGAGGGGCTTGGCCAGGCGGATGGTCGCCGGGACCACGGCGTCAATCAACCCATCGAGGGTGGCGAAGCCCAGTTCGTGCAACATCTGCGCCGTCTCACCGGCGTTGGGACCGATGTGTCGATGCACAAACTTATCCGCAGGCTCCAGCGATGGGGAGAGAGCGTGTCCGGCCGAAAGTGTCGAGAGTTCAGACATAAGGCGAACTTAAATTGAGTTGGCCGCAATGCAAGCGGCTTTTCCCAAAAAATCAGTCCCCAAAAAATCAATTTGCGTTCCGGGCGGGGTGTGGTAGGCTTGCTACTCTTTTGGGCGAAATGCGTTCGAAAGGAAACGGCCTCAATGCCGCTCCCGTGTGGGGGCGGGTGGCCATAATAACACTAAACTTAATCCCGTGTTCCGCGGGATGGTCCGGCTCCGTTACGGGGCCCGGATTTCTAACAAAAGGAAAATCGTGATCAGTATTGGCCTCAAGGAATTGCTGGATGCTGGCGTCCACTTCGGACACCAGACCCGGCGCTGGAATCCCAAGATGAAGCCTTTCATCTTCGACGCGCGCAACGGCATTCATATCATTGATCTGAGCAAGTCCCTCACTCAGTTGGAAACCGCTTGCGACTTCCTTCACGGGGTCGTCAGCCGGGGCGGCAGCGTGCTCTTTGTCGGCACCAAGAAGCAGGCGCAGGAAGCGGTCAAAGAATCGGCCAAGAACTGCGGCCAGCTTTACGTAACCGAACGCTGGCTGGGCGGCACACTGACCAATTTCAACACCATCAAACGCTCCATCGCCCGCCTCAAACAGATCGAACGCTGGGAGACCGACGGCAGCCTGGCCCAATACGGCAAACAGGAGCAGTCAATGTACCGGCGCGAAGCGGCCCGGCTTTTCAAGAACCTCGATGGCATCCGCACGATGGAGAAATATCCGGCTGCCATGTTCATCGTCGACATCAAGCGCGAGCACAACGCGGTGGCCGAAGGGCGCCGCTTGAAAATCCCCATAGTCGCCTTGGTCGATACGAATTGCGACCCTGAATTGGTGGATTATCCCATCGCCGGCAACGACGACGCGATCCGGTCGGTGCGGCTGATCTTGCAGACCGTCGTGCAGACGGTGACGCAGGCCCGCGCCGAGTACGAGGCCAAATATGGCCGCCGCAAAGCGCAACAAGGCGAAGAAACCCCGGCACCCGCGCCCTCGCCGGCATCTGCCCAGGTCGAGGTCGCGCCGGCGGCGCCCGCAGCCTCCGAACTGGCGCCCGTGGCCATGGCCGCGACTGCGCCGGCCGCAAACTGAACCTTCAACATTTTAATTGACATATATGGCTGATTTTACCGCCGCCGACGTGGGCAAGCTGCGCGAGTTAACGGGCGCGGGCCTTATGGAATGCAAGAGGGCTCTGGTCGAGGCCAACGGAAACTTTGACGCCGCTGTGGATCTTCTGCGCACGAAGGGGGTCGCCGCGGCCACCAAAAAGTCCACGCGTCAGGCCAAGGAAGGCGTCATCGCGCAGTGCATCCTGCCCGGCGCCAAAACAGGCGTCCTGGCCGAGATCGATTGCGAGACCGATTTCGTCGCCCGCAACGATACCTTCCGGGCCTTCTACGACGACCTCACGCGCAGGCTGGCGTTCGGCGCAACGTTGGAGTCGCTGGAAGCGGAGCGGGTGGCCGCCGTGGCGCGCATCGGGGAGAATATTCAAATACCGCGCTTTGTCCGTTACGAAGTGGCCGGCAACGGGATCGCGGCGGCCTACATTCACACCGGCGCCAAGGTAGGCGTGCTGGTGGAAGTGGGCGCGGGCAAGGAGGCGACGGTGGGGACGGAGGAATTCAAGCAATTGGTCCGAGACATCACGCTGCAGATCGCGGCCGGCAACCCGGCGGTGATCTCGCGCGAGCAAGTTCCCGCCGCGACGGTGGCGAAGGAGAAGGAAATCGCCGCTGAGCAAGTCAAGAACAAGCCGCCCCAGGCCATCGCCAAAATTGTCGAAGGCAAGTTGGAGAAGTTTTACCAGGGCGTCTGCCTGTGGGACCAGGGTTTTGTCAAACGCAACTCGGAAGTCTCGATCAAGGAACACGTAGGCAGCATCGCCAAGCAACTTGGAGACGAGATTGTCATCCGGCGTTTCGCGCGTTTCCAAGTCGGCGAAAGTCCTGCGGCCTGAACGGCTGTTTTTTTCTTTATCCATCGTCCCATTGACGGCAAAGCGCGCCGCTGTTAAAAAGGCTTATGAAAAAAGTCTTGAAAGCGAAATACCGGCGAATTCTGCTTAAACTCAGCGGCGAGGCCCTGGGCGGCGACAACGGCATCGGCATCTGCCCTGAGGCTGTCCACGAAATGGCCCGGCAAATCGCCGAGGTGCGGGAGATGAGCGTGCAAGTCGTGGTCGTAGCCGGCGGAGGGAACATTTACCGCGGGGCGTCCGGCGGCGAGCGGGGCATCGAAAGGGCGACGGGGGATTACATGGGGATGCTGGCCACGGTCATTAACTCGCTGGCTTTGCAGGACGCACTGGAAAAACTGGGCGTGGAAACTCGCGTGCAAAGCGCCATCGCCATGTCGCAAGTGGCCGAGCCGTTCATCCGGCGGCGGGCGGTGCGGCACCTGGAGAAAGGACGCGTGGTCATCTTTGGTGGCGGCACGGGCAATCCGTATTTTTCGACCGACACCGCGGCGGCGCTGCGGGCCAACGAGATCGGCGCCGAAGTTATTCTTAAAGCGACCAAAGTCGATGGCATTTATGACAGCGATCCGGCCAAGAACCCCGACGCCAAGCGTTACACGCACATCAGCTATTTGGAGGCCTTGCAGAAGCGATTGAAAGTGATGGACTCAACCGCCTTTTCTCTGTGCATGGACAACAAGATGCCGATCATTGTGTTTGATTTCTTTAAAGCCCATAACCTCAGAGGGGTCGTTTTGGGCGAACCAGTCGGAACGTTGGTGACAGGCTGAGGATCACCCAGTATTGAACCCTAAACCTGAAGCAGATTATGGCCTTAGACGACATTCTCCTGGAAGCGGAAGAAAAGATGACCAAGACCGAACAGGTGGTGCAGCACGAATTCGCGGGATTGCGCACCGGCCGGGCGTCGCCGGTCTTGGTGGAAAACATCATGGTGGAGGCCTATGGGTCGCACATGCGCATTCGGGAATTGGCCGGCATCACCACGCCGGAGGCGCGCGTGCTGCTGATTCAACCGTGGGACGTGAGCACCGTGCATCCTATTGAAAAGGCGATTCTCAAAAGCAACCTGGGCGTCACGCCCACGGTGCAAGGCAAGGTCATCCGGTTGGTGTTGCCGGAGTTAAGCCAGGAGCGCCGCCACGACATGGTCAAGATCGTCCGCAAGATGACCGAGGACGGGCGCGTGGCCATCCGTCACGTACGCCGCGACGCCATCGAGGCGGTGAAAAAAGAAAGCAAGGGCGGCGGCATCGCCGAAGACCAGGTCGAAGGGTCGGAAAAAGAGATTCAAAAACTGACCGACGAATACATCGCCAAAATCGACGGCCATCTGAACGCCAAAGAAAAAGAGATCATGACCGTGTGAAGACGGTTATTGTGTTTGACTGACGCTGAGAGGTGGATCGAAGTGGATCACGTCCTCGCCAGGTTTGGCGTAGCTGAGCCGTTCGCGGGCCAGACGTTCGACAGTCATGGGATTTTGCAAGGCGCGCAGCTCGGCGTCCAATTTCCGGGCGGTCTCCAATTCCCGGTCGATTTTCTTCTCCAGTTCCAGCTTCTCGCGGCGCATGCGCTGATTTTCCTGGATGACTGGCTGGTACCAGAGGAAAATGCCCAGCAGGCCGGCGAGCACCAGCAACGCCAGCACCAGACGAAACAACTTGTCCCAAATGCTTTGACCCGCGTTCACGGGCGCCAGTTAACCACGGTCGCGCGCAAAAGAAAAGCGGGAAGTTTTTCTAATGACATATAAACTGAAGGCGGGCGGCGCGCTGGCTGGCTTCCGCATGAATTTGATGTATAATATACAAGGCAACCGGCTCACCTTCGCCTGGGCCATTGGCCGCGTGGTGGCGTAACTGTTTGACACGATTGGACGGTTTGACCGGGTGCTGGCGCTGGTTTCCCATTATGGTGGTGGCGGTGGCAACGGCGTCGATTTGGCCAGTATTTGCAATTCCATGAATGAGGGCGGCGTGAAATAGCGATCCTGCGCGTTTGGCGGGCATGGCGAACGATTCTGTTCGCGGCTATCCTGCGGGAGTGGGCGTCGATTTCCGGCTTGGGCATGATGGCGGGTTTTCTTGTCTATGTCGCGGTTGTGGCACCGAGCATGCGGGATTCGATTGTGTCGGTTATGGCACGAATCATGCCGGCTCAAATAGGTTTGGTGATCGATCCTTTCGAATTCAGTGCCATCATGTTGTGGGCGCCGGACGGCGCGGCGCTGCCCGGAACCGTGCCGGCCGTCAAAGCGTATCGAACGGCGGTGGCGGCAAACCTGGCGCCGTTTTCTTGAAAATGAGGACACTATGAAATTTACATGTGCAAATCTCGCAGAGGCCGCTTTGCTGGCCCTGTTCTGCGCGGGCAGCGCGCCGCAGGCGCGGGCGCAAGCGGCGCCCACCCAAAACGCCGCGGCGGTCCACGGGACGGTTATTGACGCGCGGGGACTGGCCCCGGCAGCTCCGGCGGCCAAAACCGAGAGCATTCACACCACCTTGGTTGGCGGGCAGGAATATCGCATCATCGATTTCCAGTTACTGGCTTCGTATCCTTTCGACACGCCGAACGAGAAGTTGACCAATGACACCGCCATCGCGCAGGTGGAGAAACAGATTCCCGCCGCCATCAAAGCGCTGGACGGACAGAAGGTCATGGTCCGAGGTTTCATGGTGCCGATCAAGGACGTGCAGGGTCATGCCACCGAGTTTCTCATCGTGCGCGATCAACCGAGTTGTTGCTATAGCGGGATGACGACAATCACGGAATTTGTCAGTGTCAAAGTCCCCAACCCAGGAGTGGAATCGATCATGGATCAACCCATCACCGTACAAGGCAAACTTCACGTCCGCGCTGTGCTCGAAAGCGGCTACGTACTGGGCATTTATCGGATGGACGGTGAGAAACTGGCCAAGCTAACCAAACCCGAATAAAAGTTTCCGCATTAGGGGGCTTAAGTCATTTGCGGAAATGCCGATAACTGTCATGGCCGGTTCCGTCGCGGTAAAGCCGCGCAGCCGGGAAAAACGAAAATGGGGCTGTTTGACAGCATGCTTTTGAGCAGCGAACAATGGGTCGAATATAATTCGCCCAGTTGTCGCTTGCATTCGGATTGTGGATTTGAATATAACTGAACGCGCCTTATTCATGCCGTTGTCTAACAAACAACAAAATGGAAGAAAGGCACCTGAGTTGGTGGCTGAAATTGTCAAGGATGACGTCTGCGACAGCCACATGCCGGAGAGTCATGAACAGGAGAACGAGAATGATGGCCCGCCGTTTTGCGGCCGGCATGATTAACCACTATGGCGATACGCATAAATCTTTTGGCCGAGGCTCAAGTCGCGGAAGAGACGCGGCGCAAGAACCCAGTCAAACTGGCCATTTGGATCGGCAGCTTTTTGGTCGCGGTGATGTTGATCTTCATCCTGAAACTCCAATTGGACATTGTCTTCAGCAAGAAAACCTACAATTCCATTGAGCAGTCGTGGAAGGAAAATAACGACAAGTACAAAGAAGTGACCAACAACATCGCCAAAACGGTCGAGATTGACAGGAAGCTGGAGGCGCTGGATCGATTGGCCACCAACCGCTTTTATTGGGCTCCTGTTCTCAACGCCCTCCAGCAGACGATGATCGGGGACATCCAACTCATCCGCGTGACAGGCGAACAGCAGTACAGCAAGGAGGCGCCGAAAACCAGCGGCAAAGTGACGATTCCGGGTGACACAGTTGAAAAAATCAGCTTGTACATCGACGCCAAGGATTTCAATCCCAACGCGCAAAACTATGATAAGTTCAAAGAGACGCTCAGTACCTCCGTTTTTTTTGCCAATCTCCTCGGCCCACGGAATGCTTTCATCCTAGACGGCACGTTGAGTGCGCCGACAGTGGATCCGACCGATCCTAGCAAGCAATTTGTTGTCTTCAAGCTGGCCTCGCATTTTGTGGAGGTGAAGCGTGAATAAACTTTCCAAAACCCAGCGGGACCAGTTGATCGGCGTCTCCGCCGGCGCGGTGGTCCTCGTGGCGCTGCTCTGGTACTTCGGCGTCACCGCCAAGCAAGAGGAATTGTCCAAGACGCAGGACAATACTGCTCAAACTCAGGACAAGCTCAAAAGGGCCGAAAGCACCATGCGGCAAGGGGAGGAGATCGCCGACAAACTGCAGGTGCATCGGCAGCTATTGGACAAACGCGAGTCGACGTTGGCCCCGGACCGGGATGCCTACGCCTGGGTTATCAGCACGATTAACCCGATAATCAAGTCCCGCAAAGGCCTCGGCGACTTCCACTACTCTCAACCCGAGGTAAGCGAGGTCGGCATCATACCGGGCTTTCCCTACAAGTGGGCTACCTTTCATGTCGAAGGCACGGGTTTCTACCACGATTTAGGCAAATTCTTCGCCGACTTGGAAAACAACTATCCTTACTTCCGGATTCAGAACCTCGAAATGAATGCCACTGTCTCGACCGGAGCCGAGCCGGAAAAACTGAACGTGGCTTTTGAATTGGTAGTGCCGGTGAAAGCCAGCGATACAAAATGAGAATTCCTCCTCCATTTTGGCAGTGCATCCGGATCGCGACCGCTGCCGGTCTGATGTTGTGTATTGTGCCGGCGTGCAAGCCCGCGGCCAAGCCCGCGGCTCCGGCCAAGCCCGTTGTGCCCAAAACGAGCATCGTTGCCTCCGTTTCCAGTAATGCTGTCGTAGCGAATGTCTCGGTCTTCGAGCAACTCATGGCGCCCCAAGGCCGGGACCCGTTTTTTCCCAACTCCCACCGCCGCGATCCTGTGCCGGTGAAGGGACCCGCGCCGGGTAAGCCGCCGCCGGCGTCCGAGTTTGTGCTCAAAGGCATTGTCGGTTCCGCCAATCATCGTTTGGCGCTGATCAACGAGGACATTCTGGAGGTCGGCGAAGAAGGGTCTGTGCGTGTGCCCGGTGGGCATTTGCGTTTGCAATGTCTGGAGATCGGCGAGGATTATGCTGTGATCAAAGTGGAAGGTGAAATTCAAACGAAACGGCTGCAACTGAATAAGAAAGGCTTATGACGCACATTGGTTCGTCATTCGCGCTAGGAAACGTCGAGAATGCATAAAAGTCATATGAAAATCCAAAACGTCTTTGCGGTGCTCGTGGCGATTCTGGTCCCTTGTCTGGCCGCACTCGGCCAAACAGCACCCGGCGCTGTGCTCAACCAATCGGCCCCGACGGCAATCGTATCGCCGGGCACGACGCCTGTGCCGGTGGTGGTGGTGACCAATCCTGCGCCGGAACCGCCGCCCCCGCCGCTGCCGGAGGGGCGCACCGTTTCCTACGCGCCCCTGGTTGGGGTTAATCCCCTCGATACCAATGCGCCGATCATCGAAGGGGAGCCGACGGACGTGACCTTCAAGGAGGTCGAATTGCCGGACGCCATTCGGTCGCTGGCGCTGCAGGCCGGGCTGAACATCCAATTTGACCCTAATCTTATGATGACGCCCGACGGCCATCCCATTCCGCCGCCGCTGGTGACCGAGAAATGGCACAACCTGACGGCCATGCAGGCCCTGCGCGCCTTGCTCGATAACTGGGGCTGGCAACTGAATTGGGATCAACGCATCAAGGTAGGGCGCATCGCCAAGAAGGATATGGCCGCCAAGGAACCGCTGATCGTGAGCGTCGTGCAGTTAAGCTACAGCGATCCGAGCAACATTGTCAAAGAGGTGCAAAGCACCCTCTCGGCCGGCAGCGCGATCATCCCCGACTTCCGCACGCACCAATTGGTCATCCGCACGACGGAGAAAGAACTCTTCGGCGTGGAGGCGTTGATCAAGAAATTGGATACGGCTACGCGGCAGGTTTTGGTGGAAGCCAAGATTGTGGAAACAAGCAAGGACATTACCTCGGCCAAAGGAGTGGATTGGACGGGAACGCTCGCGGCCCAGCACGTCAGTTTTGGCAACGGCTTGACCCAAGGCACGACGGCGATTGGATCTTTACCCGGGGCCGCCACCGGTGCCGGGTCAACCGTTTCGCCGGGCGGCTCGAGCATCCTCGGATCCGGTGCGGGCGTCGTTAATGTCGTCAGCAACGTCCCCAACTATATCACCACCGTCAGCGGCAACACTTCGCAAGGCGGCGGCTTTTCCATGAATACGGCCCACGGCTTCAGCCCGGCCACGGCCTTTCTCAACGCCGATGGCGTCTCGGCCGTGTTGTCCTTCCTGAACACCGACGCGGACACCAAGACGATTGCCTTTCCCCGCACGGTGGCTTTGGACGGTGTGCCAACGGCATTGATGGTGGTTGAAAACGTCCCGATCTTCGTGCAGACGCAGAGCGCCCCCGCCGGCGGGTCGGCGTCAGGTTTGGCCACCATCCAACCCAACTACGACCTTATGGTCAATGGAACGATCCTGAACGAAGTCGGCGTGAAGTTGGTCGTGACCCCGCGCATCGCCGGCCCGACCAACGTGCTGCTGGATTTGAAGCCGGAGATATCGCAACAGGGCCCGACTGTGACGGAGACGTTGAACGGCCAGCCCAACCAGGCGCCGACCTTTAACCGCAGCCGGATTACCACCCAGGCCTCCGTGCCCAGCGGTTACACGCTGGTTTTGGGAGGCATGGACCAGGATGTGGTTGACAAGACCTACACCAAAGTGCCTTTTTTTGGCGATATCCCTGGGCTGGGCAGCCTCTTTCGCAGTGACAGCAAGACGCACGCGGCGCAAACCACTTTGATCTTCGTCACGCCCACCATCATCAGCGACTCCGATTACCAACCCTCCAACAGCAAGTTCCTGAAGAGGAAACCGATCTCGCCCTCCGAGGTGAGTGAATCAGCCTGGGACACGGGAGAGCCGTACGACTGGACCAAACCCAGCAGCAGGGTCTCCCCGGATTACCAGCCCTAACATTGTGTGCATCTATGAGTGCAATTGACAAAAAACAAACGGGATGCGTGTGGTCGTGGGGCGGGTTCAGTTCCGCGCTGGCCGGCCTCGGCTGGCTGGCGATGTGCTTCGACGCCGGCGCCCAGGCCACGGTGGACACCATTGGAGGCGGTGTGCGCGTGGAGTGCGGTCACTCTTACGGCTTCACCAACGGCAACACCTACGAAACCGCACAATTCAACGCTCCCTATTCCTGCGCGCTGGATACCAACGGCAATCTCTGGATCGCGGACAAGAATAACTCCGACGTGGAGCAGGTCAGCGAGGCCGGCAATTTAACCGACAGCGTCACCACCGAATACTACACCACCAGCGGAACCTCGCCGCATATTGCGACCAATTTTCACGCATTTACCAATGTTACCGGCGTGGCGGTGGACCCCGGCAACAACTTATATGTGTTGCTGCCTTCGCCGCCCACAGTGGTAAAGTATAATCTCACCGTTCAATCCAGCAGCCTCAACGAGCTTTCCGCCCTGTTTTTGACTGGCGCGCCGGCCGGCGCCGGCGCCACGGCCATGGCGGTGGATGGCAATTCCAACGTCTTTTTGGCCTTTACCAACGGCGTCATCATCCGTTTTCAATTGCTGGACAACAAACCGCCGCCCACCATTTATTCGAATAGTTACACGCTTGGAGACTCCGCCGCGGTGCATTATATCGTTACCGGCTTCAACTGGCAGCCGTCCGGCCTGGCTTTGCTCCCGGACGGGCAACTGGCGGTGAGCGACACGTTGAGCAATGCGATTTACGTCGTTTCCACCAACGACTATACGTCCAACCCCGGTCCGCAACTGCTGACCGGCGCCAAGGGCGCGGGTTATGATGATGGATCCACAGAATTCGCCCAGTTCAACCAGCCTCATGGCTTGGCCGCTTCCGCCGACGGACGTTTGATCGTCTGCGACATGATGAACAACCGTTTGCGCGTAATCGACACTTTGACCAATACCACCACCCTTTACGGAACGGACAGCAATATCTGGCCGGCCACCTGTTGCTCCTGCGATCCGGCCACCTACGCCGGTTGGGTGGACGGCACGGCCGGGACTGCCAGCAACAGCGCCGCCAGCCGCCAGCCTGTCAGCGTGGCCATCGGCCCAGGCGGCTCTCTCTTTGTGACGGAGATTTATTACAGCCTGATTCGGCAGGTGACCAACACTGACTTTACGGTGGTCAATACCAGCGCCACCGCCCCGGTGGCCGTGACACAGCCGGCGACCACCATCAACTCCACCAACGTGACGTTAAACGGCACGGTCGCTCCGGGGGACGCGACGGTCTCCTATTTCTTTGAATGGGGCACTACCACCAACTATGGCAATTATACAGCCACCAACATGCTGTCCAGCAACCTGACCATTGTTCAGCCGGTGTCGATAACGCTGGACAATTTATCGCCGGGCACGACCTATCACTATCAACTGGTGGCCTACAACGGCGCTGGCTTCAGCTATGGCGGCGACCTCACCACCGTCACACTCGCGGCCGCCCCCGTCGTGGTCACGGAACCGGCCACCGGCATCACGGTCGGCAGCGCGACGTTCAATGCGACCGTCAATCCTAATTACTCGCCGACGACGGTTTACTTCCAGTGGGGAACAACCACCAATCTCGGGAATTTGACCACGCCGACCAATTTAACCGCCGCGCTAACGGCCAATCAGGCCATTTCCTGGACGATCAGCGGTTTGCAGCCAAGCACGATCTACTACTTCCAAGCGGTGGGCTTCAACAGCGGCGGCACGACCTACGGCAGTCTGCTAGTTTTCAATACGCCAACCATTCCGCCGCCCACGCTTTCCTTCAGCCCCAGCAACGGTTATTTCCCGGACTGCGTGACGATCTCGGTGACCAGCAGCGTGGAGTCGGTCTTTTACACGACCAATGGCACCACGCCGACGACCAACAGCGCCGAAGTTCCCATGTCGTTGACCGATGGTTCCTACGTCGGTTCCATTCTATGGTGCAATCCTCAGCAGAACCTGAGCACGTTGCAGGTGATCGCGGTCAACGGCCCCATCATCACGCAGATCCAAGGCGGTTTTCCCTCCACCAACCTCATCGGCTTTCCGCAACCTCTGTTCGGCGGCACGGGCGGTCACCTCTATATCCCGGTGGTCGTGGATCTCCAGGGCAGCACCTCGCTCGAGTCCTTGCAATTTCGGGTCGAAGTCAATCCCAATGCGTCCGCGCCTACGATTTCGTCTCTCGACTTGCAACCGCTGACGCCCAATGATCTGGTGCTGTTACCCGGCCCCGCGTCCGGTGACACGCCGGTCACGTTTGATACTTTCGCGTATATAACCTCCAGCAATGGTCAGGGCTTGGTGATTACGGCGTCGGGCAGCGGTTCGGGTCTGGATATGCAAAGCTCCGGCGTAGTGGTGATGCTGCATTTGCAAATTCCGACCAACGCGAGTTTCGGCCAGAGCTATTCCCTCAACGTGTTGGACCCTTCGGGCACTTCCGACGGACAGCAGTCCGCTGTCGGCCTGACCAGCCTGGCCACGCAGACCCTGACTATCACGGACCCGGCCTACATGGTCGGTGACTCCTCCCCGAGCTCCGGCTACAACGCGTCACAGTTCGGCAACGGCATCCTGGACAGTTCCGATGTCAATAATGCGATTTACGCTTCGGTCGGCATACGTGTTCCTCCGACCGACAGCGACCTCTACAATTCCATGGATTCCTGGCCGCCGGATTCGGCGGGCCGCGGGGGCGATGGTTTCATCCGGCTGCTGGATTGGGAGACGACACTCGGACGCTCTCTGGGAGTGTCGCTATATCCTGGAATGGATACGAACAATTATCTGCGCTTCTGGACCAATGGCGACATCGGCTACCCGTCCCACGTGGTGGTGGACTGGGCGCCGGGAGGCCCGCCCGTGACGCTCTCGCTGGATTCGGATGCGGCCTCCTCCGATTCGCCGCCCGAGAAGCTTTCTGTGACCAATTCCCCGCCGGGCTTGGTCTGGTTCTGCCAGGCGTCGGTTGGCTCCGGCACCATTATCAACAGCCTGCAAGGAAACACCTGTTCACTGCCGGTGTACGTCACTGTTTTGCCGGGCTACAGCCTGGCGGCGCTGCAGTTCCGGACGATTGTCACCGGCAGCAGCGGCGCGCCGCCCGTGGCTTCGATCCAGTTTAATCCGGCCGGAGGCGTGCCCGCTCCGCAGGTTTTGCCGGGGCTGGCCGACAACGACAAGGTGCAGGTGTGGGGCTTTGGTTCTTTTGCCGTGCCGCTGCAAAATAGCAATTATCTCGGAACCATCTCGTTCCAAGTTCCCGAGGGCGCCAGCCAGGGGGCCAGCTACGCTCTGCATTTCTTGGGAGTGGATGGCGCGCCCGACGGATCGACAGCCTATCAGTTGGAAAGCCATCCTGGCTATGCTTGGGTCATGTCCAGCGCCCTGCAACCGGCTTCCATCACGTCGGACGAATGGAAGATAGCCTTCTTTAGCAGCTTGACCAACAGCCAGACGGGGGACAACGTGGACGCCGACGGGGACGGCGCGCTTAACTGGCAGGAATACGTGGCCGGGACCAACCCGACCAACGCCCTTTCCCGCCTGCAATTTACCAGTGCCAGCTTCTCCACCGACGGCGAGCGCGGCGTAGCCATCAACTGGCTGACTGCGCCCGGCAAGAACTACATCCTGCTGGCCAGCCCGTCCCTGACCGGAGCGGCTTGGACTCCCATCAACAGCAACACCGGCGATGGCAACGAGTATCAATTCATCGACACTAACTATGGCGGCGGCGCCAGCTTTTACCAGATTGAAATCCAGCCATGAGTACTCCAACTACAAGTCATCCTCTGCTGACACGCTTTGTTTTGGGCATTCTGGCCGCTTGCCTCTGCGCCCCGCCGGCCCGCGCGCAATTCGTCAGCACGGCCGTTTCCAACAATCTCAGCCAGCCGGTTGGTGTAGCTGTTGATGCTAGCGGGAACGTCTATATCACCGACACCGGCCACTATCGCATTGCCAAATATGTCCCTTCCAGTGGCACTTTGAGCACGTTGGCTGGCTCGGGAACCATTGGCACCAATACCGGGACGGGTTTGGCCGCCAGTTTTGTCAGCCCGCAAGGCATCGTGGCGGCCCGAGGTGGGTTGATTGTCGCCGATGAAGGCAGCCAATTGATTCGCTACGTGAGCTTTGAGGGAGCCGTCAGCAACCTGGCCGGCGAGGCCTATACCTACGGCATGGCCAACGGATCGGCCGCCTCAGCCACTTTCAGCTACCCTGTTGGCATCGCAGCGGACAGCGCGGGCGATCTTTTCGTGGCCGACTCACAGAACAGGGTCATCCGCGAGATTGACACCAACAACATCGTCTCGACCGTCCAGACCGGCGGATTCACTTTCAACCTGCCGAACGCGGTGGCGGTGGATAACAACAACAATGTTTGGGTGGCCGATGCGGGCAACGATGTCATTTGCATGATCAGCAACGGAACGGTCACGGTGGAGGCTGGAATTTCCGGCCAGGCGGGAACCAACGATTCGACGGCTGTCACCAGCGCCCAATTCAATTCTCCCTCCGGTTTGCTCTGGGTGAGCGCCAACAACACGCTCCTCATTGATGACACCGGTAACAATACATTGCGCAGCCTCTTTCTGACCAACCTCAACGGTTCCTTCTCCTACGCTGTTCAAACCCTCGCCGGCATCCCTGGCGTGGCCGGCTTCGTCAACGGGGTGCCCGCCAGTGCGGAATTCTCCAGCCCATCTGGACTAGCCGTGGATGCGGCGGACTCCGGCTTTTACATCGTGGACACCGGCAACAACGCGTTGAGGGTGTTCCAACCTAACGCGCCGCAACCGCCGGTGTCGGCGCCGTCGCTCGGGTACGTCATTTTTGTGCCCGGCCCCAGCGGCAGCCCGGTTTCGCAATTCGACGCCTCTAGTTCCGCTGTTTTCAACAACACGGCAATTATTGCCATCCAGGCCGAAACGGACGCCGCGACTTACATCACGTACGGCCCAACGCCCAGCAACCCACTTAGTAACAACATTCCCATGCCGGGCAATGGGCTGGGCACATCGCCTTCCATCTATGCCGGCAACGGCCTGCCCCCGTCCTCGATCTCGCCTTCCATCCTGCCGACTCTGCCCGACATAACCGTCTATGCAATCAGCTCCGCGCCAGGCCGGCAACCTAGTCCGGTGGTGAGCGCCCGCTACCAATTCGTCACCGCCAATCCGGGCATCAGCGGCAATGACGCCGCCGACATCAAGTTGACCGATTTGACCGCGAACGCGGAAATGTTTTACACGCTGGACGGCTCCACCCCGACCAATGACGGCGGCAACGGGATCGGACCCATAGGCAGCGGCGATTCCATTTCCATCGATCTGGTCAGCAATATCACCCTGAATGTGCGCGCCTTCGCGCCCAACTTCGCCCCCAGCGGCGTGGCGAGCGAACAACTTACTGTTTCCAACGACATCGGCGACCTAATGACCTTCGGCTTCGCCAGCGGCGAGGCCTCCAGCCAGTTTATCGGCGCCGCCGGCCAACGCTTTCTTGCGCCAGTGACACTGACCATGCTCTCCGGAGGCACGACCTACGCGCTGCAGTTCGATGCGACGGTTACCAACGGCACGGGTCCAGCCCTGACCAGCTTTAACGCGCGCTTTGATTCCATGTTGAAAGTCGGTCCGCCGCCGCTCCTCGTGACCATCAATCCCGGCGTCGTAATTAATGCAGGAGGCGGCATTGGAGCTGGCGTACTGACCAATCTGAGCGAAAACCTGCTTGAGGTGGCGTGGATTGAAGATTATCCCCAAGCCAACCTATATAACACAACTGCGCAGGACCTCACGGAATATTCCCAAGCGCACGACGACGTATTTCTGGAGAGCGCCGGAGAGGTGATCGTCGGCGCCTATTCATTTGTCATTCCGACCAACGCAGGCGCCGGCACCACTTACACCATTCAACTCTTGCGGCCCTCGGCCACGACCTTCAATCTCCCGCTTACTGCCCCGATTGGCGTGTTCATGCAAGCGCCTACCAACGGCTCACTTACCATCGGCGCCATCAACTCCATCAAAAATGTCACCGTCGGCTCCGTGCATTATTTGGTCGGTGACGGCTATCCTTTCCGCTGGTTTAACGCGGGCGATTTTGGCGATGGCAATTTGCTCAACGACGACGTCATCGAAACTTTCCAATCGGCCGTTTACAAGGTCAACACCCCTCCCGCAGGCTGCGATTATTTTAACGCGATGGATTCATCGAACGGGACGACTAATGACATCTATAATGGAAACGACACGACGATCAATTCCATCACAAATGGCGACGGTATCTTGGCGGTGGATGACGTGTATGTCACATTACGCCGCTCGCTGGATCCCAGCCTTACCTGGTACGACCGTTTCTGGTCCAACGGAGTTCGCTACGCGATCGCCGTGCCCAACGTCATTACGCTCAAACTTGGCTCTACGCCCGCCCAACCTCCTGCTCCGCTCAAAACCGCCCTCAATGGCCCGCGCTACGTCACTGTCGCAGCAGACCAAGTCCAAGCCGGTGGCAATCTAACCGTTCAGGTGCCCATCCGCGTTTTGGCGGCCGATACTTTGCCGATTCGCGTTGCTATGCTCAACGTGGAGATTGATCCGCTGGACGGCTCGCCCGCCATTACCAACCTCATCAGCTTTTCTGCCGTCACCAACCTCGGTTCACCGTACGCGAGTGATTCCCAATCCGCCAATAATTTCGCCGCCGCTTGGCTGGACTCGACGGTTGCAGGCGTGAGCGGGATCAACATTATCGGCACCCTGACCGTCAAGCTTCCGCCCAACGTTACCGCCAATTCCGCCTATTTGGTGCATTTCGACCACTTCTCCGCCTCGCCCAATGGCATCGCCCTCTTCCACTCCACCGTGCAGGATGGCTTGATCACGGTGGGCAACCGCACCGGCTCCAGTTGGCACGATGGCATTCCCGATACGTGGCGGCTGTTCTATTTTGGCACGGTTTCCAACATCCTCTCCGCCGCCGACGCCGATCCCGATGGCGACGGCGCCTCCAACTGGCAGGAATACATCGCCGGGACCAATCCGCTGAATGCGGCGTCAGTTTTTGAGTTTTTGCCCGCCACGCCGCTTAGCGGGTCCTCGTTCACGCTGCAATGGCCCTCAGTGGTCAACAAAATTTATACCCTGCAATCCTCTTCTTCGCCCGGTGGCGGCTGGAACACAATCGCCACCAACCTGATCGGCAACAGCCAGGTTTTGCAGTGGACGGACACCAACTCCGCCACCGGCGCCCGCTTCTACCGCGCTCTGGTGCAGTAAGGTGTTTTATTGGATCGCCAATTCCTGTTTGATCTGGAATTTCTCGACGCGCTTGCGCAAAGTGGCGCGCGTGATGCCCAGCAGCTTGGCGGCCCGCACCTGGTTGCCCTTGGTTTCCAACAGCGCCTGGATCATCAATTCCCGCTCGACAGCGGGCAAAATCTTGAGCTTGGGATTCACCCGCGCCCACTGGAAGAGCACGCGGCTGATGGAGGCCAAGTCCGCTGGTTTGGCCTCGTCGGGGGCGCTCAGGGCTGGCGGCGCGGGCGCTTTTTCCGCGCCGGTGGCGGGGGCGCTGGAAATCAGCGGCGGCAAATCCCCTGGCAGGATCACGTCGCCCTTGGCCATGACGATGGCCCGCTGCATCACGTTCTCCAACTCGCGCACATTGCCGGGCCAATGGAACCGTTCCAGCATTTCCACCGCCGCAGCGAAGATGGATTTGGGCGGGCGCCCCTGGATTTGGGCGAATTTTTTCAGGAAATAATTGACCAGCAGCGGTATGTCCTCCCGCCGCTCGCGCAAGGAGGGGATTTGAATCCGCACCACGTTGAGCCGGTAGAACAAATCCTCCCGGAACTCGCGCGCGGCGACCGCCTGCTCCAAGGCCCGGTGCGTCGCGGCGATGACGCGCACGTCCACCTTGACGGTCTGGTTGCCCCCGACTCTCTCAAAGGAGCCGGATTGCAACACGCGCAGAATCTTGGCTTGCGTCGCCATCGCCATATCGCCGATTTCGTCCAGAAAAATGGTGCCGCCGGCGCATTGCTCGAATTTGCCAATGCGCTGGGCGGAGGCGCCCGTGAAGGCGCCCTTTTCGTGCCCGAACAATTCGCTCTCCAGCAGGTTCTCCGGTATGGCGGCGCAGTTGATGGCCAGAAAGGGCAGGCCGCTGCGTTTGCTGTGATGATAGATGGCGCGCGCGACCAGCTCTTTGCCAGTGCCGCTCTCGCCGGTAATCAGGGCGGTGGCGTTGCTGCCCGCCAATTGCCCGATGGTTTTGAAAACATTCTGCATGGCCTCGCTCCGCCCGATGATCCCGACGTCGTAATCCTCCGACTCCAGCAACGGCTGGTAAGAGACGACTTGTCTCATGTCGCGCGCGGCTTTGAGCGCGTTGAGCACGATTAGTTTCAGGCGCGGCACGTCAAAAGGTTTGAGCAAATAATCGTAGGCGCCCAGCTTCATGGCCTCGATGGCGGTCTGGGTCGTGCCGTAGGCCGTCATCATGATGACCATCAGTTTGGCATCGGCCTGCCGCAGGCGGCGCAAGGTTTCCAGGCCGCTGATGCCGCCCATGCGCACGTCCATAATGACCAGATCGGGTTTGAGGCGGCCAATGAGTTTCAGACCTTCCTCGCCGCTGTTGGCCGTGGTCAACTCGATGTCGGACTGATCAAAGATGCGCCGAAACGAGTACTGCACATCCGCTTCATCGTCGATCAACAGGAGTTTATCCATATCTTCTGCGTTGCTTAATAGCCGCCCACGGGCCTGGAATCAATTCTCCTTTGCGTCCTCGCCGCCTTGGGTGACTTCGCCCAAATGCTCTTTCTCGCGCACCCCGATGTAAATAGACCCACCCACCAGGCTCCAAAACAGGCCTTGTGCCGAGGCGATCAACGAGACGGAGAGCGCCGCCGTCATAGGCACGTTGACCACCCCCAGCATCAGCACGAATAGGTTCTCCCGCACTCCAAGTCCATTGGGTGTGATGGGAAGAGCCGAAATGCAGAAAATCACCGGCACGATTACGAACAGCGCCAGCGGCGGGATGGCCAGGTCCAGTCCGCGGCCCAAGACGATGACTTGCACCACCCAGATGACATTGACCAGCAAGGAAATGGCAATCGTTTTCAGCAAAAAGCTCTTTTGCTTTCCGAATTCACGGCACGAATCCAGGGCGCGTTCGAGCATCTCGCCTTTGGGCAGCCGGCGCAAATACTCCCGCGCCCGCGGCAAACTTTTTGATACACCGCCCCAAAACGCCACCCCCAGCACCACACTCAAACCGACCAGCATCGCCAGAATGAAGAGCGCCGGCACGCCCACGTCGCGCGAGGCCCGCAACATGGCATAATTGGGCGCCATCATCAGGCTGGCGAACAAGAGCATCGACCACAATCCCACCGACCGGTCCACAAAAACCGTCGTCACCGCCTCGGTTTTCTTGTGATGCGTTTCCCGCGCCGCGTAGTAGGCCTTGATCAAGTCGCCGCCAGTGGATCCGAGCAGGAACGAATTGAAAAACTGCGCCACCAGCGAGATGCGCGTGGCCCGGCCCAACGGCAAATGCAGCCCTTGGGCTTCCAGCACAATGCGCCAGCGCACCACCCCGATCAATAAGGCAAAACCAACCAGCAGGACGGACACCAGCAGCGCCGCGGGATGGATCAAGCGCAGCGTGTGCCACAAATCCCGCGGCCCGTTGCTCCACGCCAGGCTCCATTGTTGCGACCGCTTCATCCGGGTCCAATCCAGTCCGCTGCTTTGCGCGGCGATCCTGCCTTCGTTCAGGAAAATGGAATGGAAGATCCACAGCAGGAGCAACACGCAGACCGCGACCCGCCAGCCCACTCTCCAGCAGTTCTTGAGCTTGCTCATGCGGCGCCCCAAAGCCCTTTGACGAACGCCACCCCTTCGGCGGCCCCTTCGCTTGACAAACGCGGACTCAATTCAAAAACCTTGATATGTTCCGGTTTGATCATCGGCTGCAAAGCGGCGAAATCCACGCACCCGCTGCCCGGCGCGGCATGGTCGCGCCCGGGAAACACGACATCATGCACGTGGAAACCGAGCAGGCGCGGCGCCATGGCTTCCAAATGCGCCCGGTGCTCGATGAAGCCCAGGTTCTCCTTGATCTGCGCATGGCCGCAATCGTGCCAGTAACCCACCGCGGGCCGGTTAAACTCAAGCAGCAACATCTGCAAGTCGCTGTCCAGCGGGATTTCCTCCAGGGCCTGGCGGTTTTCGATGCCGAGCTTGAGCCCATGCTGCGCCGCCAGGCCCGAAAGCCGTTCGAGCATCTCGCTGGCCCGCTCCACGAAAGGCTGCTTCTTATCCTCCCATTTTTCCATCAACTCTGCGCGCAAGGCGGCGTACTTGGGGCTTTCCTTGAGCCCTTTTTGCACCATTTCCAGCAGGCGATCGGTGTAGGGCTTCATGTCAATGGAACCCATATGCAACACCACGGCCTGGGCCTTGACGCGGGCCGCCGTTTCAATGGTCTTGACAGAATGGCGCCACGCGTTCTCCTGTTCGCGCCGGTCCGGGGATGAAAACTGGTAGAGATTGGGCGCGGCGTGGTTGACACCCATGGGCAGCGGGCAGAAATTGTGCAGGGACGAAATCTTGATGTCGCCCGCCTCGACCCCCTCGATGATCCCCGGCAGCAAGCTGATGCGGATGCCGTGGCTCAATTCCGCGTATTCAAAGCCGAGGGAACGGATTTCGCGCAACATAACGCGTCCATCCGTGTGCCGATGAGAATTCCAGCACGTCGAAAACGAATACATGGGCCAAAAACCGGGCGTGGCCGGGTCGGGACCGCGCTCGGTTGTGAGAACTTAAAGAGACTCACATGTCGGCATAGCGCGCGCTCAACATGGCGGAAAACCGGGCCGCCTTCATTTTTCGGCGCTTCCGTTCACTGGGCTTTTCGAAATGCCGGTGATTGCGCACTTCCTTCAAAGTGCCTTCGCGGTCGATCTTTTTCTTCAATCGCCGCAACGCTTTGTCAACCGGTTCGCCTTTTTTCAGTCTAATTTCGGTCAAAAACTCTCACTTCCTCTCTACTTTCCCCGCGGCCGTCATGGACACGCGATGAATGGTCGGTTAACATGCAACCCTGCGGCGCATCTGTCAACGCTCAATTTCCGCGCAAAACTCCGCCGGGGTGCGGCGGGCGCAAATCAGTTTTTGGAAG
>PLIU01000476.1 GCA_003140095.1 Verrucomicrobiales bacterium | reverse complement strand
CATCCAGATGAAATGACCCTGCTAAAATAAGAATCCCTCTTGTTTCTGCTCCGAAGCGGATATATTTTCCGCCATGCCGAAGATAAGTCTGTCTGTCTCGCACCAGTTAGGCCAGGAAGCGGCCAAGAAGCGCATCGCCGGTTTAATCGCCGATTCCCGCGCCCGCTTCGCCGACCAGGTCAGCCAGGTGGCCGAGTCCTGGGACGGCTATGTCGATGCGATCAGCTTCAAGGCCATGGGGTTTAATGTCACCGGCAAACTGGATGTGCAAGCGGCCCAAGTGATGATCGAACTGAATCTGCCCATGGCGGCCTATCCGCTCAAAGGCCGCATCGAAAATGAAATCCTGACGCATGCCCGGGAACTGCTGGCCTGACTGCGTGCTCCAAGGTCATCATTGCCCCGTCTTGGCGCGAAGGCGAATTTCCGCCGACCAGCCGTGGGCGTCGAGACCTTCCATTTCCGAGAATTTCTTCACCGCGCCGAGAGCCTTTTTGAGAGCTGGATTTTTGTACTCGACAATACTGGTTCGGCGTTGGAATTGATCGACCGTCAAGCCCGCGAAGGAAGCGCCCGTGCCGCCGGCGGGCAGCACGTGGCTCGGTCCGGCCGCGTAATCGCCCAGCACGGTCGGGGAATCGTTGCCCAGGAAGATCGCGCCTGCGGTGACCAATTGGCCCGCGATGCGCTCGGCTTGGCGGCACATGACCTCAAGGTGTTCAGGCGCAAGCTGGTTGGCCAAATCGATCCCCTGTCGGATGTCCGAGACCCGCACAAGCCAGCCGTTGTGGGCCAGGGCGCGCTCGATCAACTCGCGTCGTGTCCGCCGGGGTAGCTGTCGGTCGATTTCCTTCTGCACGGCGCGCAGGATTTTGTCGGAAGTCGTCAGAAGCCAGAGGCGCTCATGGCCGGAACCGTGTTCGGCTTGCGCCAGCAGGTCCGCCGCGATGAAGGCGGCGTGGGCCGTCTCGTCGGCCAACACCAGCAACTCGCTGGGTCCAGGCAGCAAATCGATGGCGGCGTATCCAAACAAGAGCCGTTTGGCCGCGACGACGAAGGCGTTGCCCGGCCCGAAAACTTTGTTGACTTTGGCAATGGCACCGGTGCCCAGAGCCATGGCCGCGATGGCCTGAGCGCCGCCGATCCGGTAAATCTCCGTGGCGCCCGCCCCGCGCGCGGCGTGCAACAGCGCCGAGTTGACCTGGCCGCTCCGGTCGCAAGGCGTGCAAACGACAATCTCGCGGCAACCGGCCACGCGCGCCAAGGGTATCGTCATCAGCGCCGTCGAAACCAGCGGCGCCGCGCCGCCCGGGATGTAGATGCCGACGCGCAGGAATGGGTCAAATTTCTCGCCCACGCGCGCGCCGTGGCCGTTGCGCATCGACCAATTTTTGCGTCGCGAGCGTTTGGCGAAGTCCTCCACATTGTGGGCCGTTTCCGCAATGGCGGCGCGCAGCGATCGATCCGCCTGCAAGGAAGCGGCCATGAATTCCGCCTGGCTGAGGGCGAATTGGCCGGGGGTCAGGCGCGCGCCTTGGAATCGTTCGGTCAATTCGACCAGCGCCTCGTCGCCACGCGTCCGCACCGCTTCGACAATGACGCGAGTCTGCTCTTCGATGGCAGGATCGAACAGGCTGGAGGGCGCGAGCATGCGCCGGAGCTGGGCTGGAAAATCCGCCTCGCCGTGCGAAAGGACATTCATGCGGCGAGCAAATTAGAGGAAGGACTCCTGATTCTCAACCTTATCAGTATTTAGTAATTGGTCGGAATCAGGCTCCAAATATCCCGGCGGCGCAAAGGGGTTTCGGCACGAAGGGGCGCGGCAACGTGATGTGTGGGATGCGGCCAGATGTTGAATTCCAGGTTTTCGTCCATCTCGCTGAGCGTAAAAGTAGCGATATTGGAAGTGGCGGCGGCATCGAGCATCAGCGTGGCGAAGAAAGTGGCGTTGGAACCTTGCGTCAGGCGTCCGGGCGCGCGGCTGGCGGTGTGAAAGGCCACCAGCATCGTCAGCGCGCAGGCGGCGACGGGCGAGAGCCAGTTCCAGGCCTCGGCACGGCGCGCCGGGCGCAAAGACGGCTTTTGCGCCGGGCCAAAGAGCCGGCGGGCGAGGTTAGGCGAGGGGCGACGGGGCGTCCAGGATTGCAATCGGTTCTCCAATGGGTTCATCTCGTCCATAAGCGGCTCCTTTCATGTGCAGTTTCAATTTGTCGAGGCCGTAGCGGTAACGGCCGGCGGCGGTATTGGGAGAAATATCAAGAAGATTTCCGATGGCCTCAAAAGTCAGGCCATGCCAAATTTTCAGGACGATGACCTCGCGTTGGGCCGAAGGCAGTTGGGCCAGGCGGCGCATGGCCTCGGCTTCGGCCTGGTCCTGATCCGCACCGCGCTCGAACCAGCGGACCGACTCCCATTCCCGGGCCAGGCGGCGCCAGAGGCCGCGATGATGGTTGAGCGCGCGGTTGCGGAAGGCGCGCAGGCAGTAATGATCGGGGTCATTGGGCTGGTGCGGCAATTGCAGCAGCGCCAGAAATGTTTCTTGCACAACATCTTCGGCTTCTCCGTGGCTCAAGCCCAGGGCGCGTCCGTAAAGGATCAACCCGGCCGCTTTGGCTTCGTAAAGCGGCTGGCACCAGCGACCGTTGCACTCCGATGCGTTCACGCGATGGCTTAGAATAACATCATTTGGCCTGTCTCTCAATCCATAGACACCAAAAGCGGCGATTTTGTATAAATTCTGCCAAACAAAAGGAATGGAACCACAGATGCCAGGTACCCGCCAGGCGGCCGACGGGGACGATGTTTAGGATTGACCGTAGCGTCGCTCTTTGAGCAAAAATCACGATATGAAAAAAATGATCCTAATTCCCCTCTCGCAAATCGCTGGAGATACGGCAGCGGATCCCGGCTGATTTTCTACTTGACCAAATCGTCCGGACGCCGGAATTCATCGCCCGGCGGCTGCAATGGGGCGGTTGTTTCGTCCAGGAGATTCTGGCCAAGGGAGACGTTCTCTATGAAACCACTGACCCTGGATTGAGTCTCCGTTTGGCGGTTCGAAAGCCATTTAAGTCGGCGGCGCCATCAGTTCGGCCTCCTTGCAATTGACGGCCCAACTGCCGCTGGCCGAAAAATTCACGCAAAACTTTCCTTCGGCGTTGACAGGGTCGCGTTCTGTTTCTAGCCTCTGTCTGTAGGTACTCGTGCGATTGCCCCGGAATTTACGTTTCGGGGATTTTTGTTGCTGTGCAGCCTCGCTGAATTGAGTGGACGTAGAAAAACTTATATGGCCAATACAATTTTAGTCGGCGCCCAATGGGGCGACGAAGGGAAAGGCAAAATTATCGACGTGCTGACCGCCAAAGCGGATATGGTCGTCCGCACCCAGGGTGGCAACAACGCCGGCCACACGGTCTTTATTGGACGCCGCAAATACGTCCTCCACCTGATCCCTTCGGGTATCCTACGCGTGCGCAAACGTTGCGTCATCGGCAACGGCGTGGTGGTGGACCCGGTCAGCCTGGTGGGTGAGATCGCCGAACTCAAACGGTTGGGCGTCCGGGTCAAAAACCTCTTTGTCAGCGAATCGGCCCATTTGGTTTTGCCTTATCACCGCGAATTGGATGAGCAGAGAGAAATTCTCAAGGGCACAAACAAAATCGGCACCACCAAGCGCGGCATCGGACCGGCTTACGGCGACAAGGCGGCGCGCACGGGTTTGCGCATGATCGATTTGATCAATGCCGACCGATTCGAGGCGCTGCTGCGTTGTAAGATTCAGGAGAACAATGAAATCCTCAAAGCCTTGGGAGCCAAACCCCTTTCCTTTGCCCGGGTTCATGCGGCTTATCGCGTAGCGGGCGACCAATTGAAGCCCTTCGTCACAAACACCGTCGTACTTTTGCATGAGGCCATGCGGCGCGGGCAAAGCATCCTTTTTGAAGGGGCGCAAGGCACGTTTTTGGACATCGATCACGGCACGTATCCTTTCGTCACCTCCTCCAACACCACGGCCGGCGGGGCTTGCACCGGCTCAGGCGTGGCCCCCCATCGGATGGATTGCGTGGTCGGGGTCATGAAGGCCTACACCACACGCGTGGGCGAAGGGCCGCTGCCAACGGAGAGCGCCGAGATCGCCGACATGCTCCATGCCATGGGACGGGAGTTCGGCGCTACCACGGGCCGTCCGCGGCGCTGTGGATGGTTCGACGCCGTCGCCAGCCGACACGCGGCCATCATCAACGGGATCGATGATCTCTCGGTGACAAACCTGGACGGATTGGACAATGTGCCGACAATCAAGGTTTGCATCAGTTACCGGGCGGGATTGGCGCGCCTGGATTACATTCCGGCGGACATCGAGTTGCTGGCCAAATGCGAACCGGTTTATGCGGAATTTCCCGGCTGGATGACTTCGACCACGCGTTGCAAGAAGTGGAGTCAATTGCCGGCCAAGGCCCGGACTTACCTGCGCGCGCTGGCGGAATTGACGGCGGCGCGGCTGACGCTGGTTTCCGTCGGCCCCGCGCGGGCCCAAACGATTTTTCTGTGAAACGCGCAGGGCAATCATACAGTTGGAGCACCATGACGCTGAGATAGCGCCAAAGGCACCGCGGGGCTGGCGGCCTGGCGGCGCTGTGTTTGAGAAGGATTGTGAGGCGCGCGTTGAACTTTGATAAAATGATGCTTGCTCAAAGACGGCTGGGTTTCTAAACTCGCCCGTTCAATGAACCACGAAGAAAATTTATGAATACAATTGTCCCGCTCATCAGTTCTGGCGTGGCCGGCCCGCTCGGCGTGCTGCACCTGCCTCGTTTCTGGCTCAAAGTCTCTCTCGAATGTCACGGCAAACTGGCCTCCGGCTATCCGGGTTGCGGCAAAGGTTATGATCAAATGGTGCTCGACGCGCTCGGTCTCAAACGGGAAGAGGTGATTGAGTTCATCAAGAGCCATCGCCCCACTTATCCCCAGTTCGAAGCCTGGATCACCAAACAGCCCGGAGCCAAACTGGACAAACTCTCCATCGACAAGCTCAATAGCGCCATCCGCGGCTACATTCACGACGATCAAACCCGCAAGGGCATCCTCTCCGCCAACGGCATCCCGGACGACTCCCGCGCCTTCCGTGACGCGGTCAATCTCAATAACCTCGATGACTGGAAGGAATTCCACGAGGCCGAATTGAAGTAACAGGACGGCTTTACGCCGGAATCAGCAGGGTCCGGCCGCCTCGCGGACACGTTCCAGGATTACGTCGGACAGGTGGGGTTCGCTGCCGATGGCGGCGGTGTACCAAATTCGCTTGCCATCTCGCTCGGTCGGGTTACGCCAGGTCGGCTGGCCTTGCCGCAATCGCTCGCGCACGACGGGCCTGGGCACGCCCAGCATGACCGGGATGTCTTCGAAGGAATGCAGCCCGTCGCTGATGAAGAAGGGAACCATCACAATATTTTTGACGTGCGCAAGGCGGCCACAATCACCGATGCGCGGGTCCTCTTCCATAAAGACGGCGTGGACTTCCGCGTAGAGCTGACGGCCGCGGATCAAAGCGGCCTGTTGTTCAATGGCTTGGCGCGAGTTCTCGTTGTTGCCGGTGCCATGGCCGGCGATGAAAAGAGCGGTGTCAGATGGCTTGGGCGCTCGGGGGAAGGGGAAGGTTTGGACGATCTCACGGGCGCGGGCTAATAAAACTTCCGTCATGCTGGAGTGCGTGCCGACGGGGCCGCAATAATGAAGCGTCTGGCCGCCGCGTTGCTGCGCGCGCGCAAAGTTCGTTTCGCCCGGACGTCGAAAGCCCAGTTCGCGCGGGATGACTTCCTCGGTGAAGTAGCCGTCGCTGATGAACAGCGGGACGACGAAGACACGTGGGGCGAACACGCCGCGCAAGACTTGCCAGACATACGGTTCCTGCTTCCAAAAGGCTTCCCGCACCTGCGCGAAGAGGCCGCGCTGCCGCAAAGCATCGGCGTGCTGGCAAGTCGGCGTGGCCGAATCGGCGTTGACGGTAGAGCCGTGGCCGATGAGCACCAACGCGGCATCTGAAAAGTTATCACTCACGTCGCAGGGCCAATGGTGTCCCCGGCAGGGCCGGTTTGCGGACGGCCAGCGTTGATCCAGATACTCCAAGATTTCATGATTTGTGCAAAACTGGAAAATACCACTTGCGCACAGTGGGCGCTGCATCTATATTGCGCGTCCTTTTGAAAAGAAAGAACTAATTATGCGACGCCCCAAAGGTATTAAGACCAAGAAGTCGGTGGCCAAGCGGTTCAAGATAACCGCGCGCGGCAAAGTCATGCGCATGCGCGCCGGCAAGCGGCACTTGTTGCAAGGCAAAAGCCCCAAGCGCCGACGGAGCCTCGGCACCTCCAAGCAGGTCGATCCGACCGATGCCTATCGCATCTTGCAGAATTTACCCTTCAGCCACTAACCAGCCCGCCTCTTCAAACCTATGCGTGTCACCAATTCGCCCGCCTCGCGCAAGCGCCGCATTCGCGTCATCAAAGCCGCCAAGGGCTTTCGCCTGAAGCGCTCCAAGTTGTATCGTTACGCCTCCGACGCGCTTGATCACGGCATGCAATATGCCTACCGCGATCGCAAAACCAAAAAGCGGAACTTCCGCGCACTCTGGCAGGTGCGCATCAACGCTTCGGCCCGCGCCGCCGGCATCACCTACAGCCGTTTCATGGAAGGGCTCAAGGCCGCCCATTGCGCCTTGAACCGGAAAATGCTCGCCGACCTGGCCGCGCGCGACGCCGCCGCCTTTGGCGAATTGGTGCAATTGGCCCAAAACGCGCTCAAGACCAAGACCACGCAACCACAATAAAACCCGCCGCCTGCCCGCGCCGGTGACTGTCCCGAGACGCCATGGACATCGAACCGCTCAAGCAAGCCGCGCTGGCCGAGTTCAAAGCCGCGCCCGATTTGGCGGCCCTGGACCAAGTTAAAGGGGCCTGGATCGGCCCGCACGGAAAATTCACCGCCTTGATGAAGCAACTGGGCGCGTTGCCCAAAGAGGAGCGTCCCGCCGCCGGCAAGCTCATCAACCAAGCCAAGACTGAGTTGGACGCCGCCATCTCCGAACGTCGCGCCGAATTGGAGCTCAAGGCCGCGCTGCCCAAAGAGGCGACCGATTTCACTTTGCCGGGGCGGCGCCGTCCATTGGGCAAACTGCATCCGCTGACCCAAGTGACAGAAGACATCGTGCGCAGCTTTCGCAAGATCGGCTTTGCCGTCGCCGACGGGCCGGAAGTCGAGGACGAATATCATTGTTTCGACGCCCTGAACACGCCCGCGGACCATCCGGCGCGCGATTTGCAGGACACGTTTTATTTGCAGACCCGCGAACGGCTGCTCCTGCGCTCCCATACTTCCACGGTGCAAATCCGGGCGATGGAGAAGCAGCGCCCGCCCGTTCGTATCATCGCGCCGGGCCGCGTTTACCGACGGGATAACCCCGACGCCACGCATAACCCGACGTTCCACCAGATCGAGGGCCTGTACGTGGACCGCAAGGTGACGGTGGGCGATTTGAAGGGGACGGTCGAATTTGTGTTCAAGGAATTGCTGGGCGAAGAAACGAGGATCCGTTTTCGGCCCCACTACTTCTCCTACACCGAGCCGAGCTTTGAGATCGATTTTTCCAGTCCGCTCACGCGGAAAATGGGAAAGGAATGGCTGGAGATCGCCGGTTGCGGCATGGTGCATCCGCGAGTCTTCGAGCAAGTCGGCTACGATCCGGAGGAGTGGACCGGTTGGGCGTTCGGTTTTGGCATCGAGCGGGTCGCGATGATCCGCTACAACATCACCGATGTCCGGTTGTTCTACGAAAACGACGTGCGGTTCTTGCGGCAGTTTTAAGGGTCCGCCAACCAGGGCAAAAGCTTTCCGGAATTCAACTTGGTCCCACCACGTCTGGCCGGCGAAGAATGAAGAGCAAAAGGAGGCCGCTCGTGGCGCAGCAACTCCAGCCAAACCAGTCGCCGTAACGGTTGTAAATCGTCGGCGCGCGCTGGCCGGGGCCGCGCAAGGGGATTTGTGGCGTGATGAATCCGGGGCCGTAGATGCTGCCGCCGGCGTCCTCGATCTCCCGGATGCGGCCTTGGGGATCGATCCAACATGTCAGGCCGTTGTTGCAGCAGCGGACCAGCGGCACGCCGTTCTCAATGGCTCGAAAAATCGCGCCGACGGCCTGCTGCTTCTGCTCCGCGCCGTTGCCGAACCAACCATCGTTGGTCAGGTTGATCAGGAAATCGGTGTCGTCTTGCACGTGGTCGCGGGCCTCCTGCGGAAACATGTCTTCAAAGCAAATGAGCACCGACGTTTTGGTTGAAAGGTTGGTCAGGTTGAATTGGACGGCGCGCTCGCCGCGAGTGAATCCTTCGCCAATGGGCGTGAGCCATTTCAGGAATGGCAGCCAGCGAAGCAGAGGAATGTATTCGCCAAAAATGACCAGCCGCCGTTTGTGGTAAACGGCCTCGATGGCGCCCGTCGGATTGACCAGGAAACTGCTGTTGAAATCCGCGGCCTCGCCTGAAGGCAAAGATTCCGGCGAGTCGGCGCAAAAAATCAGCCATGCCGGATGATTGGCCAATAACCGTTGGATGGCTTGCGCAATTTCCGGGTCAAACTCAGGCACGGCCGATTCAGGCCACAACAGGAGATCGGGCTTTGTGGCCAGCGCCTTTTCGGAAAGGGCGAGAACCTGTTGAAAGCGGGCCGCGTTTTCTTTGACGTCCCAAATCAGCGTCTGGGGAATGCTCGGCTGGATCAAAGCCACTTTTACTTGACGGCTCGCCGCGGGGATTCCCCAAGTCTTGGTCATCCCATAGGCGACGATCCAGCCCAGGGCCAGCAGCGGGAGCGCGGCCTGACCCCAAATCGCCAGCGTGGATGGACGGCGCGCCAGGATCAGCATCACGCCGCCAACGGCAACCGAAAACCAAACGATCACAAAAGAAACGCCGTGAACACCCGTGATCGAGGCGATTTGGATCAAGGGCAGCATGGCGTATTGCGAGGCGCCAAGAAAATTCCACGGGAAGCCGCTGAGGACTCGCGCGCGCGCCATTTCCAGCGCCGTCCAGGCCGCCGCGCAAAGGATGGCCCAACTGGCCCGTTTCATCCAGTCGATGGAGAGGAATTGGTCCACGGCCGCGACGAGGGAAAACTCCGGTTCGCCTGCGCCATCGGGGAAAATCTTCCAGCAAAACCAGACCCAGAGGCCGAGGTAGAGTCCGCAGTAGGCGCTCAAGGCTATCCAAGCCAGAGCCGGCGCCAGAGGCATTCCGTGCCAGGCGAACGGCATCGCCAGCAGCCAGTAAAGCGAACTGAGAAAGTGGACGAAGCCCGCCACCCACCCCAGGCGAAAAGCCCGTCCGCCGCGTTGGCCCAGCCCGCAAAACAACATCAACCCCGGCCCGGCCCAAGCCGCGCCGGCCACTTCCCAAGGAGCAAAGGCCGCGCTGAGGAGCAATCCGGCCAGCGCCGCCAGACCATAACGCCCCATGGCCGCCGAATTGGTCGCAGAATTCTTCAATGGGATAGTTTGTGCAAAAGCGAATTAGTTTGCCAGCGTTCAATGTTCGGTGGTTTAAAGTTCGGCGTGACATGGCCTGCAATGGATTCCGGGATGCCCGCGCCGGCGCCAACGCCCAGGGCGCTGGGCCTTCGCATGCCCGCCGAATGGGAACCGCATGACGGCACCTGGTTCACGTGGCCCCGCCCCGAAGGCATCAGCTTCCCCGGCAAATACGACAGCGTGCCGCCGGTCTATGCGGCATTGATCCGCCACCTCGTGCAGGTGGAGGAGGTGCAGATCAACGTTTGGAACCAGGAGATGGAGGACTGGGTGCGCGGCCTTTTGCGCGGAGAAAAAACTCCACTCGACCGCGTCCACTTCCACCATTTCCCCGCTTACGAGCCGTGGTGCCGCGACCATGGGCCGATTTTCCTGGTGCGTGATGAGCCTGGCCACCGCCAGCGGGCCGTGGTGGATTGGGATTACAACGCCTGGGGCGGCAAGTATCCGCCCTTCGATTTGGATGACGCGGTGCCGCAACATGTCGCCCGTTTGCGCCAACTGCCTCTCTTCTCCCCCGGCATCATCCTGGAGGGCGGCTCCATCGAGGTCAACGGCCGCGGCACGGTCTTGACGACGACTTCGTGTTTGCTAAATCCCAACCGCAATCCCCAATTGAGTCAGGGCGACGTTGAGAAATATCTTCGCGATTATCTCGGCGTCAGCCAGGTTTTATGGTTGACCGAAGGCATTGTCGGCGATGACACCGACGGGCATATCGACGATCTGGCGCGGTTCCTCAATCCGACGACGCTGGCCGCGGCGGTGGAGCACGATCCGTCCGATGCGAATTACCCGATATTGCGCGAAAATCTGGAGCGCTTGCGCCTCATGCGCGACACCGCGGGCCGGGAATTTCGGGTTGTCGAGTTGCCCATGCCCGGCCTGGTGGAATACGACGGGCAGCGTTTGCCTGCCAGCTACGCCAACTTCTACATCGCTAACGGCATGGTGCTGGTGCCGACCTACCGCGACCAACACGACCGCGTGGCGCTGGAAATACTGCAACGCGAATTTCCCGACCGGCAAGTCATCGGCGTGGATTCGACGGAACTGATTTGGGGTCTCGGCTCCTTTCACTGCATCACGCAACAGGAACCGGCCGGATGACCGGCCCGCAGCGCTGATTCCAAACATTGATCGCGACCCTGCCGAAGGAGTTGTTAGAAGCATGCGGCTTCGGCGCCGAAGTCACCGTGACGGCTCAGAATTGCACCTTGTTGGTTAGCCCCGGTCCAGAGAAGGCTCGTCAAGGTTGGGCAGAGGCGTTGCGGGCAATCCCACTGGCGGAGTTGGACCGAGACTTCGAGGAGTTGCAATGTTGTCACACCGCCGCCAGCACGGCCCGCACGCCGGCGACCAACGCGGCTACGCGCGCCGGCAGCGGGTAATCCGAGGGCGCTTCCATCGTGTAGCTCTGGCGCGTTTTGTGGGTGCGCAAATATATCGCTTCCGGCCATTGCGGGCGATCGGCCGGATTGAGTTGGGGACGAATCACGCCGTTTTGGGCGGGCCAATCTTCTATCATGAGCGACGTGTCCACCGGACAAAATTTGGCCGCGGCTTCAAGAATTTTTTCCGCCAGGGAGGGCCGGTTATCGAGATTCAATTCATAGACGTAGAAGCCGTTGGATTCCCAATCTTCGTGCAGGCAGAGCGCCACGTCAAAAGACGGCTGCCGTTGCAGCCAACCCACGTGGGCGCGCACTTCCGAGGATTGGAGGCTCCGATAATCGCGATTCAAATCGATGCCGGACGCATTTTCCCGGCGGTTGAGCGGAAAGCCTGTTGGGTTCAGACACGGGCAAAGCCAGATCGCGGCGGCGTCGGGCCAGAGGTCCTCCTGCAGCAATCGCAAGGCGGCCAGAGGCCCGGCGGGTTCGTCGCCGTGCATGCCCGCCGAAATATAGACGCTTACACGCGCCGCGGGATTTGGACGGCGCAAGGCCAGGAAATCAGGGTCGCGCTCCCAATTTTTGCCGGCCACGGCCTGGTCGATTTGTTGCAGGACCCGTTGGATGTCGATGGTCTCTCCGTGATAGCCGCCGATATTCTGGCCGAGGCGCTGCACAGCAGAAAATTATTGACGGTCGAACCCATGGTCCCAACGCGGGTCCAGGCCGAGGTCTTTGAGCATTTGCAGATCCTTCTCGACCGATTGGTTGAGCGTGGTGAGATAATTGCCCACCATTAAGGCGCTGGCGCCGGCAGTGAAAACCATGCTCTGCATGTCGCGCAAATTGACGGTGCGACCGCCGGCGATCATGATTTCCCGCCGGGGCAAAATGAAACGGAAACAGGCGATGGTCTTGAGAATTTCCAGCGGCGGCAGCGGCGGAACGTTCTCGAACGGCGTGCCTTTGATCGGATTGAGTATGTTGATCGGCACCACATTGGCGCCGATTTCTTTGAGCGCGAAAGCCAGGTCGCAACGGTCCTCGCGAGTTTCGCCCATGCCGATGATGCCGCCGGAACAAATTTTGATGCCCGCCTTTTTGAGATGGTGGATGGTTTGCAGGCGCTCTTCGTAAGTGTGAGTCGTGCAGTGGCTGGGAAAAAAGCGTTTTGAACTTTCCAGGTTATGTCCGTAACACTCCAAGCCGGCCTCCTTCAAGCGATCCGCCACGCGCTGGCTTTTGATGATGCCCAACGACGCGTCCGGCCGGGTCTTGCCGCCGTCGGCCAATTCGCGGATGCGGTCGCAGACCTCGTCCAGCATCGGCCCTTCGTTAAGCCCGCGCCACGCCGCGACCAGGCCGACGGCGGTGACGCCATTGCGATGGGCCTCCTCCGCCGCGTCGCGGACCGGCTCCGGGTCCACGAACCCGTACTTGGGCGAGCCGGTTTGGTAGAAGGATGACTGGGCGCAAAAGCTGCAATTTTCCGAGCACGCCCCCGCCTTGGCGTTGACGATCGAGCACAAATGAATCTGGTTCCCCTTAAAATGCTCGCGGATGCGATTCGCGCCCGCCATGAGGTCGAAAATATCGGCCGAGTTTTCGAGGTCAAAGAGCGCGAGGGCCTGTGGGCGGGAAATTTCTTCACCGGCCAGCAGGCGCGCCGTTAGCTCGAAAATTCTGGAGCGATGCCCTGCGTCAACCAACTCAGCAATCATGGTTGACACACTAACTTCTCCCCAGCCGCAACGCAAGAGGCAAAAGTGAACGCGGGCATTTTGGGATTGCCGGATTCCGTTTCGGCAACGATTCTGTCGCTCGTGATGGCCAAAGCGTTGCGCATCGAATAACCGACATGAACACCTCCCGATCCTCCGCCCCGGCAGTTTTGCTGGCCTTGTCGCTTGGCGCCGGTTTCTGCGCCTTCGGCGGCGAAACCATAACGTTGAAATCTCTGCTCGCAGAAATGGCTGACCCGGCAGCCGTGGCGCGATTTCCAGTGCCGGAGTACCAATGTCTGCAGGCCTCTAGCTACAATCGCGCCTCCACCAATCGCAATCAACCGGACCAAAGCGCGACGGGCTGGTTCGCCGACAGCGACGGGACGGGATTCATCCGCGCGGAAACGATCCACGACCAGCAGGAGTGGGTGATCATGGAGCACAAGGGACCGGGCTGCATCACGAGGATGTGGACGCCGTTCTTCTATTACGATTTTAATAACCGGACCGGCCCCAACGTTCACGTTTATCTCGATGGCGCGGACACCCCGGTGCTGGACGAGTCGCTCATCAAGCTTGTTCTCGGCGAAGGCTCCTTCCGTCCGCCGCTGGCCGCGCCGACCGCTCGGGCCGGAGATTCTTACGTGCCGATTCCTTTCGCGAAGAGTTGCAAGATCACGATGGCGGAAAGGTCTTTTTATTACAGCATCAACTACCGCGCCTACCCGGAAGGGACGAAGGTCGAGACGTTCACCCGCGCCGGTTTGGCGGCGGCGACGGCGGACTTGGAAAGAACGGGCCGGGCTCTGACCGCGCAGCCGGACGCAAGCAAGGGCACGATCAAGAAGGCCGCCACGCTCAAGCCTGGCGGCAAGATGGAGGTCCAACTTCCCGCCGGGCCGAAGGCTCTGCGCCAATTCACCGTGCGCCTGCCCGGCGCAGTCAACAATCCAGCGAGCCTGCGTTCGACCGTCCTGGCGATGACGAGCGATGGCGAGGAAACCGTGTGGTGTCCCCTGGGCGATTTCTTTTGCAGCGCCGATACGCTGCATCCGATCCAGACCTGGCAGCGCACCGTCATGGCCGACGGCACGATGGTCTGCCGGTGGGTGATGCCGTACCGGAGTGCGGCCAGGATGCGCGTGCTGAACTTGGGCACGAAAGCGGTGGAGCTGGAATTGCGGGCCGAGGTCTCGCAGTGGGATTGGGACTCCCACTCCATGCACTTTCACGCGAACTGGCGGCCCGATGACGTGGTGCCCGGCGCGCCGTTTCAGGATTGGAACTTCATCGACATCCGCGGCCAGGGCGTGTTCGTGGGTGATGCGTGGACGGTGCTCAACATCCAGGGCAGTTGGTGGGGAGAAGGCGACGAGAAGATATACGTCGATGACGCGTGGGACAAGGGGTTCCCGACGCATTTCGGCACCGGGACGGAGGATTATTATGGCTGGGCCGGCGGGGTGGTTCCCACGCGCCAGGATGAATTCAGCGTGCCGTTCCTGGCCAACGCGCGGGTGGGCGGATTGGATGGCCACACCACCGGCTTCAACATCTGTACCCGGACGCGCGGCCTGGATGCGATTCCGTTCACCCAGCGGCTGCGCTTCGACATGGAATCGTCCTTCGGCACGGACATCCGCAACCCTTGGAATCTGCTCGGCTATTCCACGGTGACGATGTGGTATGCGAAGCCGGGCGCCACGGACAATCGTCCTGCGCTGCCGGAAGTGGCGGCCCGTCCGATCATGTCGCTGGAAGAAGTCAAGGCAAGTGCCGATGAAATCAGGTCGCGAGCAAAGGCAGGCAGCGCCATTGGAGCCGGAGGCAACAGGCTGGTCGAGGCCAAGGTCACGCGTCCGGTCCGGGTCTTTGTCGTCGCGGGACAGTCCAATGCCGAAGGCCACAACGATCTGCGGCAATATCATGGTGGTCGGGAGGCATTCCCCGGAACGCTGCGGGTGCAGCCTCGAATACTCTTTTGGCCTGGGACCGACACGCCTCAACCCGATGACAATCTGTGGACTACCCTGCGGGTGCAAGATGCCGGCGCCTTCGGACCGGAGATCGCGCTTGCCCACGACTTGGAGCAGAAGATGCCCGGATCGACGATAGCCATTGTCAAGTATGCGGCAGGCGGGACCGGCATCGCCAGGAGCGTAGATTACACGGACTACATTCCCGCTGTCGCCGGTTTCAACGACCATGGCCGCAACTGGCACCCGCCGACCGATGGCCGGGAGGCCGGTGCTCTCTACAACGCGCTCATTGCCAACGTCCGCGGCGCGGTGTCGGCTCTGGAGCGCGACGGGAAACCATGCGAACTGACTGGTTTTGTCTGGATGCAGGGGGAACACGAAGCGAGCATCAGCCGGAAAATGGCGGAAGATTATGAAAAGCTCTTGAGCGAGTTCATCCGCTCTTTGCGGAAGGATCTGCGGGCGCCGTCCCTGCCTTTCGCCATCGGTCAAGTTAACAGCCACACGTGGGCTTATGGGGATATCTCTCGAAAGTGTCAAGTGGAAGTTTGCCGGAAAGACAAGCGCACCCTGCTGGTTGAAACGGTCGATCTGCCGCGCGTCGGCGGCGATGCGGCGCATTTTACCGCGGATGGAATGCTCACGCTTGGCTCCCGGTTCGCGGACGCGATGATGACGCTGCTTCCTGAACCGCGCAGCGTCAAAAACCAAGTTCCTATCACTGGTCCATAACACCCCATGGCAGCTGCGTTTTCCCCGCGTCCAGAAGGAGAATTCGGGCGGCCGTTTCGGTTCAAAGTCCGCATTGCCATGACGCCGGTGTTCCTCCAGCATCCGTCCCGATGAACCGTTCAGCCCGAAGGACCTGTATTTGCACTTGCGTCTTGGTGATGGCGGCCATGTTCAGTGCGCTGGGGAGCTCAACCGACGGTTCGGCGGATGACTGGCCCTATTACGGGCACGACGCGGGCGGAATGCGCTACTCGCCATTGACTCAGATCAATCGTGACAACGTAGCGCGGCTCAAAGTCGCGTGGATTTTTCACACGGGTGAAATCTCGGATGGCCGCGGCAAAAGAAAAAGGAGCGGTTTTGAAACCACACCGATCCTCATCGACGGCACGCTTTACTTGACAACGCCTTTTAACCGAGTGATTGCCTTGGACCCGGAAACAGGGAAGCAGCGCTGGGCGTATGATCCGAAAACCAAGCTTTCATGGGATTACGGTGATGGGCTGATCAATCGTGGCGTGGCGATCTGGCCGGCGCCCGGCCCGGACAAGAGCGGCGAATCTGCGCCGCGCCGCATTTTCGAAGCCACGCTCGATGCGCGGCTGATCGCGCTGGATGCCGCCACGGGCGTCCCCTGTTCGGGTTTCGGCGCGGGCGGCCAGGTGAGCTTGCGCAAGGTCGCGCGCTATATGCCGGGTCAATATCACATGACCTCTCCGCCAACGGTCATCGACGACCTCGTCGTGGTCGGTTCCGCCATTGACGATAACTCGCGCGTGGACATGCCCAGCGGGGTGGTCCGGGCTTTTGACGCACGATCGGGCGCGTTGCGGTGGAGTTGGGAGCCAATCCCGCCCAACACAAAGCCGCTGGCCAAGACCTGGCGGACCGGAGCGGGCAATGCGTGGTCCATCATGGCTGTGGACGCCGAACGTCATCTTATTTTTGTTCCCACCGGCAGCGCCAGCCCGGATTATTATGGCGGGCTGCGGCCTGGCGACAACAAGTGGGCCGACTCGATTGTCGCCTTGCGTGCCGAGACCGGCGAAGTCGCCTGGGGATTCCAGCTCGTCCACCACGATCTTTGGGATTACGACTGCGCTTGCCCGCCGCTGCTGGCGACGCTGAAACGCAAAGGGCGCGACATCCCTGTCGTCATCCAGGGCAACAAGACGGGCTTTCTCTATGTGCTCAACCGCGAGACAGGCGAGCCGGTGTTTCCGGTGGAGGAGCGCCCCGTGCCGCAGAGCGACGTGCCCGGAGAAATAACGTCCCCGACCCAGCCGTTTCCATTGGCGCCGCCGCCGCTTGTGCCGCAACAAATATCGGCCGATGCGGCATGGGGCGCGAGCGCCGCGGAGCGCGAAGCCTGCCTGAATCGCCTCCGGGCCTTGAGAAACGAAGGGATTTTCACGCCGCCCAGCCTGAGGGGCACGCTGGTCATCCCCGGAAATACCGGCGGGATGAACTGGAGCGGTTATGCGTTCGATCCCATGCGGAATCTATTGCTGGTCAATGTGAATAATCTGCCCGCCAAAGTCAGGCTCATTCCGCGCGCCGAGTTCGAAGACCGCCGCCATCGCGACGCTGAGGACGGCGGCTATACGGCCCAAGCCGGGGCGCCCTATGGCCTGTTTCGCAACTTCCTGCAAGCGCCTTCGGATTTGCCATGTTGTCCGCCGCCTTGGGGGATGCTCGCGGCCGTGGATTTGGCCGAAGGCACAATCCGATGGCAGGTTCCTCTAGGCTCGATGCAGGAGTTCGGCGGCAGCCATCCGGGGACTCCCGCAGGGTCAATCAGCCTGGGCGGCCCGATTGTGACGGCGGCGGGATTGGCCTTCATTGCCGGAACCACAGATCCGTTTATCCGGGCCTTCGACGTTGAAACCGGCAGAGAAATCTGGAAAGCGCGGCTTCCCGCCAGCGGAGCGGCGACTCCGATGACTTACATGACCAAGACGGGCGGCCGGCAATTTCTGGTGATCGCCGCAGGCGGCCATTCGCACGTGCGCGAAGAGCCGCAGAGCGACGCCGTGGTCGCTTTCGCGCTGCCTTAATCTAATTTTGACTTGTTAATCCCCAATTCGCTCAGTCTCTTTCAAAACTTCCTGTCCTTCGCGCGCTTCGTGGCGAAAAAGTTTTCTCAGCAATGGCTTGGGTGGGCTGGCTTCCGCCAGACCCTTTCGCCGCCACCAACCCAAATTGAGCCTAACCTTAAGCGCTTCGCTTAGGATTGACTTTGCTTGGCGTCAATTTTCCTTTCGTGGTTTGATCGGATTCGAGCGGCCAGTCTTCCACCGGCCTTTTTCGGCACTTTCCACCGAGGGACAGGTTTGATTTGGTTTGATTTGGTCTGATTCGGCCTGATTGACCGAATCGTTCGCCCCAGTTATGCGTGAAAATCACGCACTTAGCAACCAATCCCGCAACTCTTGTAAAGCCCAAATCTCTCGCCTAAGCCATTTCCATGCGGTTGAAATTGGGAGCGCGACGGTCTCGGTCGCTCAGGCTGGCGTCCCGCCAGCCAGTCGCACCGCCCGGGGAGAAGTCACCATTTGGTGGGTCTTGGCTCGCGGGGCAAATGTTTTCGGCCAGAGGCCGAAAACCGCGAGCCAGACGCTCGCGCTCCCCATTCCTTCTGCATAGACACGGCGAAGACAGTGGGCACGAAACATTCCGGGGAGCATACGCGCCTCGCCCCATGAGATGACGCAGGCTATCTCACGGGGCGAGCGTGTCGTGCCTGGCACCCCCGCCGGCCACATCTTCCAATCACTCCAATCATCCGGAGCCGCTTCCGCTCGCACCCTTGGCCACGCCGGATTCCCGACTGCAAATTTTCAAAGAACGCGCGCCTGAGCGCCGTACATCTGGCATTTTACCACTTTTTGGCCGCAAGGCAAAATCTATGTTTGCATCCAAGAACCCGCCGAGCCGCGCACCTTATCGAGAATAATGCGCAAAATAACCCTTACGAATTCGGATGGATGTCGCAAGATGGCGTTTCAGCCGAATAACAAGAATGAGTCAAATCCTGTTATTGGAACGCCTCTGCTGCCAATGGCCCGACCAAAACGCCCAGACGCGGATAAATGACGCCGCCGGAAAGAATCAATTCGGCGCGGTTGGTCGCGGCGAAGAAATTGGCCACCGGCAGGGAATTGGCGAGGCCGGACGTCTCTTCTGCGGTCACAGTTCATCGCCGGCCAAGGGGGGCGCGTCCGGCACGGCGGCCAGATACTTTTCAAAATCTTCACGGCGGCCCGCCGCAGCCTCGCGTCGCAGGTAATCCATCGTCAGGACGACCGCCAGTTTCTCCCCGGCGGCGCTGGCCAGGAATTGGCTCACCGAGTATCCCTCGCGCGCCGCGAGTTCTTCGATGGTCTTTTTTAGCGACTCCGGCAATTCAATGGTCAATGTGCTCATGTTTTCTTTCGTATCAGGCTCAGAAATTCACGGGGCGACAAGCGGCGACGCCAAGCTGTTCCGACCCATGAAAGTCCTTCACATTATGCGTTACAATATGGCGGCAACCGGCCGCAAAAGCCAGTTCCAATACCATGTCATCGTCCGCGTCTCTGAGAAAGGGTCGCCAAAGGAAATGGATTTCCTGCAAATGCGCCTGGCCCGCCAAATAACGCAAAAACCGCCGGGTATCTTCCGCAGTTTTGCCAGGCGGCAAATTTTCTGCGCGAGAGAGCACTGCCTGCCACTCGATATAAAGCCCCACCGAAAGGCAAGGCTGGAATTCGGGTGCGGGCACTGAGTTGATGAGCGTGAAACTTGCGCCAAAGCGGGATCGTGCCGCTGCCACCAGAACGCTGGTGTCAAACACAATTCTCATCCTAATTCATCCTTCACCATTGCCTGTTGTTCGTCCACTAAGACGTAATACTCATATCCGTAATCGCGTCAGTAATCCATTGTCCATTGTCAATTCTCCATATCCCAGTCCATGAGTCCGTTAAGACCCGTCGCTCTCCTGGGGCGCTATAACGACCTCCAACCCGCGCCCGCGCAAGGAGCGCACCAACTCCTCCGGCGCGCCCCAGTCGCTGACAATCGTGTGAACGTGCTCCAGGCCGCAGAGCGGCGAGACGGAACGGCGGCCAAACTTGGTGCTGTCAAAGCAAAAAATCACCTTTTTCGCCGCGCGAATCATGGCCCATTGAATCTCGATGAGCAATCCGTGCGAGTTGCTGATTCCGTCCAGCGTGATCCCGCCCGCGCTCATCACCGCCACGTCGGCGTGGATTTTGGTGAACGCCTCCACCGCCAATGGCCCAACCAAAACGCCCAGACGCGGATAAATGACGCCGCCGGAAAGAATCAGTTCGGCGCGGTTGGTCGCGGCGAAGAAATTGGCCACCGGCAGGGAATTGGTGATGATTTGCGGCATCTTGGATTCCAGATTCTTGGCCACGTGATAGGCCGTCGTGCCGGCATCGATGATGACGGTCTGGTTGGGTCCGATGAGTTCGGCGCAAGCCCGGCCAATGGCTTCCTTTTCCGTCAATTGGTGGGTGTCGCGCGCCGAAAAGGCAAATTCATCGGAGGGCGGGTTAACCAGGCGCGCGCCGCCGTGCATCCGGCGCAAACCTCCCGCCGATTCCAACGCGGCAATATCCCGGCGCACGGTGGAAACGGAAACCTCCAACTCGCGCGCCAGTTCTTCCAAGGACGCAAACTCCACCCGATTCAGGTGATCCTGGATACGTTTTTGGCGCGCCTCTGGCTGCATTTGGTAGATTTTGAAACATTTTGGAATATTTTGCAAGAAATATGTTGACGAATCTGGCTTTTTTTGGCATATTAACGTCAAGAGCATGGTTGCCATTGCCAACAGCACGCATCGGGCGGTCGTCGAACATCGGGTGCGACAGGTTGTCTATCAACGGCTTGGGAAGACATTGCCACGCATGGCGATGGCCCCAAACCCGCTGGTAGTCAATGTCAGCGCCCGCCATTGCCATTTGACGCCGGAGGCTGTTGAGACTCTGTTTGGCAAAGGGCACACCCTGACTCCGTACAAGTGGCTTTACCAGGAAGGGCAATTTGCCGCCAAGGAGACGCTCACACTCATTGGCCCGCGCAGCCGGGTTATCTCGAATCTGCGCATCTTGGGGCCGTGCCGAAATTTCAACCAGGTGGAATTGGCTTACACCGATGCCATCGCGCTGGGGTTTGAAATACCATTGCGCATTTCCGGGGACATCAAGGGCACCACGGGCGGCATGTTGATGGGGCCGGAGGGATTCTTGGAAATTCGAGAAGGCGTCATCCGCGCCATGCGCCATGCTCATATGCATCCCACGGACGCGGAGTATTACGGCGTCAAGGCCGGCAGCCAGATGCAATTGCGAATCGGCGGCGCGTGCGGCTTGATTTTGGACCGGACACTCGTGCGTATCGACCCCGCTTTCAAGCTGGAGGTCCACATCGACACCGACGAAGGCAACGCCTGCAATTTGCAGCCGGACACGCCTTGCGAACTGATTACTTAAGCGAACAAAGTCAACAATCCATAAACAACAGGAGAGAACACATGAGTCAAGAAGCGTTAGGCATGATTGAAACCAGGGGCTACGTCGGCAGCGTCGAGGCCAGCGACGCCATGGTCAAGGCCGCCAATGTCACCCTGGTCAAAACCATTTCCATCGGCGGCGGGTTGATCACCGTCCTGGCCACCGGCGACGTCGGCAGCGTCAAGGCGGCCGTCGATGCCGGGGCCAAAGCCGCCGGCAAAGTCGGCGAACTGATCAGCTCGCACATTTTGGCCCGGCCCCACGAAGACCTGATGAAAGTGTTCCTGGGCGAACCGGCGAAGAAGTAACTTTTAACGCTCCATCATCCATCTATTTATGACTCAACAAGCAATCGGCATGATCGAAACAAAGGGCCTCTGCGCGCTGCTCGAAGCGGCCGATGCCGCCCTCAAAGCCGCCAACGTCCAATTTGTCGGCTGGGAAAAAATCGGCAGCGGCTATGTCACCGCCTTTTTCCGCGGCGACGTCGCGGCGGTCAAGGCCGCCACCGACGCGGGGGTGGCCGCCGCCGCGCAAGTCGGCAGTGTGGTCAGCGTGCAAGTCATTCCCCGTCCGCACGAGGGTCTTTCGGTCCTGAGCAAGTGGCTGCAATAAATGGGGCGGATGAAAATCCTTGTCGCCAATCTGGGATCGACCTCCCTGAAATATCGGTTATTCGATTTTTCCGGCGGCCAGGAGCGTTTGTTGACACGCGGCGGCATGGAGCGCCTGACGGATCACGCCCCGGCCATCGAGTCCTGCCTCGCCGAGCTTCGCCAAGGCGGCTGGATCACGCGGGAAAGCGATTTGGCCGCGGTGGGATTCAAGACCATCATGGCTCGCGGCGTCAATGGCTGCGTGCGTCTGGATGAATCGGTCGTGCGCGCGATGGAGGATTACGCCAGCATCGCTCCCGCGCACAATCCTCCCTATATCGCCGGCATCCGGTTATTCGCCAAGTTCATGCCCGGCGTGCCGCTGGTGGCGTTGTTTGAGACGGCGTTTTATCAATGGGCGCCGGAAGCGGCCATGCGCTATGCCGTGCCCGAGGCCTGGTGCCAGGCGGGCATCCGGCGCTGGGGCTTTCACGGCGCCAGCCATAAATTCATCGCCGAACGCTCCGCCGAAATGCTCTGCCGGCAGGACGTGGCCCATCGCGCCCGTCAACTTTATGTCGATGGCGGCAAGAGTCCCGTGCGCGAGCCTGCCTTGCGTGTGGTCTCCTGCCATTTGGGCGGCAGTTCATCGGTCACGGGGATCCGCAACGGCGTGGCGGTGGGCAACAGTATGGGACTCACCCCGCAATCCGGTTTGCCGCAGAACAATCGCGTTGGCGACCTCGACGTCTTCGCGCTGCCCTTCCTCATGCGCTCGACCGGATTGACTTTGGAGGAGGCGGAGCGGTTGCTGTGCAAGGAATCCGGCCTCAAGGCTTTGTCGGGCGGCTACAACGATTTCCGTGACATCGTGGCGCGGGCAGAACAGGGCGATGGCCCTGCAAAATTGGCGCTGGATGTTTATGCCCATCATATCCGCCACTGGATCGGCTCCTATTTTCTACAACTCAACGGCCTGGACGCGCTGGTATTTACCGCCGGCATCGGCGAAAATCAGGCCGGCGTGCGCACGGAGATTTGCCGCGATCTCGATCAATTGGGCCTCAAGCTCGACCCCAAGCTCAACGCGGAAACCAAGGCGCGGGAAGCCGTCATCAGCGCCCCGGAATCGGCCGTCAAGATCATTGTCATTCCAACGAACGAAGAATTGGTCGTCGCCCGCGAGGTGCGCCGCTTTTTGCAAAATCCATCCACTCCATCATTGAATCCTTAACGAAAGAGAAAACTATGCCACATCAAGCAATCGGACTTCTGGAAACACGCGGGCTGATCGCCCTGGTTGAAGGTACCGACGCCATGCTGAAAGCCGCCAATGTCGAATTGGCCGGCCCCATGCAGCAAGTCGGCAACGCCCTCGTCACCGCGGTCGTCGTCGGCGACGTCGCGGCGGTCAAGGCCGCAACCGATGCCGGCGCCCAGGCCATCAAGGCCAACAAGGGCGAACTCATCAGCGTGCATGTCATCGCCCGGCCGCACGCCGAAGTCGAAACCATTCTGCCGCGTAAAACGCCAGGCAAATAATTATGTTCCTGGCGCTAGTCCAAGGGGCCGTGGTGGCGACGAAAAAGGACCCGGCCATGAACGGTCGCAAGCTCCTCTTGCTCCGCCCGCAACTGGTCGATGAGAAGGACCCGTCCCGCTTCCGTCCTGGCATCAACACTATTATTGCCGTGGACAGCGTCGGGGCCGGCGTGGGCGAAATGGTGCTCTTCTGCCAGGGCAGTTCCGCCCGGCTCGCCCCCAATCTCAAAGAAGCGCCCATTGATGCCGTTATCATCGGCATCGTCGATTCGGTGGATGTGCTGGGCAAAGAAATCTATAACGCCAAGACGTAAACATTTTATGTCAGCCGCAATCAACGAACAGCTTATTCGCGAAGTGGTCGAAGAAGTTCTGGGCCGGCTCGGTCCGGTCCAGGCGGGTGCCACCGCCTCCGCAGCCAAGCCCGAAGGCCATGGTCCCAAGCCAACCTACGCCGCCGCCGGCGGAAAGTTTGGTGTTTTTCAGGAGGCCGGTCCCGCCTGTGAGGCGGCGGCGGCGTCTTTTGCCAAGCTGCAACAAGGCGGCATGGCCGCACGGCGCAAGGCCGTCCACATTGTCAAAACGTTGGCCGAGGCCAATGCCGCCGAGTGGGGCCGCATTGAATTGGACGAAACCAAAATCGGTCGGCTCGATCATAAAATCGAAAAGCTTCAAATCATCAAAGACGTTCCCGGCGTCGAATGGCTGCGGCCGGACGGGCGTAGCGGCGATCACGGCATCATGCTCGAAGAATACACGCCTTTTGGCGTCATCGGCGCGATCACGCCCTCGACCCATTCCATTCCGACCCTCAGCGGCAACATCGTCAACATCGTGGCGGCCGGCAACGCCGTGGTCTTCAACGCCCACCCGGCCGCCTCCCGTTGCGCCGCCCTGGCCATTCGCGCCTACAATCAGGCCATTGCGCGCGAGACCGGCATCGAGAACCTATGCTGTATCATCGAGCATCCGACCCTGGATTCGTTCAAAGCCTTGTGCGCCGATGAACGGATCCGCTTGCTCTGCGTCACCGGCGGTCCCGGCGTGGTCAAAGCAGCCATGCAATCGGGCAAACGCGCCGTCTGCGCCGGACCCGGCAACCCGCCCGTGCTGGTCGATGACACCGCCTGCCTCAAACGCGCCGCCCGCGCCATTATCCAGGGCGCGGCTTACGACAACAATTTGCTCTGCATCGGCGAAAAGGAAGTGTTCGTTCTCGACCACGTTGCCGACAAGTTGATGACGGAGATGGAAAGCAACGGCGCGGTGCGGCTCAATCCCGCCCAATTGGAACGCCTGACCAAGGCGGCCTTTGTATTCAAGGAAGGGCACGGCGGCGGCTGCCCGGAACCAGTTGTCAACAAGGATTTCATTGGAAAAGACCCGTCTGTTCTCGGCCAAGCCGCGGGCGTCAACGTGGCGGACAAGACCCAGTTGCTGTTCGCTGAAACCCAGGCGGACCATCCGTTTGTGGTCGAAGAACAAATGATGCCGTTCCTGCCGGTCGTGCGCGTCCGGAGCGTGGAGGAGGGCATCGCGGCGGCCCTGGCGGCGGAGCATAATTACAAGCACACTTCGATGATTCATTCGCACGATGTCGAACACATGACGGCCATGGCGCGCGCGCTGGACACCACGTTGTTTATCAAGAACGGACCTTGCATGGCCGGCTTGGGCCTGGGCGGCGAAGGCTACCTCAGCTATTCCATCGCCACCCCGACCGGCGAAGGGGTGACCAACCCGCGCACCTTCACCCGCGTCCGCCGATGCGTGATGGTCGATAACCTCCGCATTTACTAATTATGGTTCTCGCGCGCATCGACGGCAACGTGACGGCCACCCGGAAGCATCCGAGTTTCGAGGGATGGCGGCTGCTGATCTGCCAGCCCATCAGCCTCGAGGGAGAGTCGGAAGGATCGCCGCAAGTGGCCATCGACCTCCACGGCGCCGGTCTGCACCAGCATGTCATCATTTCTTCCGACGGCTCCGCGGCCCGGGCCGCGGTCGGAGACCCAAAAAGCCCGGCGCGTTGGATGGTCATCGGCATCGTGGACGAACCGGAAACAGGAGCGCCCGCATGAGACTTGGCACGGTCATTGGCAGAGTCACTCTGGGCAAAACAGTGGAGGGATTGCGCGGCGCGCGCTGGTTGGTGGTCAGCCCGTTCACCAGCGCACAGTACAAGCCGGGCTCCAAAGCCCCGGCCGTAAGCAAGGAACCGAGCCTGGTGGTGTACGACGATCTCGGCGGCGGCGTCGGCCAAACCATCGGATTCATCGAAGGCCGCGAAGCCGCCATGCCATTTGATCAACCCACACCTATTGATGCCATTGACGCCGCGCTGGTGGACACCATTTTTTACTCCCCATTGCCATGAAAACTATTATTAGCGCCAAGGAAGTGGAGGAATTGCTGCGCAACGGCGGCGGCCTCAGTTCGCTTCCTGCCGACGCCATTTTGACGCCTTCCGCGCGCGACCTGTTGCGCGAGTTTGAGAACAACGGGGCGCGTCCCGATTCCATCAAACCCGTCGGCCCGCCAACCGCGGCTGCCGCGTCTTCCAAAATCGAGGCTTTTTTCAACTCGCCGGAAGTCCACGCGCTCAAGCTGCAACTCTGCGAGATTGGCCGCCGCCTGTGGTCCCGCGCCTATGTCGATGGCAACGGCGGCAATATCGCCATCCGCGTCGCGGAGGGAATGGCGCTTTGCACGCCGACATTGGTGTCCAAGGGCTTCATGAAACCGGAGGACATGTGCCTGGTGGACCTGGAAGGAAATCAATTGGCCGGGCAGAAAAAGCGCACCAGCGAAATCCTGATGCATCTGCAAATCATGAAGCGCCAAGCACGCGCGGTGGCCACCGTCCATTGCCATCCTCCCCACGCCACGGCGTTCGCCGTCGCCGGCGTGGAACCGCCCACCTGCATGATTCCTGAAATCGAGGTCTTTATCGGCAAAGTCCCCATCGCGCCCTATCGCACGCCCGGCACGCCGGAGATGGGCAAGCTGGTGGCGGACTTGAGCGACCACCACAACACGATCCTGATGGCCAACCACGGCGTGGTGTCCTGGAGCCATGTCAGCGTTGAAGATGCCTATTTCAAAATGGAGATCATCGAAGCCTATTGCCGCACCGTCGTAGTGGCCGCGCAATTGGGCACGCCTTTGAAGACGTTTTCCCAGACGCACCTGCAAGACCTGCTGAAGATCAAACAAACCCTGGGCATTCCCGACCCCAGAATTGGCCTCAAAGAGTGCGAACTGTGCAATAATGACGAATGGCGTCCCGGCGTCATGTGCCCCTTGCCGCCAAAACAGACCGACGCACCCGCGCCGGACCAGCAAACGGAGGCCCTGGTCCAGGCCATCACCGATCAAATCATGTCAAAATTACAAACCGGAGCGGCGACATGAAAGTGACCATCATTGGCGGCGGNNTCCGAAATGCAAATCCTCGATGCCAACCGCGACCTGGCCGAGGGCGAGGCGCTCGATCTGCTGCACGGCGGCGCGCTGGCTGGTGATCAGCGCATTTACGCCGGTGATTACGCCCGCGCCAAGGATAGCGACATCTTCCTGATTACCGCCGGCCTTCGCCGCAAGCCGGACGAATCCCGCCTGGACCTGATCAATCGCAACGTGGAGTTGTTTCTTTCGATCATCGATTCACTCCAAACCGCCGGCCTGCGCAAGGACGCTCACATTTTCGTTGTTTCCAATCCCGTCGATATCCTCACGCACCTGGCCTTGCGGCGCACCGGCCTGCCCTGGCAGCAGGTTTATGGCCTGGGCACGATGCTGGACACCTCGCGTTTCAGTTCGCTCATCGCCCAGGAGCTCAAGCTGGCCACGTCGCAAGTCAAGGCGCTTATCCTGGGCGAGCACGGCGATTCGATGGTCCCGATCTGGTCCAGCGCCGCCGTCAACGGGCTGCCATTGCCAGGGTGGCCCGATTGCACGCCCGCTTTCCAAAACACGCTCTTCGAACGGACCAAAGGCAGCGGCGCCGAAGTGATCAAACGCAAAGGAGGCGCGGGTTGGGCCGTAGGCATCGCCATCCGCGACGTTGTCCACGCTGTTCTGCTCGATAAGAAAGCGTTGCTGCCGGTGTCCTCCCTCGTGCAGGGCGCGTACGACATTCGCGATGTTTGCTTCAGCGTGCCGTCGGTCGTCGGCCGCAACGGCGTCGAATCGCATGTCCAAATCAAGTTATGGCCGAAGGAACTGGCGGCCCTGCAAGCCTCAGCCAAGGCGCTCAAGGACACCCTGGCCAAAGTCGCCGTCAAGCCGGCCTGATGAAATCACTCGACACGAAACTGGCCGCAATCAAAGCCAATCGCGGCGCGCGCGACTTTATCATCTCCGACGCCAAGGACGCGGACATGGCCTTCGGTGTGCGCGCACCCGGGCCGCGCCACTATCTTGCCGCGCGCGGCGCGCATCCGGCCCGCTTCTCGCCCGAAGTCTGGAACCGCGAGGAATTCGGCTACCGCAATCTGCCCGAGTATTTGGACATCATCCGCGAAATCGTGAGGCAGGGCGTCATTGATATCATGCTCCTGTCGGCCTACGTTAACGAACAACTGACGATCAAGGAGGGATTGTTCCGCGATTCGCCTGTCACCCCCGCCGCGCGCGCCAACGACGCCACCGACGTCTGGGCCGTGCGGCACGGTTGTTACGCCTCCGAACCCGTCCACCCCTTCCGCTCCGCCACCATCGATCACATCCAATGCGGGAAAATCGAATGCGAACCGGGCGGGGAAATTCCCGGCGCGAATCTGGGCCTCTACTCCGTCACCTTTGTCAACCATCTTGAGCACGACCGCGATACGCTGCTGGAGTTCAAGAATTTTCGCGAAGAAGCCGAACGCAAAAAGTTTCGTTACTTCCTGGAAGTCTTTGATCCCAACACCTCCGGCGGGATGGCGCCGGCCAAAATGGGCGAGTTCATAAATGACCACATCCTGCGCAGCCTGGCCGGCGTGACGGAAGCCGGACGCCCGCTCTTCCTGAAAATCGTCTATCACGGGCCGCGCGCGATGGAGGAACTGGCGCAGTACGATCCCAATTTGGTCGTCGGCATTCTTGGCGGCAGCGCGGGCACCACTTACGACGCCTTTAAGCTCATCCACGACGCGCAAAAATACGGCGCGCGCGTGGCGCTCTTCGGACGCAAGATCAACCACGCCGAACACCCCTTGGCCTTCATCCAAATGCTGCGCCTGATCACCGACGGCCGGATTTCCCCCGAAGAAGCCGTCCGCGCCTATCACGGCGTTTTACAAGGGAAAAACATCCGGCCCAAATTGCCGCTGGAAAAGGACTTGGAAATAACCGACCTCTCCATGAGCTACGACGGAAAAGCTACCGCTCGCGCCACCGCGCCAATCAAGAACAGCCCGCCGGCCGCGTCCACCGCGTCCGCCTGGCCCGTCTCCGAAAAGGGGTCCCCTGATTTTGAAGGCATGACCAAGGAACAACGGCGCGCTTACGACCAGCATCGTCTGACGCGCAAATTCGGTTGACAGCCACGCGTCACTTCGGCGGCCGGCCATAGACTTCGATCTCCGTGTATTCGTTCAACCGGCTGACGGTGCTGCCGTCGGAATAAAGCCGCACGTAACGCGCCACCGCGCCTTTGCCTTCGATCAGTTTGCCTTCGTTCGTTTCAAAGTATTCGCGGCTGGTCCCGGCGCCCAGCTTGTCCAAGTTCCTTTGATCGTTGCTGAAAAGGGTGCGGACGTTTTGCGTGAACGGCGCGTCATCCGCCACCTGTGCCGCCACGGCGTGATAAACCTTCGGTTCGTCATGCCCGTGCCAGACGACGATGGCATAGATTTCATACGGGCTTCCCAAATCGATTTGCACCCATTGCGGTCCTTTGTGCAAGAGCACCACGCTCTGTTCGCCGGCTTCCTTGTCGCCGTCGGTGATTTTGACCAGGTTTTCCGCCAGTTGGTTCGTGTCGCTGGTGGTGACCGTCTTGTGCAGCGCCACGTTGCTCAACCCAGGCGGCACCATGAGCGGCGGACGCGGTTTTCCGCTCGGTTTCTCCACCGTGGTGTCCAGCGGCGCATCCGAGGGAGTGCCGACAAAAGCCGCGGCGGGCAATTTAAAGACCAGCGGCACCAAGTCCTCGGCCTTGCAGCCGAGCGCCCACGCAAAACAAGCCGTCCCAATCGCCAGCCAGAGAGGGCGGCGCCATGCAAAATCGATTCTCGTCACATTCATCCTATCATCAATAATCCAGCCGCTGTCCCGTGCCAAGAAAAACAAGCGCCCCGCCCAACAGGGGCGCAATGCAGCCTCGCCCCATGGGATGACGCAGTCTATCTCACGGGGGCTTTCCCATCCGGCAAGTCCATTTTTCCCTCGGACAGGTTTGATTTGGTTTGATTTGCCCGGCGCGGCGTCGGTCAGTTCCCTTTGCTGGCCCGGTAGGGTGAGACAGCCCGCAAAGCGGGCCGCTCTTAATTTGTTCTGGCTCTGTCGAACCCTGATCTCCGCCTTTTAGCAGTCGCCACACTGCGGCTCACAACTCATTGAGGCGGTGAACATTCGGGGTCACATCTTAACAATTAACATTTGAACCATGTTGTTCAACCGGGCCGCTTAACCGGTCCCGGTGTCAAATGTTAAAAATGTTAAGATGCGACCCGAATGCTTTACAAATACAGTCAGGCCCATTTGGCGATGGCCCTGGCAACTTGGTTCAAGTTGGTGATCCGCCACTTGGAGCCATCGCCCACCAAGGAAGCCCGATACTGAAGCTTGGCCGCGGCTTTTGGGCCGCGCCGCGCCTTCCATCTAAACAGTTAACATTTGAACCATGTTGCCATGTTGTTCAACCGGGCCGCTTAACCGATCCGGTGTCAAATGTTAAATGTTAAGATGCGACACGAATAAGGCGCGCGACCCGAATAAGGCGCGATCACGAGTCGAACGGAAACCAACGCCATTTTCCAGATCCGCTCCGGCCAGACTCGGCGCGCTTGGTCGCTCGCATGCCTGATTTTTTCCAGCGTCGGCATGACGCCTTCACGGGCGCCATCAAGGCAATTCCTCACCCGTTGCAGCTTGCCCTGCTTGAAGAAAAGTCCTGACCAATTCGCCTTCGCCGCATACGATCAAGGTCGGAAATCTCTTAAACCATTTCCCGTGAGGAACCGCAGGCTCTGTAGCGAGCCGGTCGGCCAGCAATCCAAGTTGATCCACAGAGATGTGGCGGCTTTTGGTGCGCTCCAACAAATGGGCTTACAGAGCGCGCGGGAGTCCCTGTCGTCGAATGCGCGGCACGGCTAATCTCCGTAAAATCCGCGCGTGATCTCCGATTTCAGCCGCTCTACTTCAGCGGGATCGTCCGAATGCACCATCCGTTGCGCCAACGCGGATAACTCCTTTCCGGAAAGCTGACGCTTGCGCTTGAGTTCGAGAGCAAATTCCAGGACCCGTGATTGCTCTTCAGGCGGAAGATGCATGATTTCCTCAATGACTATTGCCGCTGTCATAAGGTAACTTTACCTTGAATTGAAATCGGGCGCAAATCCGAAAAGTCGCGAACCCGGCTTTAAATGAGGAATTTTGGAACTTTTACGAGGGTTCGATTCCCTTGACCCGCGCCATTGATAATCCAGGATTGGCGCCATACCGCAGGGGAAATCTTGCGCCGTGTCAGCACCCGTATCACGTCCATGCGGGCAATTGGGAGCGGGTATGCCGTGGCATTTACCGGATGGCCCATTTTCCGCCGCCAGAGGACGGGGAAATGATGGCCTGGCTGCTGTGGTCGCGTGGACGCGATGAAAAGCCGCTGGCCGCGATGTCGCATCAAACCGCCCTCAGCCTATTCGAGTTGGGGGATTTCAACCCGGCCAAAGTTCACATGAGCGTCGCAGTTCTAAAAAATCAGGATCCAAACAGCGTGTACCCCAGCGCCTCCACGACGGCGTTTAGGTCACTCACGTAGGCCGGCAGGGCGTCGGCTGCTACCGCGTCGGTCCAGGAGCGAAATTCGTAGTTGAGAATCAGTTTGCCCCCGATGATGGTGGCGGTGCGGTGGAAATAAAGGGCCGGATGGTCTATGATCACGTTGTCCGAGTCCACGGGCAAAGCCGACACATTCACTTCGGCGTGAAAAATCTGGTGGACTGGAAACGGCACCGCCAAGGGCATCGCGCGCAACGATGCGGGCGGCTCCTCCAATACGCCGTCCAGGTTCACGGCGTACATCCGGAAATGGTAGTTCGATTCGTTCGGCGGCCGGATCCATAGCTTTTCGATGGCGTAAGACTCCGTGACCTCGATCCGGTTTTGTTGCTCGTCGTCGGCATAGACCAGCGGCGCGGCGCGGTGGATCAAGGGATAGAACTTGGCGAAGGCATTGAGATTCTCGCGCTCGAGGTCCTCCCGCGGCATGACGGCCAGACGTTGGCGCAGACGGTCCGCGTCGGGACCTTCGGCCACGGTCACTACTTTGGCGGTCGATTCATTGTTGAGTCCGCCATCGTCGAGGTACTCCGTCATGGTTGTCAAGGGGAGCACGGGGCAAGGCGGGATGGGCGTCAAACCGCTGGCGGCCGGGGCGGCCATCAACTGCCAGCCGTAGCTGGGCCAGGAACGCAGCGTCAGCAGGCCTCGTTCGTAGGCCGCCGCCGGGTCCAGCCAGAAACTTTGGCCTCCCACGTTGACCTGAACGATGACGCGATTGAAAAGAATGGGGGAAGGAAGCAGCTCCGCCAACTCCTGCCCACGGTACTCATGGACCAGAACGGGGAAGGCTTCCACCTGGAGCGCGCGCAGCATGGCGGCCAGCAGAAACGATTTGTCTTGGTCATTCCCGAATCGACGCGCAAAAACGACTGACGGCTGGGCCGGCTCATAGCTGGCCGAACTGTTTTCCGTCCCCGGAGGGCGAATCTCCTCTTGCACCAGGCGCAAGGCCGCCATCACGCGGTCCGCCGGCTCCGGCAATTGTTTCCATTGGTTGATCTGCCGCGCCAAATCCGGCGACGGCGGGTTGGTGGTGGTGAACAGGCGCAGTGCCCAACGGCTCACATCCAACCACCTTGGGAACTCGGTCAACTGCACCCACGGATAGGGGTCGTACCAGGGTGGCGTCGCCGGTTCCAAGCGCAATCCCGGCACCTTGCGCGCGTCCCACGTAAATTCGACGACGTTGTTGGTCTTGCGCAAAGTCGTCGGCTGGATGCTCGTCAGGTGGTTGGTCATGTAAAGCCGCCGTCCGTAGGGCCAAACCAGCCGCGTCACAGCCCGATCCACCGGCTCCTTGAATTGAAGTTGCACCGCATCGCAAAACTTTCCGCCCAGGGCCGGATTCCTGCCTTCGATGGAGTACGCGTAATCGACAATGTCGCCCACCCGCACGTCTTCCAGCGGCAGGATTCCCGTCTTTTCGGAACCAAAAAGCCATTGCTTCATATCAGGCCGCGCCGGGTTGACGCGCATTCTGGATGGGTCAAGGCGGCCCAGCTTGTTGGTGCCGCGCCAGATTCTGGCCCAATGAAAAGTCAACGACTGGCAGGCCGGGTCGTAGTTGATCAAGACATGCGAAGCGTACTGAATGCCGGCCTCAGTCAGGGGCTGCCGCACCTCATGCACGAACTCCTCGTCGTTTTGGGCGTTGATCTGCCGATCCGACAGCAGCCAGCGGTAATCCAGGGACGGATCCGCGGCGTCATTGGCCGCGGGCCTGTCAAACGACCGCGGCGTCACCCACGCGGAAGGCGGTTGCACCGTCGGCACGGTCTCGGCCGCCCGGCACACCATTCCGGCCAGGGCCGGAATCGTGACCAGAATTGCCAAACATGCCCGCCAGCAGTGGCAACAGTGAACCATCTCCACCGGGAACCTGCAATCACCTTGGCGCAACAAAATCATTTGCCGTTCGCACTTAATTTAGTGCGGTTTCCCTAAAATCGCCAATACAATTATTGCGCCGCATTGATTAAAGGGTTTGAATTCTTTTGGTCCGCTGTAAACTCATGCCGTATGACGACGCCTGATTCTGAATGCTGCGCACCGTTTCTCAAGGCGCTGGGAGACAAGACGCGATGGCGGATCGTGCAGGAATTGCTTTCCGGTCCCGTGACGGTGAGCGCCCTGGCGGAGCGGCTGCGAGTTTCCCAATACAACATCTCCAAACATCTTCGCATTCTGCGCAAAACTGGAATTGTGGAGGCCGCGAGGCGCGGCAAACACGTTCATTGCCGCATTGTGCCAGCCTTTCAGCGCCGCGTGGCCAACAACAAAAATCAGCTTGATCTGGGCTGCTGTGTCTTTCGCTTTGAGAAGAGTCCTCGCTGACAAAGCCCTGTTTATGCCCTGCGTATCCGGTCTCCATTTTCACCCGTGGTCGAATGATTCGCGCAAAATGTGCTTGCGCGCCATGCAGAACACATGCATTGTCGCGCACATGTTCGTGATTCAATTCAGTGGTGGTGCGGCGGCGCAGAATGCCTTGGCGTCACGATTTTTCATCTCCGCGGCAGGCAGAACCTCCTGAAAGACAAACGTTGCGCAACTCTGGATCAGAGAACACACCGAATAAACTTAAAGCCATGAACACAATTGTATCCAAAATCATTCTTGCCACCCGGCGAAATCGAGTTCGTCCCAATTTGATGGCGGTCGTGCTGGGTTTGGCCGCCATGCTGGCGCTTGCGGGCGGCCTTCGCGCCGGCACCCTTTACGTGCCCAATTACTCCTTTGCATTGCCGGACATTGGGACCAACTCCCCTTACGCCGCCCCGGAATTGGATGCCTGGCAGGAATCTTCCCAGCCGAACTGGTATGTTCCAGCCGATTTCGGCGGCTCGCCGTGGGCGGATTTGGTCGGAACATTCTACAACCTTCCCGATTTCACCAATGACATGGGCACCAATAACACTTACATTGACAATTGCGTCGGCGTCCAGGCGGCGTTTATGTTCGCCGTTCCGCAGGTGGCGATTTTCCAGGGCATTAACGCCACTTTCAACGCCGGCAAAGTCTATACGCTGACCGTCGGTTTGATTGGCGGCGGGGGCGGCATGGCGGATGGTTCCACGCTCCAATTGAGCCTCTATTACCTCGATGCCGCCAGCAACATGGTCACCGTCGCGTTAAGCACCGTGACCAACACGGAAGCCAACTTCCCTACCGCCACCCACTTCGTGGATTTTCAGGTGCAAGCTCCCGAAGTCCAATCGACCAACGCCTGGGCCGGACAGAACATAGGCATCGAATTGCTCGCAACTCCCAGTACCAACGATCCCAGCCAGTGGGGAGGCTATTGGGATGCGGACAACGTGCGTCTGGTGGAGGGGATTTATGTTCCCAATTACTCCTTTGCGTCGCCGGACATCGGGACCAACTCTCCCTACGCCGCCCCGGAATTCGATTCCTGGGAGGAATCGCCCCAGCCGGACTGGTATGTTCCAGCCGATTTCGGCGGCTCGCCGTGGGCGGATTTGATGGGGACCTTTTACAACCTTCCCAATTTCACCAATGCCATGGGAACCAATAGCACGTACATCGACAATTGCGTCGGCGTCCAGGCCGCGTTCCTGTTCGCCGTTCCCCAGGTCGCAATCTTCCAGGATTATGACTCCGTTGGCGGAACCAACACCGTTCCCGACCACGCGTTCGACGCCACTTTCAACGTCGGCAAAGGCTACACGCTGACCGTCGGCCTGATTGGCGGCGGAGGGGACATGCCGGATGGTTCCACGTTCCAACTCGGCCTCTATTACCTTGATGCCTCCAACAACATGAACACCGTGGCGGCAACCACCGTGACCAACACGGTGGAGAACTTCCCGACCGACACGCAATTCGTGGATTTTCAGGTGCAAGTTCCCGGAGTCCGTCCGACCGATCCTTGGGCCGGACAGAACATAGGCATCCAATTGCTGGCGACCCCAAATTTCAACTATCCCAACCAGTGGGGAGGCTTTTGGGATGCGGACAACGTGCGTCTAATGGAAACGACCGCCCTGAACCTGGCCAACCCGGCCCTGACCAACGGCCAAATGCAATTCACCGTGCAAAGCGAGCCGGGCGTTGTCTTCCAGGTTCTGGCCACGACCAATCTCAGTCTGCCGGCGAGCAACTGGACCAGCTTGGCAATCCTCACGAACATCACCGGGAGCCTGTCCTACGTGGATCAGTCGGCGGCCATCGGGCCGCGGTTCTATCTGGCGCAGCCATTGCCGCAATGAAGGAATGCCCCATGACAAATCCGGCCCGGGCATCGAACTCTCGAGGCTTTACGCTGATCGAGTTGTTGGTAGTGATTGCCATTGTGGCGATCTTGGTGGCGCTGCTTCTGCCCGGCCTGGCCTCAGCCAAAGAGCGCAGCAAGGGGACCGCCTGCTTGTCCAATCTCCGGCAAATCGGCATTGCCATCCGCGCTTACGCCGATGACAGCTCCGGGAACATCCCCTTTGGCCCGGAAGCTTCCGCGTTCACCAGCCCGTTCGAACTTTATCCCTCCACCGGCGCGCCCACCAGTCTGATTTCCCTCGATACCGGCGCCCCGGTGGCCTTGGGATTGTTGTTGCAATCTTACGTGGCCAAACAGTCGAAAGTTTTGTTCTGTCCCAGCAGCGATCAATTCCTGAACAGCGACGCCCAATTGGCCCAAGTCGGCCTTAGCCAGGCCCAGTGCAGCTACTATTACCGCCACGCCGGCAACACGTTGCTCTTCGATAATCCTGCCAGTCCATTCGTGCCGACCCATATCAAGCTCGACAGCCTGGGCGCCAACCGCAACGGCCTGCCCATCCGCGCCCTGGCCATCGATACCGAGTTTTTGTGCTCCCCCGCGCTGGCAGCCTACAACGTCCTGCCCAACACACATCACCAGCAAGTGTACGCAAATATTCTCTTCGCCGACGGCCACACTGCCGCCCGGCCCAACACCGCCGGTTGTTTCGTCGTGAATCTGGGCAGTGATGTCAATCCCGCCGACGCTTTTGGCCTGATCCTCTCGGTCCTGGAGCGGGCTGATGCCCAGCCATGAGAATGGGCGGGGAATCTCCTTGAGGAGCCGCGACACAATCCGTCAAAACTCGATTTCATGGGGAAAGGTCACGGCTCGACGGAGTGTTTGCCCTACCACACGCAATCGTTGACTCCTCCTTGTGCGGCACGCGCTTTCAGGGGTTTCCGAAAGACCACCACCCGGTTGGTGTTGGTGCCTTTGTCGTTGTTGTCCACTCCCCAGCAGTTGGCCGTTTTGGTGAACTTCTGATCGTTGATCAACACGAACACCGGCTCCAAGCCGGCTTTGGCGCCGCAGGGAATGACCGCTTCTTCCAGCTTGATCGTCCCGCCCCGGCCTCCAGAATAGTCGTGCCCCGTCCCATGAACGGGTCGTGGACGACTTCGCCCTGGGTGGTCAGGCGTTGAATAAAAAAGCGCGGTAGTTGGGGCTTGAAGCAGGCCCGATAGGAAATCTCGTGCAGGCTGCTGGCGGCCCGTTGTTTCGTTGTCCAGAATTCATTCACGCAGGTGGGAACGGAGAGAGTTTCCCCGCTGAAAAGCGTGGCCCGTGTTTGCGTCAGCCGGATCGCGGCGCCGAATTCCTTGAACTGGGCCAACTGCTCCAGCGACGGTGCTTCCGGCGGCGCACGATTTGACAGACCTTGGAAGGCGTAAGATATTGGTGCCATGAGAGTATTATGCTCATGCCTTCTTGTAGGGCAGTGTTTCATGCTTCCGAGTACGGGGGATACCTATAACCCCAGGACAAGGATGAAGGATGAATTTTGAAGGAAGGAGCGGCAACTTCACGGCGGCACAGTCAAACCGGTCAAACCCAGTCAAACCGAATCAAACCTGCGGGGCGTAGTAAAAGGATGCCCTCACTCGGTGCGGACGCGGGAAGATACTTCATGTACGACCCGCTTATACAGGACAAAATGCATACTTGCAAGTTAATACAATACAACAACTTACATGAATGAAGAAGCGGCGATTTCCCGGCGACACAGTCAAACCCGGTGAAACGGTCAACCGGATTAAACCGGATCAAAGCGAATCAAACCAAATCAAACCAAATCAAACCTGTGAGTGCGAAGTATCTATGGCATAAGGAGTTGCATGTGCGAGGAATGAGGGTTCGGCGGGGTTTAGAATTCCGATTATGATTATGAATGACGTAGTCAAACCCAGTCAAACCCAGTCAAAGCCGGTCAAAACGGATCAAACCAAATCAAACCAAATCAAACCTGTGATGGGGAAGTATCTATGCCACACGGGGTTGCACGGGAGCACAAAAGGGTTCGGCGGGGTCTAGTACTAGGATTAGGATTACAAACCCAGTAAAACCAGACTTGATGACGAGGCGAGTTAAATTTGTGTTGGCGATGGCACTGGCGGCGGTGGTGACGCTGGTTTGCCTTGAATACCTCCGGACGCCTGAAGGTTTGCCGCGCTCCCAAAGACTGGCGGATGGATCAGTGCTCACCGTGGAATCCATTTCTATTGGGACCAATCATTATTACCACGAGGCCAGTCCAAGAGACTGGCAATTGGCCGTCGGCAAGAGGCTGCCCTACACGCTGGCGGCAGGTTTGGGCTGGTGCTTTGATACAAGCGGAGAAGCGATATCGGTATCCAATCCCAGAATGACGAGTCTGGTCATTTTCGCGAAGCTTGAAGGATCGGGCACGGGCGCCTCCGACACCATCCGAGCTGTTGTTCTCGATGAGGACGGCAACAGCCTCGGTTGGAACGATGGCGGCGGCCACGTGGGGACACACGACTCGAAAGGCACCCATTACCACCAACTGCGGTTCTGGGACATTCCCGCGTTTCCACGCCGAAGCAAAACACTGGTCGTGCGGTTTTTCCAGAAGCAAGGAGACGGCAATGTTGACCTGCCGATCATGCAGTTCCACATCGCCAATCCGCAGCCAGGGACTTATCCGATTTGGAAGCCCGAGCCGTGGCCCGCGACTGAGAAGGCCGGCAATCTGACTGTCACTTTGACAGATTTTACAACGGGCCTGAGCAAGAGCGATCCGACGCGGGCGGCGCTCGAGAATGAGGAGGTGGTGACGAAGTTGGCGCTTGATCTTGAAGCGAAAGGGCTAAGCACTTTTTCCGGGCAGGTCAACCTTGTCGAAGTTTCCGATGCCAGCGGCAACTGTTGGAATGCGATTCCATGGAGGATCAAGACCAAGACTTTTGAGCAAGGTTTGACCGAGACTATGTACTTGCCAGGCAACCTTTGGCCGGGCGAATCGGCCTGGAAACTACGGGTCGCACTGCCGTCCTCGTTTTTGGTTTCTCCTGACGTGGAGAGTCGATTCGTGGAATTCACGGCCAGGCCGCAGATACTGTCAAACACACAATAGGCGCGATGATTTCAGCCGGAAACGATGTTGCAAATTTCGGGGAACACGAGCGCCGTGCGAAAATCCGCCACACGGTGACCCGCTCCCAATGGCAACTGGATTGTTCCGGCTCAATGATGGCGCTCCGGGCGGGTTTCGGCGGCCTGGCGCATTTTGGTTTCGAGGTCCATCAAGTTGAGGCGGCGTTGAGCGGCGAAGGCATGCGGGGATTGCGGATGATGCCGAATCAATCGTTCCAAAACTTCCCGCGCGGCGGACAGGTTTTGCGGGAAGCGGAGATGCCACGAGGCCATCAGACCGAGCCACTCGGCGGCTTTGGCCGGCGGCGCGCCGCGCATCGCCAGGAGCAACTCCAATTGCCCCACCCCCATATCGACTTGATCCAAGGCCTCGGCCCACAGCCGCGCCAGTTCCTCGCGCGCGGGGATGTCGTCGGGATTGCTTGTCAACTGTTCGACGCAATGCTGGCTGCGGGCGAAGGCCTCCGGGCGGGAGAGGCCCGCGGGGGCGCCCGCGCTGAAATCCCTGGCGGAGCCGGGCAAGAGCGGCATGCGAATCGTCTTGACACCTTGGCGCGCGAGCCATTCCTCGCGGGTGGCGGGCAATTGATTGATGCGCAGGCGCGCCATGTGGTCGAGGTGCGACCGGGGGTGGCGGCGGCAAATCTCCTCCAGCGCGGCGCGCGCGGCAACCGGGTCCTGCGCGAGTTTGAGTTGCCAGTCGGCCAGGCGATGGCAGGCGACGGCCAGTTGCGAAGGGGTCGTGGCGGGAAGTTCGCAAGTTTCGCGGATGAGCTTTTGGGCGCCGGGCAGGTCGTGGAAATGGTTGGCGTAGAGTTCGGCCAACAGCAACCAGCCTTCAAAATCGTCCTCGCAGGATTGCAATTCGTCGATGACGGCCTTCTCGGCCTCCGCGTATTTGTCAAAGTGGATGGCGGCGATGGCGCGGGAGTAAATGGGCACCATTTTCCGCTCGGGCTGCAAGGCCAGGATTTGCTGAAGGATGGGCAGCAGCCAAAAGGTCGCGCCGAGGCCGGCGAAGCGCCAGCCGAAGGACCACGTGATGAGCACGTCCAACGGCCCCAACATGGCCGACCAGATCAACACGCAATGGCGAAACTGGCGCGGGTCGGCGGCTTGCCGCCACAAGACCAGCAACAGCCAAAGCACAGTGACCGCCGCCCAGTAGGTGCCGGTCACAAACAAGCCGAGCGTGGCGACCTGCCGCATCGTGTGAGGCCAATCCCCCGTCATCTTGGCCACTTCCACCTCCGGCATCAGAGGCGGCAGCCAATCCCAGGCGGCGGCGTTGAAGACCAGCCAGAGCAGGAAGGGCGTCAGCAGACCCTTGAACATCCAGATTTTGAACCAGCGGCGCAATTTGGGGACTTGTTCTGGAGGAAGGCGTTGGCAGAAATCCCACATGACCACGCAGAAACCGGCCAAACCCAGGAAAAGGGCGAAGAAGCTCATGGGGGCTCATTCCCATTCCCGTTCCAGACGAAACACATTCGCTTGACTGGGACGCTCATGGAACTATTCAGTTTGGCCCTGCGCCTCGGCCAGGAAATTCTCGACCTGGTCGATGACCGTCGCGTCGTTAAATTGCGCCAGCACCTCCGACTGGGCCGCTTCGGCCATCTGGCAGCGCAGGGCCGGGGAGATGAGCAACTCCTGCAGGCGCGCGGCCAATTGCGCGGGCTCGCCAGGCGTATAGGTCAGGCAATTTTCTCCGTGGCGCAGCAATTCGCCGGCCCCGCCGGAAGTCGCGCTGATGACCGGCAAGCCGCAGCCCATCGCTTCCAGCGGCGTAAACGGGAACGGCTCGGCGCATTCCGGGGTGTGCAGCAAAACATCGTGGTGCTTATAGACGGCCGGCAAGTCGCTGGTGGAATTGGAAACATGGAGAAACTCCACCGGCAGTTGGCGGGAGACGGCGAACGAGCGCAATGCCGCCACGTAGCTGGAGTCGCCGCGTCCGTAAATGCTCAGGGTGATTTTGAGCCCCGCCTGGCGCGCGAGCTGGAGCGCCTTGAGCGCGGTCATCGCGCCGGACTCCTCGGTCAACTGGCTCACAAGCAACAACTTGGACAGCGGCGCTCCGGGCGGTTTGATGGCACCGATGAAGGCGGTGGAGATGCCCGGATAAATCACCGCGGCGTGGCGCACGGCAAAGCCGACTTGTTCGGTCAAGTTCTTGAGCGCGTGGCTGCAAAAGTAAATGCGGTCGAAACGAAAGCCGGAGATGGAGTTGGGCTCGACGGCCGCCCGCTCTTTGGCTTGGCCGAAGAGCGCCGGAATCCGGTCGTAGCCCTTCATCAGGCGGGTGGGCGCGGTGGCGTCAAGCCGTCCCCGTTCGCCGCTCATTTCCAAGGTCTTGCGCGTGGACTGGGCGAGCAGAGGCAGGGAAGGGGCGTTCCAAAAGTGCAGCCACGGATCCTCGCGCACGTCGGCCGAAAGCCAGTAATCGAACACGTCGTACACCACGGGCAGTCTGCTGTGGTGCAACGTAAAGAGCAGCGATTTGGAGATGCCATGCAAGCTGAAGACATGCAGCAATTGGGGCGCAAAGTGCTCAATCGCCTCCCGCAAGACCTGATGATTATGCAATTCCAGCGGCTTGAGTTGGAGGAAGCCAGTCACGGCGGGATGGCCATAGACACCATTAAAGAGCAGACAGCGGTGAATCTCCTCGTTGCATTGTTCGGAGCGCAGTCCGTGGCTGGAGGTGAGGATGGAAACCGTGTGGCCGCGCAGCCGCAACGCTTCGATCACAGCCTGTCCATGATGTTCGAAAGTTCCGGCGTGGTGTGGAGGATACAAATTCGTTATGGCCAGAATTTTCATTCTCTAGGCCCAAGCATAGAGGATTCCGCGCATTTGGCGAGAAGGTATCGCAAGGACTGCGAAGAGCAAGGCCGCGCCGAGCCGCATTGGTTACCCTGCAGTTTTGCGCGTTTTGCGTCTGGGGGCGGGGCGAATGGAGACGATGTGAAGAGGATCGATGATATCGAGGTAGCCGTTTGGATGTTCCACCACCACATTATGCCTGCCAATAAGAACAAATTCCGCGTGGGCTGCGTCGTATTGCCGGCCGTCCGAATTACGGATGATGGACTCCCGGCGCGAGGCCAAGTGCTGCCGGATCAGGTCGCGATTCATGTTGACTTATTGGCGTGGAAACCGCAGTCCGTCAAGGCTGTAATTAAACATTATGAAAGCCATTCGCGTTCACCAATTCGGCGGCCCGGAAGTCCTGTTGTTGAAAAATGTTCCCGATCCCGAACCTAGTCCGAACCAGGTCCTTATCCATGTGCGGGCCGTCGGCGTGAATCCAGTCGAGACTTATATCCGCGCCGGAAGAAACCCAAACCTTTCCCTGCCGTTCACTCCGGGAACGGACGCCGCCGGCGAAGTGGCCGGGATGGGCGCGTTGGCGCGGCACGTGAGCGTCGGGGCCCGGGTCTATACCAGCGGCAGCGTGACCGGCGCCTACGCCAACATGACCGTGTGCGAGGCGGCGGATGTTCATCCCTTGCCGGACAACGCTTCTTTTGCCGAGGGCGCGGCGTTGGGCGTCCCGTACGGGACGGCTTGGCGGGCGCTGTTTCAACGGGCAAGGGCGGTGCCGGGCGAGACGGTGCTGGTTGATGGCGCCAGCGGCGGGGTCGGGACGGCGGCGGTGCAATTGGCGCGCGCGGCCGGGTTGACCGTCATCGGCACGGCCGGTTCGGATCGAGGCGCGCAATTGGTCCGCGATTTGGGCGCGAGCCGCGTCCTGGACCATCGCCAAGCCGATTACTTGACAGAAGTGCTCAAGATCACCGAGAACCGGGGCGTCGATATCATCCTGGAAATGCTGGCCAACGTGAATCTGGGCAAGGACCTTCCGATTTTGGCCAGGAATGGCCGGGTGATCGTGATCGGCAACCGGGGCAAGGTGGAGATCGACGCGCGCGAAGCCATGGTGCGCGACGCCGAAATCCGCGGCATGCACTTGTTCAACGTTTCCGCCCGCGAGAAGGTTGTGATTCATGCCGCGTTGCGGGCGGGCGTGGAATGCGGCACGATCAAGCCGGTCATCCGCCGGGAGCTTGCGCTGGAAGACGCGCCCCGCGCCCACGAATTGATAATGGAGCCGGGCGCGTCCGGGAAGATCATTTTGCTTCCGTAACCGGCGCGGCCTCGCCAAGTTCCGGGATTTCAATCACGTCGCCGTCCTCAAGCCAGACATCCGGCGGCGGATTGGCGGTCAAGTCGAACGTTGTCTTGGCGCTGCCGCGGGTGAGACGCACCCGGGACAAGTCCGAGGTGTTCAGGAGAACGTTGGCGCCATGCACGACATGGTCGAGAAGAAACGATCTGACGACGCTGTCGGCTTTCCTGGCTTTGACGGCTTCCTCCAGCCAATCGGACTGCAGCGGACGGAAATGTGCGGCCGGTATCCCAATAGCGCCTCTTACGCCCAAGCCCATGCGCCTGGGCGGCCCAGCATGAGGAGGTATGATAAGGCCCGTAGGCGATGGCGGACCAAGCGTCTCACCAGAAGAGGCAAGGGCGATGTTGTTGGTGGTTCCCTGAACGATGACGCGGACCCCGCGCAGGAGGCATTTTTCCAGGGCGACGCTCTCCGTGTCCGAGAGCCCGTTCCATGATTCGGCAACCTTGTGTTCTCGTGAGGGAATTTCGATCACGTCTCCTGCCTGGAGCGCGACATCCTTGGAGCAGTCGCCGAATTGGAAAAAATCCGCCATGTTGAGATGGAGAGCCTCTGTGCGTTTCCCTTGGAGGCGGTAGATCACGACGCGCGTGAAATCTGGAAAGGGAACACCTGGAACGCTTGTGCCACGATAGCTCGCGTCAAGGAATTCGAACAGGGTGAAGTGATGGAGTGAATTGGTCGCGCAAAAGAATACCATCGTTTGAGGCTTTCCCGGCGCGTCGCCCGTCCAAATGCCGCGCCGCCGACTGTAATCGGTATCCGCTCCTGCCTTGATCAGCAAGGCCTCAATTTGGCTGCCCGCTTCCGAGTGTGACACATGTCCCAGCGGAGGGAGGCCGTCTTTGTCCAGGGTGTTAGGGTTGGCACCGTGATCCAGAAGCAGTTTGACAATGTCCGCGACATGCGGCGCATTGCCGCAAGTCGCCCACCAGAGCGGCGTCATGCCGGGAACAAGCTGGGGCCAAGATAGCTTCCGATCCGTCGATGATAAACCCCCAAATCCTAACCGACGAGCCATATCCCAGCGGTCGCCAGACTGCGGCTCGGACGCTATGCCGGACGCGGAAAGGGAGGTTATTACCGCATTGGGGTCGGCATGACCCTCCAAGAGCAGGTTCACCACATCTGGACGATCCAAGTAAATGGCCCACGCCAAGGGACTGAGCCTCCAAATCGTGCCGCAAGAGGTTTCCATGTTGGCGTCGGCGTGGCTGTCGAGGAGTAGTTTGGCCATGTTCGTATCAGAGCGCTTGATGGCGATGAAGAGCGGCGTTTGCCCCTCGTCGGTCTTCGCGTCAAGGTGCGCCTTGTTGGTGATGAGAAACTTGGCGGCGGGAAGGTTTCCATGCTCAACCGCGACGTGGAGCGGTGTCCAGTCATTCTTGTCTTTCGTGTTTACGTCCGCGCCGGCTGCGAGGAGCGCAGGGCAAAGGGTCATGAATCCGTCTGCTACGGCGCTAGAAAGGGCGGTCTGACCGTTGCTATCGGGGCTGTCCACCGCGGCTCCATGACTCAACAGCAGATGGAGTATCGCCTCATTGCCCTTCCTGGCCGCTTGCACGATGGGTGATTGCAGGTTCACGTCCGCCCCTTGGGCGACGAGCGTTTGACAGACGGTCAAGAATCCGTGCTGGACAGCGCAAATAAGGGCCGTCTGTCCGGCTCCATCGTGGTCCCGACCGTTCACCGCGGCACCGTGTTTCAAGAGCAATTTTGCCATCGCCTCGTTGCCGGTAGTGGCCGCCTCGATAAGTGGCAACTGGCTTCTATATTGCATGTTCACGTCCGCGCCGTGGGCGATGAGGAAATCAGCCGCCGACACGTATCCGAGTTTGGCGGCGGTGAACAATTGCTCATTCACCAGATCGGGGCTGTTCTGCACTGATTCTGTGACCTCGCGCAGGAACTTTTCCTCGTCGGGCGGCAGAGCGGATGCTCCCGGGGCCAAAGCCGCCACCGCGCCGGCGCCGGCCGGCAGGTACGTCCGACTCAACTGCGCGAACTGGGTTTGATCGGGGAACTCGCGCACGATGCGTTCGTATTGCGCGTTGGCCTCGTTGGTCCGGCCCAGCTTGCGGTAGCATTCGCCGAGGCGGAAAATCGCGGTGGCGGCCAGTTGGCGCTCGTGATCGAAATGTTCGATTGCTTCTTTGTAGTCGCCGATGGCGGCGTCCAATTGGTGATTGGCCTCCTCCTCGAAAAGGCCGCGCTGCAGGAGTGTGGTTAAGTCGTTGGTGGCGGCGGCCATGAGGCCGGACGCGGCGAGCGACGCGATAACAGTCAAAATAAATTTCATTTTCATGGTGCAATGTACCAGGTTATCCGATCGGCATATGTCAGGGTTTTGTAATAACGTCGAGCCGGTAGCCGGTGCCATGCACGGTCTTGATCCAGCGCGGCTCCTCAGGATTCTCCTCGATTTTGGCGCGCAGGGCGGCGATGTGAGTGTCCACCGTACGCGTGGTGGGAAAGGCGGTGTAGCCCCAGACAACGTCGAGAAACCGCTCGCGCGTGACCGGCTCGCCGGGCGTCTCCAGCATCAGGCGCAGCATGGCGAACTCGCGCGCCGTCAAATAAATCGGCTTCTTCCCGCGGGTGGCTTTTTGGCGCGGCAGGTCGATCTCCACCTGGCCCAGACGCAGGAGGTTGGGCACCGCCGCCGGCTCGCGGCCGCGCCGCAACAAAGCCCGCACCCTCGCCAGCAGTTCATCCGTGCTGAACGGTTTGGCCAGGTAATCGTCCGCGCCCGCATCCAATCCGCGCACGCGGTCCTCGACCTGCCCCTTGGCTGTCAACATCAGAACGGGCACGGGAATGGAGAGCCGCCGCAGTTCGGCGCACAGCGCGTAGCCGTCCAGGCGCGGCATCATGATGTCCAGGAGGACGAGGTCCGGCTTTTCGCGTACGACCCGCTCCAGGCCGGTCGGGCCATCGATCGCGGTCAGGACGCGGTAGCCTTCGGCCCCCAGGCAATCGGCCAGGGCGGTGCGCATGGGTAGTTCGTCCTCGATGACCAGGATTCGGGCGTCGGTTTTCATCTCCGCGGCAACTCCATGGTGAACCGGCTGCCCTGGCCCGGGGCGCTGCGCACTGTGACGCGCCCGCCGTGCGCCTCGACAATATGCTGGACGATAGTCAGACCGATGCCGATGCCCTGCGTTTCGCGCCGCAGTTCCGAGCCGCGCCGGTAAAAACGCTCGAAAATCTTCGCGTGCTCCTCTGGCGGAATGCCCGGCCCGCTGTCTTCGACCCAGAGGGACAAATTCGCCGCGCCGCCATCCAGCCCGACGGCGACGCGGCTGCCCGGGGGCGAATGCTTGATGGCGTTGTCAATCAGATTGATCAGGGCTTGCTGAAGAGCCAGGCCGTCGCAAGCGAAAGGTTCCGCGCCGGCCGCGCCGTTTTTCCGCAACTCCAGTTCCACCCGCCGTTCGGCGGAACAGGGCCGCATCAGGCGGATTGTGTCTTCCGCCAGGGCGCCGAGGTCCGCCGGTTCGAACTCGTATTTCTTGCTGCCGCGCTCAATGCGGGAGAAATCCAGGATGTTTTCGATGAGCATGGAAAGGCGGCGCGATTCCTGAACCAGCAAGCCGAAGTACTCCTTTTGTTTGGCTTCGCCGGCGATTTTGCCGCGCTCCAAGCTCTCGGCCAGCAAGCGCATCGAGGCGATGGGCGCGCGTAATTCGTGCGAGACGCTGGAAACAAAATTGCTTTTCATTTCGCCCAGACGAAGTTGCTGCTGAAATCCGCGATAAGCGCCGACCAGTCCGACGAGGGCGGCGGCGGCGGAAAGAAGGATCACGGCCGCAAACCATTTGGTGCGGGTCCAGGCCCGCGCGTAGAGCAAATCCCGCCGGGCCAGATATTCGGAGACCACCACGGGCGCGCCTGAGGACGCTTTGGAGTTGGCGGCGGCCAGCAAGGGCCATGGGTGATCACTTTCTGGAACCTCCCGCCCGGCGATTTCCACGACTGGTTGCACGTACGGAACCAGGCTCTGATCCGGTGGCTCCGCCTTCTTCACCGCCGCCGCGACGAGGGAACCGGGGAGGGCCGCCAGCGAGAAAGGCGCCGGGCTGGCCTCCTGCGCCGGGGCCGGAAGGACCAGCCAATCATCGCCTTGCATACGGGTCCAGAAGCCCCCGCGGTGCAGGGCTTTGTTCGTCAAGGCCGGCTGGATGAATTGGTAGAGATGGCGCGCCGCCTCGTCCCGCTGCCAGACCGCAAGCCATTTGGCGTTGTCTGCCGGCGCCGCCGCCAGCAGCATCGGCGAGATTAGGGTGGGATGCTCGACCGCGTTGGAACAGAGCGATTCGCCCGATGGCCGGCGCGGGCCGCCCAACTTCCATCTTTGATATTGCGCGAGCAGAGAAAGAGGCAGGCCGCTATCGCTGAGAGAGTGGCGGTCCTCCTCCACTTCGCGCCAGAGTTCCTCCGCCGCGGCGGCATTCGTTGCGGCGTATTGCAGGGCCAGGGCGTACCGGGCGTGTGTCAAGAATATCGGCGGCGGCGCCAAGGCGATGAAGTTCTGGAGCAGCGCGACGGCACCGGCTTTTTGCATGGACTCGGCCGCCCGCGCGGCTTCCCACGCCTCGCGCTGTTCCAGCGTCAATCCGGTGTCCGTCAACGGATGCGGGAGGGCGCTCTCCATCATCGTGGCGCGCGAGCGCGAACCGCCAATGGCCAGCAAGTTCCCGCCGGCATCGAGCGTGATTTCTGAAAAGCGCTGAGGCGCCGGATTTTGCAGTTCCAGGGCGACGGCGCGCGCGTAATCCTCGGCCAAGCCCAGGCAGCGGTCCTTGGCTTCGACTTCCACCAGCAGCCGGTCCTGGCGCAACGAATACATGCCCAGCCCCGCCAGCAACGCCAGCGGCAGGAGGATCAGAGCGCCGCGCCAAAAGAAGCCCGGCTGGCCGGGGCTCTTGCGTGTGAGGCGCCATTTCACAAGACCGGGAGAGTTTGCAGGAGGCGGTGGAGTTCGGCGTCGGTATTGTAAAAGTGCGGGGAAAGGCGAATGTATTGGCAGCCCTGACGGTCCACGCGCAGCGACGTGTGAATGCGCATCAGCTTGCGGCGCAGGGCGGCCATGTCGGCGCCGGGCTTGTAGAAACTAAGGATGGCGCTGGCGTTGGGCGCGGGCGCCTCGGCTTGCAGCACTTCCCAGCCTTGCTCCCGCAAGGCCGGCAGCAAGAGCGCCCGTTTGCGGAGCAACTCGGCGGCGATGTTCTCCACGCCGATTTCCAAAAGGAGTTCCATGGAGGCCGCCAGGCCCACCAGGCCCGCCAGGTTCGCCGAGCCGGCTTCGTAACGGCGGGCGTCGGGCAGATACACCAACTGCTCCTGAGCGACAAAGCCCGGACAACGCACGTTGTGCCATCCATGGACGACGGGGCGCAGTTTCTCCTGCGCCTCTTTGCGCACGTAAAAAATCCCGGCCCCGCACGGGCCGAGCAGCCATTTGTGGGCGTCGGCCGCCAGAAAATCAACGTTCGCCACGCCGGTTGGAAATGCGCCAACAGTCTGGATGCCATCGACACAGAAGAGGATGTTCCGCTCGCGGAGGAACTTGCCGATGGGATCAAGTTCCAGCCGCCAGCCGGCCACAAAGTGGTTGGAGGTCAGCGCGACCAACTTGGTCCGCTCATCGACCTGCCCGGTGACGTCGATGGTTCGGATGCGGCCATACTCGCGGGTATTGAGCAGGCGGACCTCAACGCCCTTTTCCGCCAGGGCCATCCACGGATAAACATTGGATGGAAAGTCGTCGAAGCAGATCAAAATATTGTCGCCCTTGGACCAGGGCAAACCGGCGGCGACATAGCTCAAGGCGAGGGAAGTGGAGCCGACGAAGGCGATTTCCTCCGGGTGGGCGCCGAGCAGCCGGGCGCTCAATTCGCGCGCGCGCCGGATATGGCCGGCGGGGACGGATTCCTCCTGGTCATCCAGCGTGGCGCGCGCGGCTTGGCCGCCCATGGCCTCGGAGACGCGCCGCGGCAACGGGCAGACAGCGGCATGAGCCAGATAGACCCTTTGGCCCGCGACGGGGAATTCGTGCCGGCGCAATTCTTCGTTGGAGAGTATTTCGGCGATGGTCATTTCATGTCCATGACGTCGCTAATCTCTTTGAAATAACCCATATAAAATCCGATGACGCGGAAGGCGACATAAATGGCGACGGCAAAATAAACAATCTGCGGTCCCCATCGGGCCACAAGCCGCATGCGGCGCGTGCCTTCCTCCTGGAAAAGGGTATGGAGGCGGTTCAACGTTTGGTCCAATTGCCCGCTGATTTCGCCCGTATTGTACAGGCTTGCGAAGACAGTCGGAAACTGCCCCGACTCGGAAACCATTTCCGCGGGCGTGGAGCCGTGCTCCAGCCGCGGCCGCCAGTTGAGCACCGAGCGCCGCAGAGCAGGAGAACCGCTGGCGGTGGCGGCCAATTCCCACGCTCCGATAATGGGCACGCCCGCGTTGATCAGCGCCTCCAGGGCCGCCGACAGTCGCGCCAGCGCCAGGTCGCGGCGGGCCGTGCCCAGGACCGGGACGGGACGGAAGACCCGTTCCAGTATGGCGCGCCACTTTTCACCATGCCGCCCCTGGCAGGCAAAGATAAGGAAGAAGACCGCCAGGTACAACGGCGCCAGTATGCAAAAAATCGTGAGAAGAAAACGGGTCAGATTTCCTGTCTTAAAGAAATCAATGAAAGGAAAGACGAACACTGCCACATGGAACGTGAACATGGGATAAAAAAGGTCCGAAATCGCTTGTTTCACCATGCGGGCCCGTTCCTGATAATAAAGCGCCAACAGTTTGAAGCAGGCGTCCAGGCGTCCGCTTTGCTCGCCCGCTTCAATGAGCGCGAGATCGAAGGAGGGCATCCACTGGCCCAAGCGCTGCACGGCCTGGGCCACAGTGAGACCCTGGGTGAGATAATCCAGCCATTCGGAGATTTTCGGGCGCAGAGCGCGGTCGGGGGGATTGCGTTTGAGTTGTTCCAGCGACTGGAGGATGGTCAGGCCGGCGCTAATCATGACGCCGAGTTGATGGTAAAGCTCGGCCCGGCGCTCCAATTGGCGGGGGGTAATGATCAGCGGCATGGCCAGCCTGGCCCGATTGGAACCAGGCTCAGAGCAGCCGGTCGATATTCGACTTCAAGTCCCGCTTGGAGCACATGCCCACGATCTGCCCTGCGACTTCACCGGACTTGAAAAAGAGCAGCGTCGGAATGGCGCGCACGCCATATTCGGCCGCCAGAGCCTGCTCTTCGTCGATGTTGACCTTGCCGATGCGCAGGCGGCCGTCGTATTCGCCCGCCAGTTCGTCCAGCAGCGGCGCGATCATTTTGCACGGCCCGCACCACTCGGCCCAGAAATCGACCACTACGGGGCCTGGGACGCCGAGGACTTGTTCGGAAAAGTTAGCCTGAGTTAGTTTCTGAATTGTTTGCGTGGACATATTCATTAGATAAAACGGATTAACTCGGAACGGTGTCTTTGAGGAAATACGCCAAATAAAGCACGCATATCAATGCGGCCATAGTGGCGACAGCGGCCGCAATAGCCAGCCCTTTGTCCAAAGTTGTCAACCCCAAAACGACCGCCGGCGCCATGGGGCGCGGCGAGGGACCAGCCGCCGGTTTGACGGAGGTAGCCGGAGCGGCGGCACGCGCCGGCGTAAGAGGGCCTGAGGACGCCGGAGCCGGAGCCTTGGTTGGAGTTTGAGCCGGGACGGCGGCGATGACGACGGCTACAGGAGCGGCGGCACTGGCGGAAGGCGGCGGGGCGCCCGGAGCCAGCGTCGGCAGCTTGATCGTCGGCGCGGACGTCGGCTTCGGCGGCAGATTGATGCGAACGGTTTCCTTTTTCGGCTGGACTTTTGAGGCCTCAGCCGGTTTGGGCGGCAGACCGCCGCCGGGCGATGTAGGTATATTGTCAGCCATATCTTTCTCTTCTGCTTTCAACGTAAAGTTGCCGCGCACTACTGTCAAACCCGAATTGCAACTTCCGTCATTCCGCTGGTTTCATCGAAAAAGTACCCGGCCTTAACCTCCATAACCCCACAGCAACCGTCCTGGAATTGACGTAGGTACCCGAATCTGTCGATTTGAAATTCAAAAGAACGTATTGGACCTCCCCAGCGTTGGCGAAGTCGGTCGCGTTCAATTGCACCAACGCCATGGTCGGGGTGTAGGGCGCATAGGTGTAGGTGCCAGACAGCCCGGCCAAGTCGCCGCCGCCGACGAAATTGTTATAGTTGAACTTGATGGTGCCCGCCTTGCTGGCTCCCGTGTCCTTGGCCGTTATTTCTTGGCCGGTCAAGGCTGCCGGCGCGTTGTTCTTAAGCGGCGAAAAAACCAGAGTTGCCGTCTCGCCCGAAACCAGATTCGACGACGTAGCGCTGGTGGGGCTGTTCCACAACACATCGACCATATAGTCATCCAGCCCGACGGCATACGGCGGAGCCAACGCCATGAAGGTCGCCACCCCGGTGTCGGCGCTGACGCGCGTGTTGCTAAGGTGAATGCCCACGTCGTTGGGCCCGTTGGTGAACAACAAAAAGTTGGTTCCCGGCGGTATGTACATGGAGGCGAATGTGCCTTTGCCAAAAGTACGCGTGAAATCGTCGGTAGAAGGCTCGCCCGTCGGCTTGACTTCGGCTTGCAAGCCAGCCTCCGTAATCGGGCCCAAGAATTTGGCGCTGACGATGCTCGTGGAGACGGCGAAGCTGCCGACGTCCTCGTTGGTCAGGCCTGAAGCGCCATAGGCCGCGGAGAAGTAGAGGTACGAAGGGGGCGTGGCGGCTACGTTGAACGATAAAACGAGATAATTCGTGATCGGATCGTTGGAAGCCGGATTGGCGGAAGTTTCCACCACCAAGGCGGCCGTCGGCGTAAAGGGCGTGAACGTATAGGCGCCGGAAGAACTCCCGCCCTGGTTGTTATTCTGTGTGAAGGTTCCACTGTCAAACGTATTCGTTGTCATAAGACTTGTGTTCTCGAAGCTCGTTTCGATAATAACGGCGCCGTCCAGGCTCGCCGGAACACTCTCCTCCGTCGCGGAAAATGCAATAGTCCCGCTGCTATTGCTGCCTTCGGTGTAAGTGGCGTCGTAAGCATCCGTGAAGGTCAATTCCAGCACGTCGTTGGAGCTGCCGCTTTGCTGTGGCAAGGCGCGCTGAGGGACCAATTCGGCGGTGTCGGGGCCGGTCGGCGTGTAGGTGTAAGTTCCCACCTCGCCCCCATCGCTGGTGGTGTCCGATATCCTGACATAAACGGCGGTGTCAAAACTGACCAGGAATGAATTGTTCTCGCCGGTCCCGGAGGTCACCGTCGCCAGTTGCTCGGCGATGGACAACGGCGCAAAACCTGCCGCGGTGCATTTGAACGAAACCGGGCTATTGGTGCCCATATTGCCGATGGTATCCTGCGCGTAAGCGGACACGGTGTTGGCGCTGTTTGGCGGCAGGGTTACGTAAGCGTGCCAGTTTGTAAAACCATTGGTGGTGGACGCAGCCTGCCAGCCGCCTCCGTTAAGATTATAGTACACAGCCAACACGCCCACCTTGTCAATGGCCGTCCCCTGAACGACAAAGGCGGAGGTCGGAATCGACTCATTTTTGACAGGCGCGGTTATCGCAATCTTCGGAGGCTGAATATCCTTGAAATGAGCCACCCAACTTTCGGATCCGCTGACCGAAAAACTGATCTCTTTGTTGGTGTTCGGGGCTTCCAGACCGGTGGATGTCCACTCCGTGAAGGCAAACCCGGCATTCGCCTTGGCCGTCAGTTTTGCGGTCTCCCCGCAGCCGATTTTTCCGCCGCCGCTGGTGGCGCCACCGTTGGTGGGAGAACTGCTGGTGGTGATGGCATATTTGATCTGCTCGAAGTTGGCCGTGAGCGATTCATTGCCCTTCACCGTGAAGGAGTACGGGTTGTTGGTGATCTTCTTTCCCCCCACCGTCCAATCGATAAACTCATAGCAATCGTTGTTGGTGGCGGCGACAGACGCGGTGGAACCTTCCGCGTATTTGCCGCCTCCGCTAACATCGCCGCCCGTCTTGGGATCGGCTGTCACGGTGATCGTATTGGTGGTGGCGGCTTGCAGTGTTCCGGCCAGCGTCAGCAGGCAGAGGCCAGCCAAGCGGGCCAGAGAATCTATTGTTCTCATGATGGTCAATTTGTTGTTTTTCAAAAATTTGACCCGCACTGTTGCAGCCATGGACGCGAAAAGCAAGCGTGCTTTGCTTCATTTGGAGATAGGATTCATGGTTTGGCGGCGGCGGGTTCGTTGAGGACGGACTTGGCTTCCTTGTAGGCCAGCCAACAAATAAGCACGTCGTGGGAGACGGGTTTGCCATCCACGAGCGGTTTGCGCTCGTCTTGCGGGAACGGGGGCATTGCCGCCTCGGCTTGGCTGAAAGCTCTCCGGGAGTCCTCCAGGCGATTCTGCCGGAATAGGCTCATGGCGCGGAACAGGCGCGCGGTTTCCTGAAATTGGAAGTCGCGAGTCTCGCCGAACTTTTGCTCCGCCAAGGTCAGAGTCTGTTCGGCGGCCGCGTATTGGCCGTTGCGATACTCAGCCAGACCGAGGCCCAGTTGATAATAGCGCAACAACGGGCTGTTGTTACCGAGTTCCACCCCCCGCCGCGCGAGGTTGAGCGCGTTCGTCATCAAGACGGCATCGGTGGAAGGACGCAGGCAGGCGACCTTGGCGGCGCGCTCCGCCGTCCCGGCTTGGTCCGTTCCTTCGGCCTGTTGGACCAAACGGCGGCGGGTGGCTTCGTAATCGGCGTCCTGGTCGAACCAGGTTTGCCAGGTGGCAAGCATGAGCGAGGCACGGGTGTCTTTTGGATCCAATGCACAAGCCTTCTCCAGGAGGGTAATCGCTTCCTTGCCGCGGCCAACCGAGCAGTATGAATTCGCCAGGCTTCTCATTTCCCGGAGCGTGTCGGGTTGATCGGGACCAATTACCTTGAGGCTGAGCTCCAACGCCTCGGCATACTTCCTTTGCGCCTCCGCAAGGCGGCCTTGTGCGGCGAGAGCGTCAGCGTCGTGGTTGAGCGTATTGAGGCGGGTCGTTTGCTCGAGTGTGCCGCGCGCCTCCGCGATGCGCTGCAACAATGGGTCGTTGCCGCCAGCCAGCCGTTGGGCCTCGCCCAAGGCGGCCACCGTATTCTCTTTGATCCGATCCTCAATATACTCCGGAACCGTTTGTTTGGAAAAAGGCGAAATCGTGCGCGTGGCCGGATCAGCCAGAAACCACCGGCCCCAAACCACCCAGTCGTCATGGTCCGGCTGGTGGTTCAATTCCTGCCGAAGTTTGTTGATAACATCAGCGGGGTTTAAACTTGTCGGCTCCAACACGCCCTGTTTGTTGAGCGCCTGACCGGAAATAGCTTCTGCCAGTTGCGCCAACCAGGCGGGGTGGTTTTCTGATGATGGGGCAATGTCCCAGACGCGCGCGGCCCCGTCAGACGACGCCGTGACAATCCGCTTCCCATCCGGGCTGAATTGCGCTGAATTGACCTGGCTGCCGTGCCGCAAAGGCTCGGTCAGCAACTGGCCGCTCCGCGCATTCCAGACCCGCGCCATGGTCCCCGAAGCCGTGACAATTTGCTCCCCGTCCGGACTGAATTGCGCTGAAACAATGTTGCCGCCGTGCTGCATAGGAGGAGTCAAAGCGCCGCCCTGTGCCTCGCGCACCCGCGCCGTCCCGTCCAGCGACGTGGTGACGAGCCGCTTGCCATCCGGACTGAATTGCGCT
>PLIU01000089.1 GCA_003140095.1 Verrucomicrobiales bacterium | reverse complement strand
CATGGGGGTTCGAGTCCCCCCTTGGGCACGCTGCTTATCGCTCAGTCAATATTTCAGAAGAACGGCCATAACGCAAGGTGAATTTTCACGGCGACAGCCCTCATTGACCTGGCCGGATCATTGAACCGGAATTGACACGGAGTTTTGGCGCGAATGTAAGGGCACCATGAAACCGGATGTGCGCGCCACTAATCAATTGCTTGGCTGCTACATGAGCCTTCAGAACCAGCTTGATTCGTGGACTTTGACCTTGGAACAAACCGCCACATTTCACGACGCCGTCTTAACTCCTCGCCAAAAGGAGACAGTTGCTGTCGCTCTAATAGGTTGCAGACGGCTGCACAAGCGTCTTCAATGATTTCGACCAGGTCTAACAAAGCGAACGCCTCTTCAGGAGTGAGATGAAGTCCATCACGCTCCACCGATTCGAACCATTCTTGATATTGCTCACCGGTGGACATCCGATGACCGTTGCGTGATTGCGCTGGCCCCTGTCCAGAACCTGGGATTTCTGCTCTTCCGTGAGTTTAGGAGTTTTTGGATTTTTCATAAAGTGTTCAAGGCCCCGATGTGTGCTGAAACTTCAAGGAAGGGCAACGCAGAGGCGCGTTGCCCTTGCAGCTTAATTGGATGAGCATCCGTTTGCTAAACGGAAGGTTGGCGGTTCAATTCCGCCCAGGGGCGCTAAAAGGCAGGACTTTCGATGGAGTTTTCATAAAGAAGCGCCTAAAATTTGATACATGAGCGATTATCCAGTCATACCAAAGGGCATCCTCGCAAAGACTCCGAAGGCAAAACGAAAAGACGAACTTGCAAGCCTCGATGTTGAAAAGTTGCGTGAAATGGACGCCAAAACATTGGCCGCATGGCAGAGTGAACACGATAAAGACGAACCGCAATGGAGACTGGCCGAATACGAGTGGCAACGTCGAGCAGGCGTTCCTGCTCGGAGAATCGCCATAATCGCGTTGGTTATCTCTTTTATTTCACTACTCTGGACCGCTTGGGTCTATTGGCACCCCCGCCATTGAGCAGCAACAATCCGTTAGTACACGACCATCCCCACATTGAACTCAAAACGGCTCGCTTCTTCCGCCAAAGAGAGACGTGCCTCCTGAAGCAGATGGTTGCATATGCCATCCGCGCAAACAGGAACCGGTTAATCGACGCTGTTGGGGTGCAAATCCGTTTTGACGATCGAACCGTCGGCGGCCGAAATGATGACCACGCCAACGTCCGCGTCGTCGTTCGGATGGCGCAGCTTGGCCGCCCAGAGCTTGACTTTCCAAACGGGGCCTAGATCGCCGTGCAGCAGCCACAATTGCGAGGCCCTGAGGGTAAGATTCTTCACCAGCGGTTGCGACCCGGCAATCTCCAGCGCGCGATTGGAGTCCACCTGCAATTTCGAACTGTCGAGCACCTTGTCCTCTCCGGTCACCGGTTCGAGCAGCCGCCATGGACGAGAGACCTTCATTTTTGCCCCGCGCCGAATTTCACCTCGACAGCCTTGAGCGCCGCGTCCGGGTCATAATAAACGACATACCAAATGTTGGGCGTCAAGCTGCCGGCGGATTTTTCCGAACGAATTTGCACGACCTTGTCCTTGCTCTGGTCGGTCACGTAATGATTGCCTTCCTTGATGAGTTGAAAGGCCGTCAAATCGGCGGCCATGGCCAAAGGCCCCATCGCCATGGCGAGCGCGGCAGTCAAAAAAATTCGCTTCATGTTCATTATGCCTCAATTTAAGACTGAAGCACGGCCCACGCAAGCGCGATTTGGGTAGTGGCTCAGTTTGAATTTTATTCGTTGTTCGCCGCGAGTTTAATCAGCAGCTTTAAGGTGGGGCGTCCTTTCCAAATCTTGGGGATCAAAATACATTGAGGAACCCCGAATCCAAGGAGCACAAATCCTGCCAGTGGAATAGTTGTACTGGTTGCAATATTACTGATTCCGACCGCAATCCACCCAAGACCCACCGCCAACGCAATCCATCGAGTTTTAGGCCAGCGAGCTTCGATCTTCTTGGCCTGTTCCAATGCCTTCTTTTCGGATTCGCTTAATTGCATGAATCAACCAAAGCCATAATTTCCTCCAATGTCCAGACGTGATCGGCGATGCCGGCTTCCATCGTTGGCGTCACGCGGAGCGACTGGAGCCGCTACCGCGATTTGCATCGGGGTTCTGAAACCTTCTCATGAGAAGGCATAGGCGAGTCACGCATCGCAAAAAGCACACAATTCCTCATTCAAAAATCTTCACTTTTTTATTTCACTTGGACAGCAAATATCCAACCGCTTCCGCTAAAGTTGCAGGCGTGAAATCGAAATATACGATTCAACAGTTTAATGAGCATCGAAAAGGCGGCTCGCCTGGCCCGACGGAAACGAGGCAAACGAGCGGCAATGAAGCATCTGATGGATGGAGGGAATATTCGGGTATATTCGCGTATTTTCGTGAAAATTCGAGCTTTATCAAAAATCCGACCTCGAATCGGGTCGCTGAAAATTGGACATTGAATGTTACACCTTGAAGATGAACCATGGGCGCGAATTTTAATGGCCAATGACGATGAGTCAATAATGGATTGCAAAGCTCCATCCGCCGCTGCCTCGCGCGCCTCCGGTTCCTGGTGGCAGCCGCTGAATCGCTACCAGAAGGAGGTCTTTGTCCTGGCCTCCCTGGCCTGGCTGTTCGATTGCCTGGGCCAGCAGGTGTTTGTCATCGCCCGCAATCCGGCCCTTGCGTCCCTCATGCCGGCGGGAACCGCGCCGGATAAGCTCAAGGAATGGGCCGGCTACATGACCAGCATTTTTATTGTCGGCTGGGCGACGGGCGGATTGATTTTCGGGGCGGTGGGAGATCGCATCGGACGCGCCCGCGCCCTGGCCATGACCATTTTGCTCTACGGACTTTGCACCGGATTGTCGGGTCTGGCCACCGGCATGGGGGACTTCGCCGTGTATCGGTTCATTGCCGGCCTGGGAGTGGGCGGCGTTTTTGGATTGGCGGTGGCGCTGTGCGCGGACTCCTTGCCAGACTTGGCCCGGCCGCGCGCGCTGGGCCTGCTGCAAGCGCTCTCGGCCGTCGGCAACATGATCGCCGGTATCATGGCGGTCATTCTCGGCTATCGGCAGATAGTGGAGCCGCAAAGCGGCCAGGCGTGGAAGTCCCTGTTTTTTTTGGGCGCGATTCCGCCGTTGGTTTGCGTCGCGTTTCAGTTCAAGTTGCAGGAACCGGAAAGATGGGTCACGGCCAGGGCCGAAGGCAAAATCACCGGCGCCCGTTTCGGTTCCTACGCCTCGCTTTTGGGCGAGGCGCGCTGGCGCAAGCCGGCCTTGTTCGGCATGCTGCTGTGCGTGGCGGGGGTGGTGGGGTTGTGGGGCATCGGCTTTTTCAGCCCGGAACTGGTCAACGATATCGTCGGCAAATCGCTGGCGGCGCAGAATGTCCCCGCCGCGCAAATTCCCGGCCGGCGGCTGATGTGGGTGGGATGCACCATGATCGTGCAGAATTTTGGCTCCTTTCTGGGCATGCTGGCCTTCACCCGGCTGGCGTGCGCATTCGGACGGAAGAAAATTTTTGCGTTGTCGGCGGTATGCGCTTTTGTTAGCACAGTGGCGGTGTTTAAATTCTTGACGCAGCCTTGGCAGATTTTTGTGTTCTGCCCGGTGATGGGTTTTTTCCAACTGGCGTTGTTCGCCGGGTTTGCCATTTACCTGCCGGAACTTTTTCCGTTGCGGCTGCGGAGCACGGGCACGAGCTTCTGTTACAACGTGGGTCGGTTCGTCGCCGCGAGCGGACCTTTCACGCTGGGGGTGTTGCAACATCGTGTCTCGTTTCGCAATGCCTGCTGCTGGGTCAGTTCGGTCTATTTGCTGGCCCTGCTGGCCCTGCCGTTCTTGCCGGAAACCAAGGGCCAACCCTTACCCGAAGGCTGACAATATGAAATTATTCTTCGTCTCACCATGGGCGCGATGCCTCCTGCCGGCCCTTTTGCTTCTGGCGGGCGGCGGCGCGGCGCGGGCGCAAAACCTGGCCTTCGTCCCAAATCAACCCGCGATTTTGGTTGGCGCTGGCCCCACTTGCGTCATTGCGGCCGATGTCAACGGCGATGGACTCATCGATTTGGTCACCGCCGACAATGGCTCCAACATCCTAACGGTTCTGACCAACATGGGCCTGGGCGTATTCGCCGTTGGCACCAATGTCACCGTGGGCAACGGTCCCTACTCTGTCGCCGCGGCCGATCTCAACGGGGACGGTGCCATGGACTTGGTGTGCGTCAATGAGTTCGACGGCGCAGCCGACGGCTTCCCCGGCACGCTCACCGTTTTGACGAACGCCGGCGGACTCCGGTTCGTCCAGGCGGCGCTTATTACCGTCGGCGACCTTCCCTTATGGGTCGCGGTGGCGGATTTCAACGGGGACGGCAAACCGGATCTGGTCTGCGCCAATTCCGGCGACACGACCTTGACGGTGTTGACCAACACTGGCAACGCGACCTTCCTCCCCAGTTCCACCAATACGGTAGGCGGCAACCCCTACTTTGTCCTGGCGGCGGACGTGAACGGGGATGGCTACATCGATTTGGTAAGCGCCAATTTTAACGTGGGGTCGGTGACCGTGCTGACCAACAATGGCCGAGGGCAATTCACACTGGCTTCCACCTGCTCGACTGGAGGAACCCCCTCCTCCATTGCCACGATCAATGGCTACATTGCCGGCCTGCCGGATTTGGTCGTCACCGATTCCGGCGGCGACACTCTGACGGTGCTGAACAACCAAGGCGCCGGTCATTTCGCAATTTCTAGCGTCCCGACCGTCGGAGGAAATCCGCAATCGGTGGTGGTGGCGGATGTCAGCGGGGACGGCTTTCCCGACTTGATCAGCGCCAACTCCTTTGGTAACACGCTGACGGTGCTCACCAACGATGGATTCGGGCGCTTTCGTCTCTGCGCCCTGCCTGGAACCGGCAACACTCCCTATTGCGCCGCCACCGCGGACGTCAATGGCGACGGAAAAGTGGATTTGATCTGCGCCAATTTGGGCGACGACACCGTGACCGTGCTGACCAATTCGGGCCAAGTGCTCCTCACCCAGCCGGCTCTTGTGACGTCCACAGGGTTCGAGGTGACTTTGAGCGGGGCCATCGGCCACACCAATGTGATCCAAGTTTCCACCGATCTTCTGACTTGGACGCCGCTGCTGACCAACGTCAACGTCACCAACTTCCCCTGGCGCATCACAGACCCCGTCACCAATCTCTCCCGCCGCTACTACCGTGCCATCACGCCGTAAACCTGCATAATTGATCCTTGTCTTGGTCCATTTTTGCCTCGGATAGGTTTGATTTGGTTTGACATGGGTATTCAATTCACTCCACTTGGCTCTCCAAATGCTATTTTCGGGTGTTCGTGCCCCCAAATTCCGCCGAAATTTGCCCCCTCTGCCCCTCAGTTTGCGTTTGGTGGAGTCAAATGAATACCCATGTGGTTTGATTTGGTTTGATTCACCCGCCCGGCCTCGGTCAGTTCCCCTTGCTGCCCCGGTAGGGTGAGACTCGGGGTGTGCCCTCTGTCGAACTCTGATCTCCGCGTTGCCCAAGCATCAGTTCGGACCGCAGTTCTTTTGTTCGGATCAAATCTTGCAATTCTGACATGGTACAATCGCAATATTGTTCCTGAAGCTCTCGCTTGATACGAATGGTCGCTCGCTAAAACAATACAGTCTTTGCAAATTATTCCGATAATTATAGTCACACGCTAAGTCCGAAGTGGCCGGTTTTTTAAACTGTTCAAATACAGACTCCTGAAACTATTTGCGTTCGGCAACTATATAATCCCGAATTTTCCCCTCACCTCACAGACCTTTCGTTCGCGTGAGATGCCCTTCCGTGAAACCGAATAAACCACGATGGCTCGCTCAAATCAGTTCCAACGCGGCACGTAACATTCGGGTTTAAGGCGTTTCCCGAATAAGGCGTTTTGACCGCCAGCAGGGCGAAGTCAAGCCGCAAGCCGCCATGGCGGCGCTAGTGCGGACGGAGGAAAAATCGTCCTTGACAGATCTGGTTCCGTCTGAGAGAGTCGGGCCGTCCCGCGAAACAGAAGCGGGCTCTGCTGTAGAGCAACCCCCGAGGTATAACGGGATGAGGCGGCGAAAAAAACGTCTCCACTTTTTGGGGAGGCCAAAAACCTCCCCGAAAACTCTTGGGAGACCTTTACCACGTAAAAAACGTGATTTATTTTGGAGCCTCCACATGCCTTGAAAAACTTGGGCTTGGGGGCAGGAATCCCCAGGCTTTATGGTCCTTAAACGTGAACTGGAAAAGTCCATTTCACACTGAACCAAGACAGGCCCACCCTGCGCGCGGGGCAAGAATCCAAATGGGAAATGCCAAATAACTATGAAAAAGGTAAATCTTTGTGCGTTTTTGTTGGTGGCGATTCTAGTCGGAGGGTGTGCTTCCGTCAAAGTGTACCGCGTGAAGACGGATTCCAATGGCAACGAGATCGTGGTTAAAAGCGTCGAAGGGATTCCGTACTATATGCCCCGTCCCTGGGTGGAGGTTTACGATCCTTTTGTGGTGGACGCAAAGCCCTACTTTATCAATGCCGTACTGACGCCAGACGGCAAATACCTTCAATTGGCGAGCTTGCCGAGGGAGCTCCTTGATGACAAACTTAAGGACCTGTTCCCGGTTGCTGCCGCGGCTCCAACTGCCCATGAAACTCTGGAAGCGCTACCTCCCCCAGTCGCCGATTCAACAGGATTCCAAGGTGCTGAACCGGGTCCTTCCGGCACAAGTTCTTCGCCTGGCGCGTCTAAATCCAAAGGGAGCTCAAGCGGCAAGTCAACGAGCACTTCGACCAATAGTACCAGCGGGACATCAACGAACTCGACGAACGCCGGGAAGTCTTCCGTAAAAGTGACATCCACTGCGGATTTCTATGTCACTCCTGGAAGAAGATTTTTTGACATCGTTTACCTGCCGGACTACGCCGACAAGCGCATTATTCAGTTGCACGGCGGTCTGGGGAAGTCCGACTTGTCGGTGACCCTTGCGCAGGGTTGGTCCTTGGCTGCCCTTAATGCAACGGTGGATAACACGGAGTTGGCCAAGGAGCTGTATAAGACTTGGGACACCGGGCTTCAACTAGCCCAAAAGGCGGCCACGACCGCCGCTTTTCCTCCCGCCGGCGCGTTGCAGGGGCAAGCAGCCGATAAGGGAACTTTTATCACATGCAAAGTGATTGACAGCGAGATGGTGGCGCCGGGCTTGTACCCACTTCCGAAAGACATTCAATACCCCATGGCTGATGCGGTTAATGCGGACATGCCGTTTGTGAAGCGGCTTGGATTAAAGACCTACCATGTTTATACGGTGGCGGCGCTGCTGCCGACGGGTGATTCTCCTTTAAAATTTACCCAATACGCGACAGCTGGCGGAACAAGCACGGGCAACACCAACGCACCTGGCGGAACGCCACGCTCCCCTCCGACTCCTAAGCCAATCAATTTGGCTACGGTGGCGACCGTCGTGAAAGCCAGCTTGCAAACGGACGCTGCTTTTAACGACTATAAGGCCCAGGTCGAGGACGTTATACCCGAGTCGGCAGATGGCAAGGCCGTCACCTTCACTTTGAAATTGCACGCCGCGCCTCCTAACAAGGCAACTGAAGCAAGAATTGAAGCAGCGTTTGACACGGTTGCAAAAAATGCGCTAAAGGGCATGCCGGACAGCACGGCCACACTTAAAAAACCAACCAATGTCACGCCGCCGGCGACTCAGTAAACCTGATCCCCGGTGGGAACAGATTCCGTATTCCCAGCAATTCATGCTGGTGCGTAAGGTGATCGCCCGTCGCCGACGCGAATGGCAGAAGTGTTTTCCGAGGCTGCATGCGGTCGGATTTGGCGTGCGCCATGAGAGAAAAAAGAGGCTTGCGGACTCGCCGCCAGGCTTTTTGTTTGTTGTGCGTGAAAAGTGGCGCAAACGCAAAGGGAAAAAGAAACCAAAGGGCAGATTGATTGATGACTCTATCCGAATCAGGGTGCCGCGAACTGGCGGGTATATCATGGTCGCTGTTCCGACGGACGTCATTGAAGCCAAAAAGCATCGATTGGCAGCGCCGTCGTTCGCTTCATGTCGCGCCGACGGAAACCCAGTCATCGAGGGAAGCGCATGTTGCGCATTGACTACCGCTGCGGGAACTCCGGCGCAATTTGTCTTGGGGTGTCATCACGTGTTCATGGGCTCAGAAAAGCAACCGGGATTGGCCCCAGGGCCGGTCGCCTATATCACCTGCAACGGGAGTAGAATCGGCCCGACCCCAACGCAATTTGGTTCGATGAATCCGGGTGCTCCGCCAACAGAGGCGTCGGATGACGCTGCGTTGGTGCAGATAGAAGATGGCGGGCGAGCGGCATTGCAAGCCTACTGGAGTCAGTGGTCTCCAAATGGCATCGAGCGCGATCCGAGCAACTGCCCGACGCCGAACGGTTCCTATGCCGTTTTTACCGACAGAAATGCCTTACAAGCCAACTTCCTCGGCCATTTTGCAGGTTACTACGTGCCTGTTGGCGGCGGAGATGAAATTCTCGTTCCGGAAGTGCTTGCATACGAGGCGGATTGCGTACCAGGAGACAGCGGATCGCCATTTTACGACGTTAACGGAGGCGTGGTAAAGGGAATGCATTTTGCGAAGATGCAATCTCGCGATACCTCGTCGAGCTTTGTCTGTTTAAGCCAGCCAATGTGGCGTCTTGCGTCAGTCAATGGGCCATTCAGTACCGATCTTTATTTTGGAAGCCCTTGACATGCGATTAATTGCATATCCACAGCACAGGGGAAAACATTCGGGGTCAAATCTTAATATTTAAGTCCGCGGGGTCGATTTATCAGCCGAAGGGTCATCGTGTATCGTGGAACAACAACATTTGGTGGGAAGAAAACTTTAAGGTGGACCGGGTTGTCAGTCTCGCAACCACGAAAGCTTTAAATCTTTGCCGCCCATCCTATTCTTCATGGGCGGGCAGCAAGCGCGGGTCGTCCAAGTCCAAGCGATAGACTATCTGGTTGTAATTGTAGCGGGGCGTGGGAGGCGGTTGGCGGGCGAATTCGGCGCTGTACGTTCCCTCAAAGATCAACACCGGAGAGTTCTCCGGCGTGAACTCCGGATGCAGGCTCGGATTGTAGAAAGTGTAATTGTCGTGGCTGAGAATCTTGACCGCCGGCCCCCACGGCCCGGTCGGCGCGCGCGCCTCCGCGTACCAGACCTCCCCCAGCGGGGAAGGTTCTCCGCCGGCTTGCACAAAGACACTGACCCACCGCTTCCGCCATGGATTCCAAGCCATCGAGCCGGAATGGGCGCGCACGCTGGCGCGTGTTCCCGCCGCCAGCAATGTTGTTGACGGACTCAGCCGCTCCCAGGAATTCGTGTTTTGCCAGGCCTCGAAGTTGGCCGGGCAACGCATCATGGGGAACGGATTGCAAAAGAGCACCCATGATTTCCCGGCGCCATCGGTCCATTTGACGGCGTGTCCGTCCGGCGCCAAAGGAGGATGCGGAGCGGCGTCGGTCTCCTCCCACAAAAGCCGGAACAACTCGAAGGATGCGGTGGCATCGTTCCAAACGGCCAGGCCGCGGCGGTATTCATGCAAGTGATCGCGCACTTTCACATACGTGGCCCCCAAATGCTCGCGGCCCTGCGCGTCGGGCAGGCTCACGCAAGCCGAGAGCCAGGTCGGACCCGAACCGGGCATTTTGGCCACGCCCCTGGGCGCGCCCTGGGCGTCCTTGAAATATTCCAACGGCAAGCGCAACGGCGGTGCCAAGGCCGCCAGCGGTTGCGGCGCGGTCGTCGCGGCGGTGCTGTCAAATATACCTAATGGATATTTCGGCAGAGTCGTGTCGCCCCACAGCCAGAAAAGTTTTCCGCCATAGACCGCGTTCTGCACCGAATCCGATCCCAGAAGGCCCGATTCCGGCCACGACGCTTCGGCACCCAGTTTCTGGCTTTCGCCGAATAATCCGCCGCCGGTGCTGCGGCCCAACCGCCGGGCGATGATCGTGCGGTTGACTTCCAGCCGATGCACCTGGCCCGGCGCCGGCGTGAACCGGAACCCGGCGTAGCCAAAGCCGTCCGTTTTGACTTCGTAACCCTGGCCTTTGACATCGAACCAAGTTTCCTTGCCCATCAGTTCCGGGAGGTCGAAGGCGATGAGACCGGCGTTGTCCGTGACAAATCTCACGCCGTGCAGGGTTTGCAATTCCACCAGCGGCACCGGCCAGCCGCACACTTTGTCAACTACTTCAATCCGGCACGGCGCGGCCGCGGCAAGCAAGGCCGCCGCACCCAGACCCAATTGGAGCAGGCCAAGCGCCGCCCAGCGTCCCAGTCGGTCCAAGGCCGATGTGTATGTAGTTGTCATGGTTTCTTGCTCCCGTCCCCAAGACTCTGCAATTTTTCCAATTTCACTTCCGCCGAGACCGTGGCGGGAGGAGGTTTGGGTTGGGTCAGGCAACCCCGCCAAAAACCCAAGCCGTAGAGAACATGGCTCGCAAAAATCAGAACGGCGATGGCCGGGAACCAATGCAGCTTTTTCAACGGCGCCGCGGCCAGCGACTGAACGAGAACCCCCGCGCCGTAGATTGCCAGCATCTGCCAACAAAAGCGTGGCAGAACCGGCAACAGCGCCAGAAAGAGGCAAAAGAGCGGCGGAACAAAATTCGGCGCGGACCGGATGGTGGGGTGCAGGCGAAATTGCTCCGCCCTGCCCCGGCCATAATTCATGAGCATCCGTCCAAAGGCCCTCAAAGTCGGACGCGGCCGCCGATAGGCAATGAGTTCAGGATCGTAGAGCAGCTTTCCGCCGCGCTTCTGCAATTCATCCATCAAGGCATTTTCTTCGTTGGGATAAAGCTTTTCGTTAAATCCGCCCAGATCGAGCAGGGCATCGCGCCGGGCCAGCAGATTGCACAAGATCAATTCCTTTTCGCTGGTCGCGCGCGGCTTTCCCACCTTCCGGTAACGCGCGCAACTGGAGAAAAAAGCCAGCCAGGCGCCCATCGTCAAAGCAAACGCCTGCTCCAGCCCCGGCGCATCCTGCGGACAAATGCTCGGCCCTCCCACCATCTTGACATCCGCCGAGGTAAATTGCGCCACCGCGCGCCGCGCATTCCCGGGCAACGCCCTGGAATCATCGTCCAGAAAGTAAATGATCTCCCCGGCGGCGGCGCGCAGGGCGGTGTTGCGCTGCACCGATGGCTGTTTGCCCCGCGCCAGGATGATTTCCAATTTGTCGTGGGGATAATCCAATTGCCGCGCGGCCGCGACGGCGCTGACCTCGGCCATATCCGGCCGGGCGGCAATGATGACGGTCACTGTAGGCAGACTATTGTCCACGGTGCAGAAAGCTAAAGTTTTGCAGGCAAAGAGCAATGCGGAACCGGCTTCATGGAAAAAACCGAACATCTCCTCTTGCAGGCGCGCCATGTTCTTCGTACCCTCGCGTCGATGAAGATGAAGTTCGTTGTTCTTCTCTTGCTGCTCAACGTCGCGGCGGTGGCGGCGGGGTATGTCCTTTTTGGCGAGTATTGGGGAGGGCAAACAGAAAAGGAGCGCGAGACAACCCAAGTGGAGTTGGCCGCCTGGAAAGCCAGAGCCGCCGCGCCGGAACCTTCTTCGCCGGCCGAACCGTTGATCCTCTATCAAACCAACGACTTCCATTGGAGCCAGCTCGAATCCACCAATTATCGGCAATTCATCGCCAACCTCCGCGCCGTGGACTGCCCGGAAAGCACCATCAAGGACATCATTATCACCGACGTCATGCGCCTCTACGCGCAACGCCGCGGCCAATACTATCATAACGGGCGCCCCTTCCGGTACTGGGAAACGAACGACAAACGCAAATTGACCGAGCCTCAAATCGAAGAACGCGACCGCCAGTTGGCCCAGATCGACAAGGATCTTCCCGCCGTCCTGCGCCAACTGCTGGGCATCAATTACGAACGGGAACTCAACAAATACTTCGTCGATGCGGACGAGGAAGGCCGCCGCCTGGCGTTTCTGTCCGAAGACCAGCGCACGAAAGTCCTGTCCCTGCGCGAACAGTTCGAGGGCGAACGGGAGCAGATTCTGTACAATTTGCAAAACGGAAAACCGTTGCCGTCGGAAATTGAACAACTGCGGCAGATCGACCAATCCCAGGACGAGGCGCTGGCCCAAGTCCTCAGTCCCCAGGAAAAGGAGCTGTACGAATTGAGCACCTCCGCCACCGCTGACAGGCTGCGCCAGCAATGGATCGGGTTCAACCCGACGGAGCAAGAGTTCCGCGACCTGTATCAGCGGCAAAAGGCCATCGATGACGCCTACGAATTCGAGGACACCAACGACACCACGGTGATTGCCGCCAAGGCGTCCGACGAGGCGGAGATGATGAAAGCATTCAAAGCGAATTTGGTCGGCGACCGCGTGGCGCAACTGGACCGTTCGCAGGACCCCGATTATCAGAATCTGTGCCTGTTGAGCCAGCGCTATGAACTGCCCGCCGACGCTTCCGACGCATTGCTGGACATGCGGCTGGCTGCGGAAGAGGCGAGGCATAAACTTTTGTCCAACAACAATATCCCGCCGGACCGCGTCGAAGCGGCCCTCCAGTCCATCGAGGCCGAGACGGAAAAAGCGGCCCGCCAAACACTCGGCGAGAAGGCCTTCGCACAGTATTCCCAATCCGCCGCCTGGATCAAGAACCTGGGCACGAATGGGTGGACGAGATAAAAGTGGGTTTTCCGGATTGGCTTTGTTTTTTTCGCACTCATCGAAGTTCGGCTACAACAATGCCAATATCCTCGGCGATCGCTCGGTCCTGCTGTCCCTTCGGGACAAAGCAGGGCCATTTCATCTGGGAG
>PLIU01000132.1 GCA_003140095.1 Verrucomicrobiales bacterium | reverse complement strand
GTGAAAATCTGACAGCGTTCGCGTCCGCGCGAGATGCTGACGTAAAATTGTTCCTGATGGACGGCGGGGAGTGAACGCGCTGACGCCACGACCAGCACTTCATCCACCGTCTTGCCCTGAGCGGCGTGCGACGTGACGGCGTAGCCGTGCGTGAAAGTGCGGTAATTTTCAGGAATCACCCGGCCATCGGCCAGGACAATGGAATCGCCATGAAAGGCTTTGACCTCGACCAATTCACCATTCACGAATCTCTTCTGCCAGTTTGATTGCAACAACAACCTGTCACCAACGGCCACTTTCAACTGCCGTTTCTCACCCACATCAAAGCAGGCACACAGGGCAGCTCCTTGACCCAAGGGGAAAAGACTTTCCGAACCATCGGCACGCTGGACTTTGAGCAAATCGTTTTCGACGGCGACCACCGCGACGGTTTCATCTTTGGCAAAATCACCTTTGCCACGGTGGAAGCGAATTGCCATGCCGGGACGGTATTGCCGCACATCGCGCTTCTGCGCTTCCGTCCACGAAAGCGAATCAAAAACTTGAAATTCCTTTTCTTCGCCAGCCAGCCGACCGGACGTTTTCAACGCGGCGCGGACTTTTTCCGTCACCGCTTCAATTTCATTCCATGTCGGCGCGACCAGCAACGCAGATCGATTTTGTGCCAATGCTTTTACATACGACTGGGCGGCTTCACTGTGCAATTTATCACCTGAAAATTCGGCGACCGCTCCCATGCGTTCCAGTTGGGCGAATGCCTCCACCGTCCGCTTCTGTGCGGCCAGTTCCACGGCTTTGCGATATTCGGCTTTGCGCTGCCGCCGGATGGCCGTCAACTGGCCGGATTTGAAATCGGAATGCCGCTCCAAAATCCGCAGTGCATCACCACGAGGAACGGAACTGTGCTGGCCGGTATCACCGGACAGGACAATCCGGCATTTCTTCCCCAAATCAAAAAGCCGGTTCATATCGTCTATGCCCACCGCCCCGGCCTCATCCAGCACCACCAGCTTGTCCTTGAGCAATAATGGCCTGGAGAGCAACAGGCTTTGCAGCGTGACCGCCTCGAATCCCTCTCTGCGGAGAACATCCGTTGCCGCCGCTGTCGGCGCACAGAACAGCGGTTGGACTTGCGCTTCTTTGCAGGCGGCGACCAGTTCACGCAGGGCAGTCGTTTTGCCTGTGCCCGCCAGACCGCGCAGGCCGGTTATGCGGTCACTGGTGCGCAAGACATGGTAAATCGCCCGCCGTTGATCTTCGCCCAGCCAATCGGCAGGCCGATAACTGGGATGCAACGGCGCAACCGAATCGCAGCCCGCATTGACCGTCTGGATTAAATCCAATTCCATCGCCACAATTTCCTTGGTCGAAACTCCGCGTTCCGTCTTGACCAAATCTGGCAAATACTTCACTGCCGCTTTCAAATGGTTCAAATCCACCGCACCCAGGCGATGCGATAACGCCACGTTCAACAGTTCATGCTCCGGCGCCACCGATTTGCGCTCGAAGACATGTTCAACGGCATGGTTCAAGGCTTGATTTTCCACCAGGGCAATCCGTGGCAAGCTCGACGGGCGAGCCGACGCGCGGAGTGTTTGCAGCGATTGCTGTTCATCGGCTGACAACTGGGACCACTGGCGTTCCCGGACTTCCGCCGTGGCAATGCCTTTGACCTTTTTGGCCCGGCTCTGATGCACCGCCAGGGCGACAGCATCATTGGAAAGTTTATGCCCCAGCCGTTGCTCCATTGCTTGAACCACCGCATCACGCTCCTGGGAGCGCTTGGAAAACCGTTTTAAGATTTCATCGCTGACGCCCTCGATTTCAAAGCCGTGTCGGGCCGGGGTAATCCGATAGCCGATTTGTTGCGCCCGCCTGGCCAATTCATTCCGATAAACCGCCGTGCCGTAACGAATCGCGTCATACATGCCGCGCGCTTGCAGGGCTTTCCAGCATCTTTCCCGCTCATCAAACGTGGCGTTGAACACGGTGAAATGCGTATGCAACTGTGGGTCCAACGCACGGGAACTGTCATGCACGAAGGCGGCCGCCACGAAATTGCCGGTCACACGGTCATGGTTCTCAAGGCGACCTTTGCGGACGCGAGTGGCGGCGAAAGTTTCCAGTTCGCGGAACGCAATTTTGGCCGCTGCCTCATGCGCTTCCACCAATCGTTGGTCATCCAGCGTGACCGCCAGCACCGAAACGGACTTGGGGGCCGAACAAGTGAAATCATAAAGCACGCGGCGCTGGTCCTTTTTCAATTGGCGTTGCGTCAGACGTTCGCCGGTTTGGGGATTTTGATTTTCGCAGAGCGCATGGAATTGCTCGCGTACGACATTTTCTTTTAATCCCAGTCGCTCCGCTCCCACTCCGATCCATTGGCCGGGACGAACTTCACCGACCGCATAGTAATCATTCTGCGTTAGATGCTCGTCGAAATACTTCTCGGCATCGGCCAGATTCTTATGCGCAATGGCAGTGAACATACGGCGCAACTCTAACGGTTTTCAAAACCGGCTTTGTTCATATGGCGAACAATCTTTAATTCCATTTCGCCCGTCATTTGCCGCGGCCTGCCCGAAGCTGAACTGCCATAGGGTCTTTCGGACACGAAACGACCCAATCGTTTCGGGAGAGTCGGCGCTCGGAATGCAGTCTGGCGTCGGCCAGGTTTTTCTCTGCCCAGTAGTGAACATGCGGCGTCACTTTAACGGTTTTCAAAACGGGCTTTGTTTCATTTTGAAACATTCTGCTCAAAGCCCATCGGTCGAAAGGGCCTGAGATGGACATATGAAATTTCAATGCCGCCAATCCATCAGCCAGGCGCCGATGCGGAGTTGGGCAAGTGTCAACAATTACCATACGAAGCAAGTTTAGCGGGTTTCTTTGGCAAGCTTGCGTGCTTCCCACACGACTTTCGGACTAGCGATGGGCCATTCCTGTTCGATAATGTTGGCAAAAACGACAACGGCTTGTTCCTATTTTCATGCCTGCCATTTTGCCGCAAATTTTCCGTGCCGTGATGTAGGTGATACATAAAATGGACAGGCTGATGGTTTTTTCATACGGCACCAGCATGACAGGTAATTCAACCTCGTTTGCGCAATGAGTTACAAAAATGAAGAGCGAAAAAATGGCGGGAAAAACTGCAAAACCCGTTGATTTCATTAGGGTTTTCATCACTGGCACACGGCAAAAAGGAAAACTCGTTGCCAGGGTAATGTCCCCCGGCGCTTTGACTGGCCGGCTCGCTTCCAGGCATTCAGCGACCGGCCAGACAAATCGCCGCCTCAATCCGAACCTATTCGGCGGCGCACTCAACGGGCCGTCTGAAATCACGCTCCATTTCGCCGGCGTCCGTTCAGACCACTCCCGACCTGCTCCGTTCCGCTTCCGATTTCAGACTGCCCGTTCAGTGCGATAAGCGATTCGCATGGCCAAGGAATTGGGCGTCTCAGAGTTTGAGAAAAGGCAGACCCGGCCCAAGTCAGCCGTGGAAAAAGCCAGTAAATGACTGGATTGGCCAGTCGTATGAAAAACGCTTTGGACAAAAAATGGGCACGCCAGGCACGGACACCACGCCACGAAACGAAAAAACTATACGTTCACGAAGATGCCAAAATGAATGGCGATGGAAACGCCGATGGAGAAGAATAAGGTTAGACACCATCCCCGAAGCATTCGCTTCGGAAACCGGCACAGAAAAAATCAGGTGTTGAAATTCGTTGCTGGGCGTTGATGTTGTCAACGCGGCAAAACGCCTTTCAACATCCGTCGTCAACGCCGATCAACACCCGGCGTCAACGGAATTCAACGCCCAGAAATCTCATCACCAACACTATCCGGCCTAATCAGCCACCTTTGCCATTTAATCCGCCGAGTATGCGCTAACCACTTTGGTGCGAAACGCCCTAAACTTTGCGTTGATGAATCCAGACATCATCAGCGACGGCGGGCCGGCGAAGCGCAAACACTGTGGCGGCGGTCGGGCTTTTCACAGCCGGCTTGAACCATTCGTGGATTTCATCCGTGAACAACGCCAGCGGCGCAGGACGTGGCAGGAAATTGCCGCCGTGCTTTCCAATGAAAAAGGCTGCGCCATCACATCACAGGGCGTGCATCAATTTTATCGGCGCTACATTCAACGCCGGGCGCAAGCGCATTGGGAAGAAACGTCATCTGTGTCGAAAGCAACCACCACCCCAACCGGAATCGCACCAGCACCGGCACGAAAACCAATTTTGGCCGCAACTCCGCCACCGCGTGAGGTTCGCCGACCAAATCCCGACGACATCAAACTCAATGACCCCACAAATATATGAACACCATCCGACGTATTCACCTGAACCCGCAATCCAAAGGCAATCTTGGCAAGAGTTTTGAAGCCGAATTCCGCGCCGCGTGGCTTGACCGGCTCGGCGTGCCGTGGAACGGCTCCGACCTGGATGACCGGCATCACACTTTTGCCAATCGTCACCCGGAAATCGTCCGCTCGTATCAACTCGGCAATGAACAGGAGAGCAAGGCCGAATTGTTAACTTTGTTCCGACGGGTGCTCAAGGATGCCGCACCCGTCCATATTGTTGATACGCGCGCCCAGGCTGATGCGCTCATCCTGACCGCACTGGAGGAATTGCAGGTGCTGGACGTGTGCGCCGAACAGGGAGTCCGGCTGACATTTTTCCTGTTTCCCACGGATGACACCGAGAGCATGAACAACGTGGGAAAATTATTTCTCTACGGCGGCGACGGAGTAGATTATGTGATCGTCCACAACCCGGCCAAAGCCAGAGGCGATTTGTTCAAAAATTCGCAATTAGAAAAACGGCTGTTAGACTACGGAGCCAAAACAGTCACGTTGCCGATGCTAACGCCGACCACATTGCTGGCGGCGGAAAAAGCCGAGGCCATCGCCAAACGAGGTTTGAGCTTTGCCGAACTGTCGCGCACGGAAGCCGGCCACATGGAACGATTGCTGGCTGGCGAAATCCAGTGGGCGATGCAGAAGATGTTCCGGCAGTATGCTGCCATCGCCGATTTGCTGCTCCCGACTGAATTGATTCCGAAAGAAAAATCCACAGTCATAAAAGAGGAAGCGAAAGCCAAAGCACAGCCGCAACTGAATTTCGGGGAATGACGTATGGAAGACACCGATTTTGATTCGTTGTGTGCAGGACTGTCTGCCGATGATGCCAGGCGGCTGCGAAAGATTTTTGTGGAATGGTGCGACGGGGATGAAAATGGATTCCCCGTCCAAATGGCGCTTCTGACACGGGCACAGTGGCAGGCAGCGGCCAGCATTCCGCGCTCATTGAATGATTCTCGGAAATGGCTGGAACTGCATCTGGCCGAATATCGGCGACAAACAGCGGTGTTAGTCAAAAATTTCAGCACCGCAAGCGACGACAAAATTGCGGCATTTGAAGAAGTCATCCAAAGATATGTGGTGGCTATGGAAAAAGTCGCTTCCAGTTCCCACGGTCATCTGGCTGAAGCCGAAAAGGCTGCGCGGCAAATCAAATTTGAGTTGGAGCGCGGCGTTGCCGAATCAAAACAAGAATTAAAGAAAATCAGAAATGACATTCAGGATGAACGAATCCGATTGGAAAAGGCACGCCGCGACATGGAAGCCCGCATGACCTGGCAGGAACGGTTTCAAATCATTTTCGTGCTTGCGGGATTTGTCTTCCTTGGCTTTCTCATTGGCCGCCATCTGATTCGTTAAATTCGCGAGCAAACACATCGACATCGGCTCGTGGATTGCGTGCCGGAACCAACGCGCTCTCCGCGCCATGATCGCACCCTGTGACGCCTTTGCGACCACTTTGCTCCGCGCGCGCTCGTTCCGGCTTGGGGACACCGCAAACGCGGGGCACTTCCGTTGGGAGTTTGTCTCCGGTCTCTCCGCTCCTTCCGCCTTTCCGCTAAACGCTTCACTTTGGAAACGCTCCGTTCTCCGGCAGCCAATCTCCAAACCGAAGCGACCGGGGACGATCCGGGAACCGCCGGTAAATCAGTGTCATGCACGAACGCCGGGCGCGATTTTGGTGCTCGCAGTTCACAAGCCATTCTGATAGAAGATTAAGGCCACGCCGAGAAACGACGCAACGCGGGTTCCAATTGGCGCGATTTAAGGTGATCTCATGCAATTCAGTATCGGAAATCTTGAGACTGGACTTGTGGAAGGCGGCGAGTTGTGAACTCGCCAGGCTTCGACCGATTTTTCAATGGCGCAACTTGCGGCCATGAACCATTCGACTACCAACGACGGCTTGCTGGCCGGGACACCGACACAGCTTGCCAATCTCAACTCATCAACATCCCAACCGGTCTCGGCAAAACTGCCGCTGTCGTTCTGGCTTGGCTCTGGAATCGGGTTCAAATCCAGAATTTGGAGTGGCCGCGTCGGCTCGTGTACTGCCTGCCAATGCGTACACTTGTGGAACAAACGCGAGATGAAGTTGGTAAATGGTTGAAGAATCTTCTCAAGAACGCCGCCGACTTGGACATCACTGGCCCTGCGTTGAATGACCTGCAATGGCTGGCCGAACATTCGCCGATTGTTCTGATGGGCGGTGAGGAACTCATTGATACCAAACGCGATTGGGATATCCACCCCGAACGCCCCGCCATTCTCATCGGCACGCAAGATATGCTTCTTTCGCGTGCTCTCAATCGCGGCTACGGTATGGGTCGCGCCCGCTGGCCCATGCACTTTGGGTTGCTCAACAATGATTCCCTGTGGATTCTTGATGAAACTCAATTGATGGGAGTGGGCGTTCAAACTTCCGCCCAATTGGACGGTCTGCGCCGGAAAATTGGTGTCGCTGCCGGGTGCGCTACTTGGTGGGCCAGCGCGACGCTTGACAAACGTCTGCTCGATACGCCCGATCATCGCGAAAGAGATGATAAACTTGCGCTCGCAGGCGATGATCATAAAGACCCCGCAGTCGCCCAGCGGGTCAACGCCATCAAACGGCTCGCGCCCCTCCCTTTCACCTTGGCCTCTGACTCCGCAAAAGTTGTCGAACCTTATGTCGAAAAACTTGCCGCCAGCATCATCGAAAAACACCAGTCCGGCAGTGTTACTATTGTCATTTTAAACCGTGTCAATCGGGCCAAGGAGCTTTTTACCGCGCTTGAAAAAGCTGCGACACGACAACCGCTGCCCGAGCGCATTCTGGTCCATTCGCGTTTTCGCCCGATAGAACGTGACAAGCTGTCTGGCAAAATAAAGGAACCGGGTGAAAGAATTATTGTCGCAACGCAGGCCATCGAAGCGGGCGTGGACATTTCCTCCCGCACCCTGATTACTGAACTGGCCCCGTGGTCTTCGCTCGTCCAGCGTTTTGGGCGCTGCAATCGCAAGGGCGAATTCACCGACAAAGAGGGTGCGGATGTTTTCTGGATCAATCTGGAAGCTGAGGATGAAAAAACTGCTGGCGGTTTGGCTCTTCCTTACATGCCAGCGCAACTTGCCACGGCGCGCACGTTGTTACGTGAAGTTGAATGTTCCGGGGCATCCCCCGCCGCACTCGAAAAAATCCACGCAGACGAACCTCTATCCGAAATGCACATTCTTCGCCGCAAGGACCTGATCGATCTTTTCGACACAACCCCGGATCTCGCAGGGTTGGATATTGATGTGGGGCGCTACATTCGCGACGACGATGAGCGCGACGTGCAGGTTTTCTGGCGAGAGATTGTGGCCAAGGAAATGCCGGACGAAGACATCGAACCTCTTCGTCAAGAACTGGTGCGTGTTTCGCTGGGCGATTTTGATAAGTTTTTCAAAAAAGACAAAACCCGCATTTGGAACTGGAACGCCTTGGATGGCGAATGGCAGCGCCCAGATCGCATCGCACCCGGCCAAATGTATCTCATCGATTCTGCGTTGGGTGGTTATTCGGAAAAACTCGGCTGGACTGGTGAAAAATCCAAGGAGCCATTCGCCCTCCTTTCCAACCAACTAAAACCCAAATCACCCCGCGATGGCCAGGGGCTTGACGATGAAAGTATGGCAGATGGCCAGGGGCTTGACGATGAAAGTATGGCAAAAGCGTTCCTGAGCATTGAAGAGCATACGAATGATGTCAGTGACGCCTGCCAGAAAATCATCGATGCGCTTCCTTCGTCTCTTTCGTGGTCGCAACCTTTGCTGAAAGCCGCTCACTGGCACGATGTTGGCAAGGCCCACGCTTGCTTTCAAAACTTTCTCACCAAAAACCAGAAAAACATTCCAGAAAAATTCAACGGTCTTTTTCTCGCTAAAGCACCGTGGAAACCTGGTTGTCGGCACGAACGCCGCCATTTTCGCCACGAACTCGCATCCGCGTTAGCATGGTTGCAAATTGGTGGTTGTGAAGATACTTTCATCCAAAGCCTCACTGCCTATCTCATCGCTGCCCATCACGGCAAAGTCCGGCTCTCAATTCGTTCTATGCCGGGCGAGCAAGTGCCGCCCGACAATTCCACTGGCGAAGTTTTGTTCGCGCGCGGAATCTGGCACGGTGAAAAATTACCTGCCGAAAACTCGATCAAGAAGCTGACGCTTGAAGGAAAAATCTTTGAGCCAATCCAAATCAATCTTTCTTGCATGAAATTGGGCGAACAGGGTGGCGTCCCCTCATGGAGCGCTCGCGCTCTTTCGTTGCGCGACGATCCGCAACTCGGCATTTTCCGTCTCGCTTGGTTGGAAACCTTACTTCGTGCGGCGGATGCGCAAGGATCAAAATGAACATCCACCATAAAAGGGGCCGCGCCCGTATGGGCGCGGAATTTGGTGAAGGATTCGATATCCGGACAACAAGACATCTCTTGCTTCAAGGGGGCCTCTCAGCTCACGCTGAAAGGATTCACCGTGAAAAAATACCATATCAGAATAACAAGTCAACTCTTAAAGAGATGTTTCGTTGAACGGATGAGAAACCTTAAAGTGGTGCTTGCAGTTTTCAAAAAATCCACTACCCTCTCTGGTATTGGACTATTTTGCTCGTTAAATGGGTCGAGCGAAGACCGGAGGCGTGGTGGAGTGGTTAAACACACCGGACTTATAATCCGGCATAGTCGTGATGGGCTATCGAGGGTTCGAATCCCTCCGCCTCCGCCACCGGTCATGGGTTTAATTTAACAAATGAATTTCAATGGGTAAAGCCTTTATGAATATCATTTCACTTCCCGGTTGCACTCCGGCGCCACTGGCCTCTTATCTTAAGGCGCTTGGTATCTTGCGCTTACTGGCTCAACAGTGTCCGGAATCGCATCCCAAAGGCGTTTGGACTGGCAATACGTTCACGGTCGTTTCCAATTACGACAAAACTGCGGTCAGAGACTTTTTCCTAAATCGTTACGCCCCTTCATCCATCGTGGCACCGTGGAATGGAGGAAGCGGCTTTTATCCGAAAGACAACGCGACCGCCCTCAAGGCTATAGGGTCATCGGTTACAGAGCGATTTGCTATGTATAGGGAAACCATTGCATCAGCCCGGACGGCTATTGCCTCGTTGAACCTCAAGGAAAAGCCTGAGAAAGACGCCAAAGAAAAACTATTGCTGCGTTGTCGAAATTCTTTTCCCGAACCCGCGCTTGAGTGGCTTGACAGCGCCTTCGTTCTTACCGATGACGGCGCAAAATATCCTCCGCTTCTGGGCACAGGCGGAAATGATGGTCGGTTGGAATTTACCAATAACTTCATGCAGCGCCTCACCGAGGTCTTTGATTTTGAAAAGAGCACGGCCACTTTGGCATCTGGCCCCCTTCTTGATCACGCCCTGTTCGACACGTCTGTTAGAGGTCTCGAAGACAATCCCATCGGCCAATTCAGTCCGGCGGCGAGCGGGGGTGCGAACGCCTCCACGGGATTCGACGCCAAGAGCGCCGTGAATCCTTGGGATTTCATCCTGGCGCTCGAAGGCGCGATGCTTTTCGCCGCCGCTGCCGTCAAACGGCTCCAAGGCAGTGCGCCGGGCCAGCTTGTTTATCCTTTTTGCGTTCAATCCTCGGGTGCTGGTTATGGGAGCGCCGCCGACTCTGATGAAAAAGAGGCGCGATGCGAAATCTGGATGCCACTTTGGAAAAACCCGTGCAGCCTTGACGAACTCAAAAATTTATTCAGTGAAGGTCGCGCCTGGGTCGGTCGCCGTCCTGCAAAAAACGGTGTGGATTTCGCGCAAGCAGTGGCTTCTCTCGGCGTGGACCGCGGTATCGTCGAATTTGAACGCTACGGATTTCATGTGCGCAATGGACTGGCGTATTTTGCGACTCCACTTCAACGACTGCGCGTTTGTCGGGATTCTGTCATCACCGACCTGCTTGCCGCTTGTGACGGTTGGATTTCGCGCTTTCTTGCCAAAGCAAAAACGGACACGGCACCCAGTTCCATCCGACGCGCCGCAAACCGTTTGGAGGCCGCCATTTTTGCCCAAGCTGCCACTGCTCAAAAAGACAATCCTGATACTGCTCAAGAGCTTCTCATTGCTTTGGGAGAATGTGAACACGCCTTGGCCAGTCGCGAAAAATGGCGCACGGAATCCTTCCTCCAGCCAATCCCTCCGCTACGACACGGTTGGATTAAAGCTGCCGACGACGGAACTCCTGAATATCGTCTGGCGGCCGCCCTATCCTCTGTCGGTGGTTGGTTTCGGAAAGAGTTTTTCCCAATTCGTCGGCATTTAGAACCAGTCAAAATCGTTCCTGGCGATAAGGGTTGGGTGAATTGGGATGTAGAGACAAAACACGAAGTTGTTTGGAATGAAGGCGAGATTACCAGCGTGCTTTGCGCCATAATGAGGCGGCGAATTTTGCTCGCCAAAAACGCAAGCATGGAATCTTGGCCTGAATTTGCCAGACTTACCGCATGGCCATGCGACATCGCTGCTTTCATCGAAGGGCGCATTGATGAAAAGCGCTTTGCTCAACTTCTTTGGGGTTTGTGCCTCGTGGATTTTTCCGGCGAGAGCTTTTCCAAGGAAATCACGCCGGAACGGCCATCTCCCGAAGACCAAAAGGAGTTGCCGCCAGCATTTTATGCACAGCTTAAGCTTTGTTTCGCAGGTCGACTTCCTGAAGACAAGCAGATTCCCATCGAGGCGATCATTTTCAATTTGGCTGCTAGTGGCGATGGCACACGTGCATCCAGGCAGGTATTGCGCCGTCTGCATGGTTCAAATATTCCCATCACACACATTTCCATTCCACTAAATGGTGAGGCTGCCAGACGCTCCGCTGCGGCGTTGTTGTTTCCGTTGTGGGATTCGCAATTCGCTGCTGTTGGCGAAATGGTGGCTCCCGATTTCTTTCCAAATGAAAGCCGTTCACTGCAAACCTTAACCAATTAAGAATTATATGGATATATCCAAACTGAGCAATACCTCGCGTCTCCTCGTCATTGCACAAATGAAGCCCCTGCTAGGCACGCGCTTCCAACCAACCGGCTTCCCTGACTTGGGCGCAGCCACCTACAAATCTGCCGACGGCAAAAGCATGTTGCTCGTCGAATCCGCTCAAAGCATGGCGAATCGTTTGGAAACGGTTTGTTGGGATACCAACGAAAATGATTGGGTCGCACCTCTCAAAGGTTTGCCGCTCGTCGCTGTCAAAGATAAACAAGGCAATGCGGTGACTAATTCGGTGTTGGAGGCGCACCGTCTTAACAGCCCTTACATCCTTGAAGGCAAAGACCCCTTTGTTGACACTCTCAAAAAGGAGCTTGGCGTTGAAAAGGAAGGCCGCGTTGACTTGCGAAAGCTCGCGTCGGTGCTGCTTAAATATGACGTCAACTCACTGATGCACGGCATCTTCATTGCCAAAAGCGAAATCGCCGGAGGCCGTATGCGGATTCCGCGTGCCATTACCGCCTTCATCGAAGCGTCAGAAGTTACCGTCGCGGCCAGCGGTGGTGTGAAGAACGACCATGTGAATCCTGGCAAAGGTGAGGAAGGGAAAACTAGCAAGGAAGGCTTTGGCAACGTTCCATTTCACCGCGATGAGTTCTGCGGCAACATCACCGCATTTTTCAACGTGGATTTGGCTCAGATCCGTGGCTACGGCCTTGGCGATGCCGTTGAAGAACTTCTCTATGTTCTGGCGCTCTTCAAAATTCGCTCTTTGCTCGATAATCCATTTCGTCCGCGAACGGCTTGCGATCTTGAGGTTGAAAAAATCACGGTCGTGAAACCAAAAACAGGCTTTGAATTACCTGAGCTAGAAGAGATTAAAGCTGCATTGCCGTCGCTCATCAAATCTTGCACAGACAAGTTCGCAAAGCCGACAACAACAACCGTCACTTTCTAATGATCTTTATTAAGCTTGATTTCCCGACCGGTCGTTGGCACGCCACCGCTTGGGGAAGCCATGTGAACGAAGGCGTTCCCGAATGGCCACCCTGTCCGTGGCGTTTGTGCCGGGCAATAATCGCCTGCTGGCATTGGAAGCACCGGCGCGATGAAACCATACTGGGTAGTTTGGTCGAAAAACTTGCCGCATCGCCGCCTGAGTATTTTCTTCCCGAAGCGACAACTGCACATACGCGACATTACATGCCGGTGATTGTTGGTCCCAAAGAATCCAAGACCAAGGTCTTCGACACCTTTGTTCATGTCGCCGCAGGGCAGAGCCTCTGGATTCGATGGGACGTGGAGTTGAATCCTGACGAGCGCGCACTGCTCGCCACTCTGCTTGAAACTCTCAATTACCTGGGCCGCGCCGAAAGTTTGATCAGTGCAATGCTCGAAAACGGCTATCCTGAGAATGTTTCCGCCGATGGATGGACCGTTCCTGCCGATAAAAGTAAGCTTGCCGACCAAGGTGAACCGGTTCGTTTATTGACGCCTCAAGTTTCTGCCACGTATTCCGAATGGGCCACAAACCAGAACGATTCTGCCGACAAAAAAGCCAAGGGAAAGAAAAAGGCTGCTGCGTTGCCCGTTTCGCTTTTTTCAGCCCTCCAACTTGACACTGCCGATTGGAAGAAAGACGGTTGGAACCTTCCGCCCGGCGCGCGTTGGGTCGAATACCTTCGTCCGCGCGATTGCTTCAAGATTGCCCCTCACACGGAATCATCAAAGACTCGGATTACTTTTCCCAAAGTCGCACGCTTTGCAATTGTCAGCAAAGTGCCGCCTTCGATCACCCAATCGCTCAGTCTGGCTGAACGGTTTCATCAAGCTCTTTGCAGCAAACTCCAAGACAACCAGAATAGTCCTTCACTGACCGGACGGGATGACGGCAAAGCCCCACTCCAAGGCAATAGTCATGTATATTTTCTACCCGAATGTGACCGGCATGGCTATCTCACGCACATGACCTTGCACGCGCCCGGCGGATTCGATGAAGCAGCCTGCCGCGCCCTGGGCAAACTCCGCCAAGTTTGGGGCACGGAAGGATTCGACGTGAGAATCATTCTCCTCGCCACGGGCCAACCCGATGACTTTTTTATCGCCTCGCCATATTTTCACAAATCGAAAGCTTGGGTCTCGTTCACGCCTTTCATTCCTGTCAGGCACCCTAAAGCCAGCCGTGCAGGGGCAACGAAAATGGATGAAAAGAAGCACCTCCAAATTGGTTCGCCTGAACACGATTGCTGGCGGCTTCTTGAGACGAATGCGCCTGGATTGCCCGTCGTGACGGTCAGTTCACTAGGCGCCCGAATCAAATACGAATTGCGCGATATTCCATGCCTCGATTTTCAACGCAATCGCCGCACCGGCGGCGGCACTCGTGCTGGCAACTTTGGTTATGCTTTGCGTATTGATTTTGAAAGGGAGGTTTCGTTGCCATTCGGCCTCGGCTACGGCGCTCATTTCGGTCTCGGCCTGTTCGTGCCGATAAGTGACTGACAATCAAAATTATGAATGACCAAGACCCATCAGCTTCGTCCGAAAATCGTTTGAGTGAAACGGAATCGTCACCGATGCCGAGGGGTCTTTCGCCCGGTGGAGGGGGTGCCAGATTGGGCGGCGAACGGGAGGCACCACAGAAAACCGGCGAGCCGAAACAGGTGAAGATTGTCTTGCGGATAGAGGCCGTTGAGTCACAACTGGTCGTCGTTGCACCACCTGCGGTCGAAACTCCAGCGCCCACATTGCCGCAGCCCCCGCCACCACCCTCTCGCCAGGAGAATGAGCCACAGCAAATTCCCGCGCGGATGTTGAACGAGTTCGTTTATTGTCGGCGGCTGTTCTATTACGAATTTGTCGAAGGGGTATTCGTTGAAAGTGTGGATACGTTGCGGGGCGATGCCATTCATAAGCGTGTTGATTCGGGCAACGGTGCTTTGCCTGCGGCCAAGAGGAAATCGAAGAAGACGACGCAGGATGAGCCACCGGCGACCGTTGAAGCTCCAACTAAAGAGGCAGAAGCGCAAAACGCGGACCCCGAAACAATTCATTCGCGCTCCGTGCAGATGGGTTCCGAGCGATTGGGCGTCGTAGCGAAAATGGACCTGGTCGAGTCGAAGACTGAGAAAGAAGATTTGTTCACGGCGTCGGAAGTCTGCCCGGTTGACTACAAGGCGGGCGCGCCCAAAGAAGGAGAAGAGGCCAACGAATTGTGGGACACCGACAAGATGCAGCTTGGATTGCAGGCGCTGATTTTGCGTGACAACGGTTACATCTGCAACGAGGGCGTCATTTATTATCGTGCCACGAAGCAGCGTGTTCGCTTGCCCATCACCCCCGAACTGGAAAATTGGATTCTGCAAAACATTGCCGAAGCCAAGCGAGTCATTACCGGGCCGATTCCCGCGCCGCTGATCCATTCTCCGAAGTGTGTGCGTTGTTCACTCGCGCCGGTTTGTCTGCCGGACGAAACACGAATGCTGGCGCAGACCCGTGCGGCGATTGATTTGAGGGTTGGAGAGGCAACAGACACGCCGGAGGACTCGAAGGGTGTGGCGGGAGAGCCACCCCGCAGGTTGATTGCCGCGCGAGACGATACCCGTCCGCTGTATCTGAACACCCAGGGTTATCGTGTTGGATGCAAGGACGAGGTGTTGACGGTCAAAGAAAAAGACAGGGTCATAGAGGAAGTGCGGATGCGCGATCTTTCACACGTTGCGCTGTTTGGAAACATCCAAATCTCGACTCANNTGGTTTTACGGTATCACACGCGGCCATGCCCTGAAAAACGTGTTTTTACGCATGGAGCAATTCCGGTTCGCACGCGACGAAACCGTATGTTTGTCGCTAGCGAGGCAGTTTGTGCATGGAAAAATTCGCAATCATCGCACTTTGCTCATGCGAAACCATCTTGAGCCGCCGGAGCCGATCATCTTGAAACTAAAACGAGCATCCGAGGATGCGCTGGCCGCCGCTTCAATCGCGGAACTTCTTGGAATCGAGGGTGCGGCTGCGAGCCAGTATTTCCAGCAATTCAGCGGCATGGTCAAGGTTGAAGACGACGACCTGCCCGGCCTCGAAATGCCGGGCAAAAACGCCAAACAACTCGCATTCAACTTCAACTTTACCAATCGCAACCGCCGTCCACCGACCGACCCTGTTAACGCAATGCTTTCCTTGGCTTACAGCATGTTGGCCAAAGATTGCACCCTCGCCGCCCTGGCAGTCGGATTTGATCCTTACATTGGATTTTATCACCAGCCACGTTTTGGGCGACCGGCATTGGGGTTGGATTTGATGGAGGAAATGAGACCGTTGGTGGCGGAGTCCACGGTGTTGAGTTGCATCAATAATCGCGTTGTCACGGAAAAGGATTTTGTGCGGGCTGGTCAAGCGGTGAACCTCACCGCGCCGGGGCGCAAACGCTTTTTCCAGATGTATGAACAGCGCATGAGTTCGTTGATCACACATCCCTTATTTGACTACAAAGTCAGCTATCGTCGGGCGCTTGAATTGCAGGCGCGATTGTTGGCCAAAACGCTGACTGGCGAAATTGCTGAATACATTCCATTGTTGACGAGGTGACCCATGCGCACGACTTATTTGGTTTGTTACGATATTGCTGATGACAAACGGCTGCGAAAGGTGTTTAAGACCTGCGGCAATTTTGGCGACCACCTGCAATTCTCGGTGTTCGAGTGCGATCTGAATCCATCGGAGAAGGTTGAACTGGAATCAGCTTTGGGCGAAATCATCAACCACGACGAAGATCAGGTGATTTTTGTCGGGTTGGGGCCGTCAGAAGGGCGGGGTGACCGGGTAATCACCGCGCTTGGATTGCCCTACACGAAGCT